>JASLZL010000024.1 GCA_030754885.1 Rhodospirillales bacterium | reverse complement strand
CGCAGGAAAAGCGAAGGATGCCTGGCGGCGCATTTACGCCTTCTTCAAAAAACGGCTGGGCTGATCAACGGTCAGTCCACCCCCTTCACAGCGTCACGTATCGGGGAAGGCGAACTAAGGCCCAGCTGCGGTATCCAAGCTTAGGTGTACGATCAATAACATAACTGCGTTCGATCAGCAGTTCCATACCTAACGAGCGATTACCAAGTATATCTGCATGTGAGAACTATTTAAAGATAATCGTCGCAATGCCCTGTGCGGCGATGCCCTCGCCACGCCCGGTAAAACCTAGCCCTTCGGTAGTGGTGCCCTTTACGCTCACCCGGTCCGCCGCCAGTTCCAGGATCTCTGCGATGCGCTCGACCATGGCGGTACGGTGCGGGGCGAGACGGGGTTTCTCGCAGATCACAGTGACATCTAGATTGAGAATTGTCCCTTGCCGCGCCGTGATCAAGTCCCCGGCGTGACGAAGAAAGGTCGCGGAAGGAACATCCCGCCACCGCGGGTCGGTGGGCGGAAAGTGGCTGCCGATATCGCCGGCGCCGATGGCGCCCAAAAGTGCATCGGTCAGGGCGTGCAGGCCGACATCCGCATCGGAGTGTCCAACCAGACCCGCATCGAAGGGGACCGCAACACCGCACAGCATGACATGGTCGCCGGGTCCGAAGCGGTGCACATCGTATCCCATACCAGTGCGAATCTCGCCCCCACCCAGAAGCCGCTGACCGCGGTCGAGATCGTCCGCGGTGGTTATCTTAAAATTGTCTTCGCTGCCCGTCACCAGAGCGACGGCAAGGCCAGCCCCTTCGGCGACGGCGGCATCATCGGTCAGAGTCTCATCGGCGAGACGCCTGTGGGCGTCGAGAATGTCGGTGAAACGGAAAGCCTGCGGAGTCTGCGCCCGCCATAGGTCGCTGCGATCAACGGTTCCGGCGACGAGCCTGGGAGGCATGGCGCCTGCGGCAGCCCGCTTCAGGGTATCGCTGACGGGAATACCCGGGATCGCCGCCGGAACTTCGTCCAAAGCCGACAAGGCGCGCGAGATCAATCCCTCGTCGACGAAGGGCCGCGCCGCGTCGTGGATGAGCACGGAATAGGGGGCCATCCCGGCCAGACTCTCTAAACCCAGGCGCACTGAATCCTGGCGCGTTGCGCCGCCCGCCACCGGTTCCAATAGTTCCATCCCAGCCGCCGATACGTCGAACAGCGCCCGATCACCGGGGTGGATGACCGGGCGCACTGCATCCACTGCAGGGTGATCTAAAAATGCCCTGAGCGTGCGGCGTAACAAGGGTTCACCGCCCAACGCCATGTACTGCTTAGGAATCTCGCCACCAAAACGTTCGCCCCGTCCCGCGGCGACAACCAAGGCCACGCATTCGCCCATTTCGTTCCCCGCTTGAGAATCTCTTGTCCGGTTTTACAACGAGAAACCATAGGCTAGTTGGCGCAAGGGGTCTTGCCAAGACGATCTTGTGGCGCGATGGTGCGCCGGAATAACGTTTCGGGTACACCTTACTATACCCAACGCGGCGGGACGGATTGTCGGCCATGACGCAAGACCTGCTGTTCAGCCTGTCGACTCTGGCGGCCTTGATACCGCTAATGCTCCTTGGCCTCAGACCCGACAGCGCGCGAAACGGCCTCTACTGGGCGCTCATGGCAGTGGCGGTGGCAGGCCCTTTGACCTGGTCCATTGTTCAGGTTTCCGGTGCCTGGCAGACTGGCCTGTCAACGACGTTGTGGGTGACCGTGGCGGCAAGCATGGCGCTCTTCGCTCTTATCGCCGCCGTCACCCGCCAAGCCTGGCGCCTGACGTCCCTGATGCTACCTTACATGCTGGGTCTCGGTATCCTGGCTACGATCTGGCAGCATACCCCGCAAAAACCCCTGAGCATTCCCCTCGACGCATGGCTGGAAGTGCACATCGCGGTTTCGGTGCTGACCTATGGCCTGGTGACCATGGCTGCGGTGGCGGCCCTGGCCGCGACCCTTCAAGACCGGGCGCTGAAGTCGAAGAGGCCGACCCGATTGACCGCCCGATTGCCGTCCATCGCCGACTGCGAATCCCTCTTGGTCCGCTTGCTTGTGGTGGGTGAGGGGGTCCTTGCCCTCGGCTTGAGTACGGGAATGGCCAGCCGTTACCTGGAATCCGGTGTGCTCGTCACCTTCGATCATAAAACCATTTTGACCATGACGGCCTTTGTGGTCATCGGCGCCCTCCTGTTCGCCCATTTTCGAAGCGGCGTACGGGGCCGGCGCGCCGCCCGCGTCGTTCTGCTTGCCTACCTGCTGATGACCCTCGGTTATCCCGGAGTCAAGTTCGTCACCGGCGTACTTATGGTCTGAAAACATCGGACGGAGCTTTTTTGCCACTCTCAAAGGCAATTCCGTTGATCAGCGGATCATTTGCCTATTTAATAGGCACCAGAGGACAGCCCACGCGCCATGCCCCTTCGAATTGACACCATCACCCTCGATAGCCCGGTAATCCTGGCCCCCATGTCGGGTGTCACCGACATGCCATTCCGCCGTCTGGTCAGACGTTCGGGGGCGGCTCTCGTGGTCTCCGAGATGATCGCCAGTCAAGCGATGATCCACGCCAACCGCCGCACCATGAAGATGGCCACGAATTGCGCCGAGGAATATCCGATGGCGGTGCAACTGGCGGGCTGCGATCCCCAGGTGGTGGCCGAGGCAGCCAAACTCAACGAGGACCGGGGCGCCGCCATTATCGACATCAACATGGGCTGTCCGGCAAAAAAGGTGACCAACGGTCAAATGGCGGGCTCGGCCCTGATGCGTGACGAAGACCAGGCGGCGCGTATTTTGGAGGCAACGTGCGAGGCGGTGAACCTGCCGGTGACGCTTAAGATGCGTACCGGATGGGACGATACGAACCGCAACGCGCCGCGCCTGGCGCGCCTGGCCCAGGACTGTGGCATCAAGATGATCACCGTGCACGGACGCACGCGATGCCAATTTTACAAGGGTCGCTCCGATTGGGCCTTTATCGGTGAGGTCAAGCGCGCCGTCGATATCCCGGTCATCGGCAACGGCGACGTGACCACCGTGGACGACGCCCGCGATCTTTTATCGATATCGGGCGCCGACGGGGTGATGATTGGCCGCGGCGCATACGGCCGACCTTGGTTCCCTGACCAAGTGCGCCATTTCCTAGCCACCGGCGAACGCCGGGCGGAACCAAATCTGGTGCACCAGATGGCAATTCTTCTTGAGCATTACGAAGACATGCTCAGCCATTACGGCATCCACAAGGGCGTGCGGAACGCCCGCAAACACCTTGGTTGGTACACCAAGGGCCTGCACGGGTCGGCCGAATTTCGCGCCCGTGTCATGCGCCTTGATGACCCCCAACACGTACGCCAATTGGTACGCCGATATTACGCCCCCCTCATAGATCGAATGGCGGCCTGATGGGTAAACCGGCCGTCGACTTGCACAAAGCTTTTCCGGGCGTCAGGGTGGACGCCGCCGCCATCCTTGATGCACTGGCTTCTCCAGTCGTGGTGATAGATGCCGAATGCATAATCGTCCACGTCAACGGGGCCGGCGAAGAACTGTTCAAGGGCAGCGCTGACCATCTTGAGGGCTTGGCCCTGGATACCCTTTTGCCCGCCGATAGCCCGTTGTTCTCGGCCATAGGGCTGGTGCGCGCCCAAGGCACGGCGATCTCCGAATACGGCGTTACCTTGCACACACCCCGCATTGGCCGCCACTTGTTCAACATTCAGGTGTCGGCACTCGCCAAATCGCCCGGATGTATCGTTATCGCCCTACACCAACGCTCCATCGCCGATAAGATTAACCGCCAACTTACCCACCGGGGTGCCGCCCGTTCGGTCACCGCCATGGCGTCGATGCTGGCCCACGAGGTAAAAAATCCACTTTCCGGAATTCGTGGCGCGGCACAACTCTTGGAACAGAACTGTGCTCCCGGCGACCGCCCCATGACCCGCTTGATTCGCGATGAGACCGACCGCATCTGCGCCTTGGTTGATCGCATGGGTGTGTTCTCGGACAGCGCTCTGTTGCGTCCCGAGGCGGTCAACATCCATCAGGTGCTCGATCGGGTGCATCAGTTGGCGCACAACGGCTTTGCCCGCCACGTCCGTTTTCAAGAAGATTACGATCCCTCTCTGCCACCGGTACCGGGCAATCACGATCAATTGGTGCAGGTCTTTCTTAACCTAGTGAAGAACGCCGCCGAGGCAGCGCCCCAGGACGGCGGCGAAATTGTGCTTTCCACCGCCTACAGACACGGAGTCCGCTTCGCCGTACCGGGAAGTGAGGCCCGGGTTCACCTTCCTTTGATGGTCGGCATTCATGACAACGGCGGCGGCATTTCCGAAGACATTCAGCCTCATCTTTTCGATCCCTTCGTCACTTCCAAGCCCTCGGGCAGCGGCCTTGGCCTTGCCCTGGTCGCCAAAATTATCGGCGATCACGGCGGTGTCATCGAATTCGACAGCCAGCCCCGCCGTACAGTCTTTCGGGTTAGGTTGCCGACCGTCACCGAGGATAACGCCCACGTCGGGGAGGCATCGTGACGATGGCCTCCACCATCTTGGTCGCCGACGACGACCGCAGCATCCGCACCGTCCTTGACGAGGCCCTGGGAAGGGCCGGTTACGAGGTGCGCACGACGGGCACCGCTGCCGCGCTTTGGCAATGGGTAAGCAACGGTGACGGCGATCTTGTAATTACCGACGTAGTCATGCCCGATGAAAGCGGTCTCGACCTGATTCCGCGCATCCGCAAACTCAGGCCAAATCTTCGCATCGTCGTGATGAGCGCTCAAAGCACCCTGATGACGGCGGTCAAGGCCATCGAGCGCGGCGCCTTCGAGTACCTGCCCAAGCCCTTCGACCTCAACCAGCTGGTCAACGTGGTTCGACGTGCTCTCGAGACCCCGCCGGCGGCGACGTCCAACGGTGGGGAAGGGGAGGCCGAGGACCAGCTCCCTCTCATCGGACGCTCGGCCGCCATGCAAGAGATCTACCGCACCCTGGCGCGGCTCATGGGAACCGATCTGACGGTAATGATTGAGGGCGAATCGGGAACCGGCAAGGAGTTGGTAGCGCGCGCACTCCACGATTACGGCAAGCGCCGTGACCGCGCATTCGTTGCCGTCAACATGGCGGCAATTCCGCGCGAACTCATCGAAAGTGAACTGTTCGGCCATGAAAAAGGCGCCTTTACGGGAGCCACGTCGCGCAACATGGGGCGCTTTCAGCAGGCCGATGGCGGCACACTCTTCCTCGACGAGATCGGCGACATGCCACTGGAAGCGCAGACGCGCCTGTTGCGTGTCCTTCAAGAAGGCGAATACACCACCGTCGGCGGTCGCGCCTCCCAACGTGCCGACGTCCGTATCGTTGCCGCGACCCATCGTGACTTGCGCCAATTAATCCGCCAGGGCCGGTTCCGCGAGGACCTCTATTTCCGCCTCAATGTGGTGCCGATCCGCCTGCCGCCTCTGCGTGAGCGCAGTGACGATATACCCGAGCTCATTCGAAGTTTCCTTGCCCGGGCGGCCGGCGAAGGCCTGCCATGGAAAATCATCGATGACGACGCCATGGAGCGGCTGAAACGCCATTCTTGGCCGGGCAATGTCCGAGAATTGGAAAACTTGGTGCGGCGCTTGGCGGCCCTTTATTCAGAAGAGATGATCGGCGTCGATGTCGTCGATGCGGAGCTGGCCGATGACACGCACACCGCGCCGCCTGTCGAGGGCAACGGAATTTCCGATTCAGTCGAACGCCACCTCAAGAGCTATTTCCTTGCCCACGGCGATGGCCTTCCCGCCGCCGGCCTTTACGAACGCGTCCTGCGCGAGGTTGAGCGCCCCCTGATCACGCTTAGCCTGCAAGCGACGCGCGGCAACCAAATCAAGGCAGCGCAGATCTTAGGACTCAACCGCAATACCTTGCGTAAAAAAATCAGAGAACTCGACATACCGGTGTCACGGGGGGCACCAAAATGAACACCAACCTTCGCCGTTGGAGCCGACTGCTCGGGCGCTTCCGCCTATGGGCCCGACGAGTCGGGCTCAGCCGCAAGTTAGCCTACTCTTTAGCGGCAGCAGCGGTGGCGTCGGGCTCGGCGACGGTTGCCACCATGACCGGCTCGTCGCTCCTGGGACCTGATCCAAAGACGGTGCTCTTGCTTCTCTACTTCGACGCGGTGCTGTTGCTTTTGTTGGCCGTCGTCGTGGCACGCCGCCTGGCCAACGTATGGGCCGAGCGCCGTCGGGGTCTGGCGGGTTCAAGGTTACACGTCCGACTGGTCTTTTTGTTTAGCGTGGTGGCAGTCACGCCGGCCATCCTGGTTGCCGTTTTCTCGGCACTTTTCCTCAATTTCGGCATCCAGGCCTGGTTCAATGAACGGGTTCGCACGGCCGTGGAGGAATCGCAGGCCGTTGCCCGCGCCTATTTGCACGAACACCAGCAAAACATCCGCGCCGATGCCTTGGCCATGGCCAACGACCTCAACCGAGATGCGCCTTTTCTGATGCGCAATCCAGTCCGATTTAACCAGATTCTTTCGGCCCAGGCGGGCCTGCGCTCCCTACCCGAGGCCATGGTGATGGACGGCGACGGCCGGACTCTGGCCCGATCGAGATTCAGTATGTCGCTTGAACTGGAAAGGGTGTTGGGCCGGGACCTGAAGCAGGCCGCCACGGGCGAGGTCGTTGTCTTGACAGGCGGCCAGGAGGACCGGGTGCGCGCCTTGGTCAAGTTGAACCGCTTCGCCGATGCTTATCTGTTAGTCGGCCGTTTTATCGAATCCCGCGTTCTTGAGCACATCGAACTGACCGACAAGGCGGTTACCCAGTACAAGAGCCTGGAGAAGCGGCGCAAGGGGATTCAGATTACGTTCGTCATGATCTTCGTGGTCGTGGCTTTGCTTTTGTTGCTGGCAGCGGTGTGGATTGGCCTCACCTTGGCGACCCAACTGGCCCGTCCCATCAGCAACCTGATCTCGGTCGCTGAAAGGGTCGGAAAGGGCGATCTGACGGCGCGTGTAGAGGCGACGGCGGCAAGCCACGAGATCGGAATATTGAGCCGCGCCTTCAACCGCATGACCAGCCAGATCGACACCCAGCAGAGAGGCTTGGTCGAAGCCAACCGCCAACTCGGCGAGCGGAGCCACTTCACGGAAACGGTATTAGCGGGTGTGTCCGCCGGGGTCATCGGACTCGATGACCAGGGCCGCATTCATTTGCCTAACCGCTCGGCCTCGGAACTTCTGGCAACTGACCTCGCCGATGCCATCGGTACAGGTCTGGACACCGTGGTGCCCGAGATGGCCAAACTTCTGGACATCGTCAGGAACCGTCCAGACCGACCGCATCAGGCGGAAATCAATGTCGTTCGCCAAGATCGCCCGATCAGCCTCATTGTCAGCATTACGGCAGAAAGTCTGAATGGGCAGGTCATTGGATACGTGGTCACCTTCGATGATATTACCGAGCTGCTTTCGGCCCAGCGCACGGCAGCTTGGGCCGATGTGGCGCGGCGTATCGCCCACGAGATCAAGAACCCTCTGACCCCCATCCGACTCTCGGCCGAGCGCCTGAAACGAAAGTACCTCAAGCAGATCGAAGACGACCCCAAGACCTTCAGCAACTGCATCGAGACCATCGTGCGCCAGGTCGAGGATATCGGCCGCATGGTGGACGAGTTCTCGTCCTTCGCCCGCATGCCCCAGGCAACCCTGAAACCAGAGAATCTGTCCGAAATTTGCCGTCAAGCAGCGTTTCTCGAACGTGCCCGCCATCCTTCCACCAATTACGATCTGGACTTGGGCGAAGAAGACATCCACATCAGTTGTGACCGTCGGCAGATCAATCAGGCTCTCACCAACATGTTCAAGAATGCCGCGGAATCCATTGAAGCCCAGGCGGCGCAGCACGATCCCGGGCTTTCGGGAACTATCTTACTGCGCCTCAGCCGAGGACCCGCCGAGGTCGGCAGTCACGTCATTGTCGCCATGGAAGACAATGGCCTCGGCCTGCCCGAGGAACACCGAGAGCGCCTCACCGAGCCTTACGTGACGACCCGAGACAAAGGAACCGGCCTGGGGCTGGCCATCGTCCGCAAGATCATGGAAGACCACCACGGCGAGGTGACGCTTGAGAACCGGGACGGAGGAGGCGCCCTCATCTCGCTTGTCTTTCACCCCGAATCCTGGTCGAACGACGCGGAAACCGACGACGCCCGGCCACCCGATCCCGTGGAAGTCACTACCCGGATTTTGATCGATGGCTCATGATATTTTAATCGTCGACGATGAAGAGGACATCCGAACGCTCACGTCGGGCCTCCTGGAGGACGAGGGATTCGATACGCGATCCGCCAGCGGCAGCGCCGATGCTCTGGCCGGCATCGAAGAGCGGCTTCCGAGCCTAGTGCTGCTCGATATCTGGTTGCAGGGCAGTGAACTGGACGGCATCGGTATCTTAAAGGTCATAAAGGAAAAACACGCGTCTCTTCCCGTGGTGATGATGAGCGGCCACGGGACCATCGAGACGGCCGTCGCCGCCATCAAGGAAGGTGCCTACGACTTCATCGAAAAACCGTTCACCGCGGATCGCATGATCCTCATAGTCGAGCGCGCCGTCGAAGCGGCGCGGCTACGCCAAGAAATTCAGGAACTGAAGATCAGGGCCGGCGCCGACGACGAATTAATTGGTAAATCACCGGCCATCAACCAGGTCCGCCAGGCCCTTGATAAGGTAGCGCCGGCCAATAGCCGCGTCCTCATCACGGGTCCCGCGGGCTCGGGAAAGGAAGTGGTGGCGCGCCTATTGCACGCGCGGTCGGGGCGGGCCCAAGAACCCTTCGTCGTGCTCAACTGCGCGACCATGGAACCAGGCCGCATGGAAATGGAACTGTTCGGCGCCGAGGGCGGGGACGGGCAAGGTCGCAAGGAGGGAACTTTTGAACGCGCCCACAACGGCACCCTTTTCCTCGACGAAGTGGCGGACATGCCTCTGGAAACCCAGGGTAAAATCGTCCGCGTCTTACAAGAACAAACCTTCGAGCGGGTAGGCGGCGACACGCCGATCCAGGTCGATGTTCGCGTTGTCGCCGCGTCAAGCCAGGACCTGGCTGCGGCGATGGGCGCCGGCACCTTCCGTGAGGATCTGTTCTACAGGCTCAGCGTCGTTCCCATCGAGGTGCCGTCTTTGCGCGAACGACGCGAGGACATCCCCCTACTAGCCACCCATTTCATGGATCGGGCGGCGAATTCCTCGGGCCAAACGCCACGCCATTTTGGTGAAGACGCCTTGGTCGCCTTGCAGTCCTACACGTGGCCGGGCAACGTGCGCGAGTTGAGAAACGTGATCGAACGTCTGCTTATCATGGCGCCAGGAGACCCCGGAGAGCCTTTGCGTGCCGATAGTTTGCCGGCCGAGATCGGTGCTATAGCGCCAGCCGCCTTGCAGCGCGACAAGGGTGACGAGATCATGGGCTTGCCCCTGCGCGAAGCGCGTGAAATATTCGAGCGTGAATACCTGCTCGCCCAAGTGGATCGGTTCGACGGCAATATCTCGCGCACAGCCGGCTTTGTGGGAATGGAGCGCTCGGCGCTGCACCGCAAGCTTAAGACCCTGGGCGTTCAGGACGACAGCCGCCGCCGTGGCGCCCGGTGATCGCGGCGCCGGCACACGAATTTCGATACTCAATGAGGTAATTGCCCCATGAAAGTTATCGTCTGCGGCGCCGGGCAGGTTGGTTCCTCCATCGCCCGCTATTTGGCTTCGGAAGGCAATGACGTCACAATTATCGACCAATCGCCCGACCTGATTCGCCGCATTAGCGACACCGTGGATGTCAAGGGAGTCGTCGGCAACGCCTCTCATCCCGACGTCCTTGAGAGGGGCGGTGCCGAAGATGCCAACATGATCATCTCCGTCACCTACGCCGACGAGGTCAACATGGTGGCGTGCCAGGTCGCCCATTCCCTGTTCGACGTGCCTACCAAGATCGCCCGCATACGCCAACAGAGTTACCTGCAACCCATATGGGCCGACCTGTTTCTGCCCGACCACATGCCCATCGACGTCATAATTTCGCCGGAGATCGAAGTCGCCCGTTCCGTCACCCGCCGCCTGCGGGTACCGGGGGCCTTCGAAATGATCCCCTTGGTCGGCGACAAGGTGCGTTTGCTTGGGGTACGCTGCGAAGAAGATTGCCCGCTTGTGCACACGCCATTGAGACAGCTCACCCAATTATTTCCCAATCTCAACATTGTCATCACGGGGCTGACCCGCGACAGTCGGCCCATTGTACCAACGGCCGACGACCGCATGCTGCCCGGCGACGAGGTCTACTTCGTCGTCGATACCGAACAAGTGTCGCGCGCCATGGCGGCCTTCGGTCACGAGGAGCCGGAGGCGCGGCGCCTGCTCATTTGCGGCGGCGGAAACGTGGGCCTATTCCTGGCCGAAGAGATCGAAAGGGAGTTTTCGTGGGTCAACGCCAAGATTATCGAGACCAACGAACAAAGGGCGGGCATGGTGGCCAGCCGGTTGAACCGTACGCTGGTCATCAAAGGCGACGTACTTGATCCCGATCTCTTGGAGGAAGCGGGCGTCGCCGAAACAAATACGGTTGTCGCGGTAACCAACGACGACGAAACCAACATATTGGCGTCTTTGCTCGCCAAACGATACGGCTGCCAGCGGGCGATTACCCTGATCAACAAGGGTAGTTACGAATCCCTGATTCCGTCACTCGGCATCGACGTGGTCGTAAGTCCCCGCAATATAACGGTTTCCACCATCTTGCAACATGTCCGTCGCGGCCGTATCCATTCAGTTCACACGCTCCGCGAGGGCTTTGGCGAACTCATAGAGGCAGAGGCCTTGGCAACCTCTCCTCTGGTCGGCAAGCCCTTAAAGGAAGTCAAATTTCCGCCTGGAGTGCTGATTGGAGCCCTGGTTCGCGACGACAAAGTGATCAGCCCGCGCGGTAGCACGGTGATCGAGGCCAAGGATCGTGTCGTCCTGTTCTCGTCGAGCGAGGCAATCCGCAAGGTAGAAAAGATGTTTTCGGTCAGCCTCGAATATTTTTGAGAGAAGGGGAAGGAATGCCAAGAATCGCCTACGTCAATGGTCGGTACGTCCCGCACGGCAAGGCCGCCGTACATATCGAAGACCGCGGCTACCAGTTCGCCGACGGCGTCTATGAGGTCACCTGTATTCACAGGGGGGAATTCGTCGACGGAGACGGCCACATGACACGTCTGACCCGTTCGCTCAAGGAATTGCAGATCGCCTGGCCAATATCGCCCCGCGCACTCGACATTGTGATGCGCGAACTGGTGCGTCGCAACCGGGTTAGCGACGGCATCATCTATCTACAGATCACCCGTGGCGTGGCGTCGCGAGACCATGCCTTCCCGGACGCGTCGAAAAGCTCGCTGGTCCTGACAACCAAGCACGTGCCGCCCTTCGACATCAAATCCGCACGCAAGGGCATCCACGTAGTTACCACCCCTGATATCCGATGGAAACGTTGTGATATCAAATCCGTATCCCTTCTTCCTAATATATTGGGAAAACAAGTGGCGAAGGTCGCCGGCGCCTATGAAGCATGGATGGTGGACGATGCGGGCCGGGTTACCGAAGGCACATCGACCAATGCCTGGATCGTCACCGCCAAGAAAGAACTGATTACTCATCAGGTGGACCGGGCCATCCTTAACGGCATCACGCGCATCGCGGTACTGCGGTTAGCGGCCGAGGAGGGCATCAAGTTCGTCGAGCGCACATTCACTGTGGCCGAGGCGCGGCGCGCGCGGGAGGCCTTCCTCACTTCCACCACGTCCTTCGTCAAACCGGTGGTACGCCTTGACGGTAAGCCGATCGCCAATGGTCGCGCCGGCCCCCTGACGCGCAAGCTCATGGACTATTACGCCGACTATATTGAACGGCCGGCCAACAAGGGAGCCGCATGACGGCGCGACCCAAAGCCATTCTCTTCGACTGGGACAACACCCTTGTCGACACTTGGCCGACCATTCATGCGGCGCAGAACGTAACGCTCAGGGCCTTCGGGCTCGCGGAATGGTCCCTCGAAGAAACCCGCCAGCGCGTCCGCAAATCCATGCGCGACAGCTTTCCCGAACTTTTCGGCGATCGTTGGGAAGAGGCAGGTCAGGTGTTTTACCAGCACTTCAATGCCATCCATCTGGACCTGCTGCGGCCCAGTCCCGGCGCCGATCGAATGCTAGGGGAACTACGCCAAGCGGGGCTCTACCTGGGCGTGGTGAGCAACAAATTGGGCGACGTGTTGCGCCGAGAGGCGGCCCACCTGGGCTGGGAGAATCACTTCGGGCAGCTGGTTGGCGCCTTTGACGCAGAACACGACAAGCCGGCCGCCGAGCCGGTGACAATGGCATTGGAAGGCACGGGCATAAAGCAGGGCGGCGATGTATGGTTCGCCGGCGACACGGATGTTGATCTGGAATGCGCCGCCAATGCCGGTTGTGTGCCAGTCCTGATCCGCGAGGCCGCCCCACAACTAGCCGAATTCGAACCATTTCCGCCGCATTTGCACTTCCCGAACTGCCTAGCGCTTTCCAAGTTGATCCAGAGCCTGTAAGCTACCCGGGAACCGGTGACCTAATTTCACATACGTGCGCTAAGGATGCCGGTCGCGAAAAGGGAAACTAAACAATACCGCAAGTTGCGCGCCTCCGGCCCGTCTCTCTGCGGAAGATAACAAGGCGGCAAATTCCCATGTCCTCAGAAAAATCACAAAGTGTTCAGGACGTCTTCCTGAACCACGTCCGCAAAAACAAGACGCCGGTCACGGTATTTCTTGTCAACGGCGTCAAATTGCAGGGAATCATCACCTGGTTTGACAACTTCTCGGTCCTGCTACGCCGGGACGGGCACACCCAGTTGGTTTACAAGCACGCCATTTCCACGGTCATGCCCTCCCTGCCGATCCAGTTGTTCGAGCCCGATAAAGAAGAAACCGACGCGGAATAACTTGACGCGTTCCTTGGGCACCATGTCGGATCGGCCCAAGAACGGCAATGGCGCCGAACTGTGCGTCGTCGTTCACCCGTGCCTAAGGTCGGAAAGTAACGGCGCACGCTCTCCCCGGGCGCGGCTGGAGGAAGCCGTCGGACTGGCCCGCGCCATCGCGCTCAATGTCACCCTCGCCGAGGTGATCACCGTCGCTCGCCCCCGGCCAGCGACCCTGCTCGGCAAGGGAGCGGTCGAACGCCTGGCGGGGCTCATTGCCGGAGCTCCGCCCACCGACGGCGGCGCCGACGATCGGTCAGAGGTCGCCGTGGCGGTCGTCGACGGGGCGCTGACGCCGGTCCAACAGCGCAACCTGGAGCACGCCTGGAACTGCAAGGTCATCGACCGCACGGGGCTGATCCTGGAAATATTCGGCGCCCGCGCACGGACCCGCGAGGGGCGCTTGCAGGTCGAGTTGGCTCACCTCACCTACCAGCGCTCACGCTTGGTTCGCTCCTGGACCCATCTGGAACGCCAACGTGGCGGTTTCGGCTTCTTCGGCGGTCCGGGAGAAACCCAGATAGAGGCTGACCGCCGCCAAATCGGCGGTCGGATTACGCGCCTCAAGCGGCAACTCATGACCGTCCAGCGCACCCGGACCCTGCATCGCCGGGCGCGGCGCCGTGTGCCCTATCCGGTGATTGCCCTGGTCGGTTACACCAATGCCGGCAAGTCGACGCTGTTCAATACCCTGACCCGTGCCCAAACGGTCGTTGCCGACCGACTGTTCGCCACCTTGGATCCCACCATGCGTGGTCTCGATTTGCCCTCGGGGCGCAAGGCTATTCTCTCCGACACGGTGGGTTTCGTTTCCGATCTGCCTCATGAGTTGGTTGCTGCCTTTCGCGCCACCCTCGAAGAGGTCTGCGAGGCTGACGTCATCGTCCACGTTCGTGACGTCCACCATGCCGATTCCGAAGCCCAGAAAGAAGATGTCCACCGCGTACTCCACGAACTCGACCTGGCCGATGCTCTGGCCGTCGGATTGATCGAAGTGTTCAACAAGATCGACCTCTTGTCGCACCAAGAGCGCATGGTGGCGGCCAATAAAGCCGAGCGCGCCAACGTACCGATGGTGCCGGTGTCGGCCCTGAGCGGCGATGGATGCCCCGATCTGCTCGCCGCCCTCGATCAAAAGCTGTCCGCAAGCGACCGCGTGATCGACATCACCATCGCCCCCGACGAAGGCGCATCCTTGGCGTGGCTCTACGATCACGGCGAAGTGGTCGAACGCCACGACGAAGAGGAGGCCATTCGTCTCAAAGTGCGCCTCCTCCCCGCGGATGCCGCCCGATTTGCCAAGCGCCGACAGGCGGAGGCTTGAGGGCACGACAGGAGACGAAGCAATGGAGATGGTCCTTTTTGCCGCCCTGGCAGTCATCGGCATAGTCTGGCTTGCCCGTCGGCTACCCTCGGATCCGGCGCAAAATAGCAACGACCAACTGGTGCGGGAATACACCCTCTATCTTCACAAACTAGGCCGCTCGACGCGGCTCAACCGGCTGCCCCTGGTCGGCGTTCCGGTGCATGATTCTCCGGCCGGCCGTGAACTGGAACGTCGTGGCTTCGACCCCGACAGGGCAATCGACGAAAAGTTCGACGCCAAGAAGGAAAGCCGGCCCATGGATTGGAACAAGTGCCGCCTTGGCCCCGAAGGCTGGCAACACAAATGGCACCCCTGAGCGACCGTCCCCAACCGTTTTCGCCATTTTTGGAACCGGCGGATTTATCGTCCTATTTCGGCTGCACCCGCCCAGAAGTTCGAGGGTCGACCAAAAGCGCCGACAATTGCTTTTTCCGGGCCGAGTAAACATCCCAGGTAAACTTGGCGTCTCTTTTCACTTCGCTTTCTTTTACTTTTCCGTCTTCAGCCGATTTATTGAAAATGCTTTCAAGTTCTTTCATCTTTTTCTCAAGCACTTCGATCTCCGCCAATATTTCCTGACGTGTCATGGGTTCGATTTTCGTTTCTTTCGTCAGCCCTATGACGCCGCGATAGAAGGAGCACTTCATGTGGTACTCGTTAATATCCAAGATAGCCTGCTCTGCCGTGTAATCGGTGGTCGAGGCCTTTCGATTTGGCATCACCTTGTTTTCGAGGAACTCCTGGCGGGATCGGTCGATCTCCCGAATGATCGCAGCCGCAAACAAGTTTTGATAGATGCTGGCGGTGACGGCGGCGTCGGTGGAACTTACTGCGCCGGAAGCCGCACCCAAGAATCTCGCGGTGCCTCCGCCGACGACGCTGGACGTCGTACCGAGAATGGCCGACAGCACGCTGGTGCTCAAATCAAAGACTGATTTGTTGGCCAGAATAGCATTCTTGTGGAAGTCGCATATTTCGTCAGATCGCGTACGGATGTTGTCTTGCAACCGGTTCCGTGCGGCGTGCCGCGTTGTCTCCGTCTCCGTTCCGTCCGCTGCCGCTGCATAGGCTGTCTTGATGGGCGTGGCCACCAATTTGTTTGCCACCCAGCCTTTCTTCAGGTCGAAGGTGGCGGTTGGAATGAACTGCTCGTGAAATACGAACGTATCCAGGTTAATCGGGGGCGGTGGTTCCGATCCCTCGATCATATCTTGGTCGTAATCGGACCGGATCGCCGCCGCGTCTACTTTAAACAGGTTCTGGCCCATACCGCAGTCCGCCAACAACGGAATGGCGGATGCCACCGCAAAGTACGTCACCCACATTCTGTTTAACCTCATCGATCAAGCCCCTTCCTCAAGATTGAAATAGTGCCAACCGTTGTCTCGACGCCGGTCAGAAGACCGGCAGCGTTAAAGAAGCCGCCATTTAAGACAGACGTTCTCGTCTTTCGCGAAATCGGCGGGAGCAATAAACCCCGGCGTGGCGTTTTTCGCGTTGATTTTTATGTACTTGTAGATCAGCCACACATATTCCGAGCAAATATACTCCTGGTCGTCCGTCAACCGGGCATTGCTCTTGAGCCCGAACAAACCCAAGCCAATCCGCCCGGCGATCTTGACGATTTCATCCTTATCGTAGGGATAACCAAACCGATCCACTGCCATCTGCGTCATTTCACGTAGCAGCTTCGGCTTCTTCTTGACCAGACTGGCCAAGCCAGTATGCCGACCGATGTAAAGACGGCCCTTGTAAGGTTTGCCGTTGCCGCCGTAATTCTTGAGGTAATGACTGAGCGGAACGGTCCGCACACCCTGCGACTCAACGCTCTCCATGACCATCACGCGATCGATATCATCGACGCGAATGACGAAAGCGACATGGCTGAGCGGGCTATTTGTCGCTTTTTGGATGAGCTTGGAGAAAGCGGCTCGTCCCGAGCACAGAAGCAGATCGCCTGAAACGAGTTTCGAACGAATGCTTTTGTACAAGACAGCCTTTTTGGACTCGAACTGCCGAGCGCTGATCGCCATTTACGTCCTCCCTGCAGCTGGATTTCGCATGCATCGTTTTTTCGCGCATGCTTATTATCCCGCATTGCCCAGATGACCGTGTAATTTGACGACACCGCACCCGGATTCTGGTATAAGAATCATAACATTATAGGCGGATTTGGGGTGCTGACATGGCTCACCCGATGGGTGAATCGAAAGACGGGGTTCTGAGGCTCTATTTTGACCGTCGGCTGAAGCTGGAGTTCCACGGTTCCAAGGTCTCTTCCGACGCCGGGCTGTTGCCGTACCGAGAACTCGATGATGCGGTTGGACTGAGCGAGATTGCCGGGGACGCACTCACGGACAGCCGTCGTGGGAAGAACGGTCGTCACGGTCTT
>JASLZL010000023.1 GCA_030754885.1 Rhodospirillales bacterium | reverse complement strand
ACGCCCTGCGCTTCGACTTCTCCCACTTCGAGGCCATGACGCCGGAGCAGACGACCGCGGTGGAGGCTCACGTCAACGCCGAGATCCGGCGCAACGGCGAGAGCCGCACCGAGCTGATGTCCTACGAGGACGCCCAGTCGTCGGGGGCCATGGCGCTGTTCGGCGAAAAGTACGGCGACGAAGTGCGCGTTGTCTCCATGGGCGAGGGCGCCGACGCTGTGTTCTCGACCGAGCTTTGCGGCGGCACGCACGTCGGACGTACGGGCGATATTGGTCTTTTCAAAATCGTCTCGGAGGGTGCCGTCGCCGCTGGCGTGCGCCGCATTGAGGCCCTGACCGCCGGCGCCGCGGTTGACTATCTGTCCGCCCGCGAACGCATCCTTGGCCAGGCGGCCGCTCTTCTCAAGGCCCAGCCGGCGGACGTGCCGGGACGCGTCGAGGGCCTGTTGGAGGAACGCCGGCACCTGGAGCGCGATCTTGTTGAGACGCGCCGAAAATTGGCCACCGGCGGCGTCGGCGCCGCCTTGGAGGTCAAGGACATCGACGGCATCAAGTTTTCGCCGCAACTGCTTGATGATGTGCCGCCCAAGGACCTCAAGGGCATGGCTGACGAGCTTAAGGAACGGATCGGCTCGGGCGTCGTGGCTCTGATTTCGGTTAATGAAGGCCGCGCCTCGCTGGTGGTGGCGGTTAGCGAGGATTTAACGGCGCGCATAAGCGCCATTGACTTGGTGCGTGCCGGCTCGGCGGCGGTCGGCGGCAAGGGCGGCGGCGGCCGTGCCGACATGGCCCAGGCCGGCGGACCCGATGGCGGCGAAGCAGCAAAGGCCGTGGCCGCCATCGAAGCGGCCCTGAGCCAGACCGCCTAAGCCGGAATTCTAAGTGGAAGCGAGGGCGAGTCCTTGAAATTGATTGCCAACGGGTTGGAAGGACTGCGCAGGTTGCGGGGCGATTGGCGGCGTCCCGAGGCACTGCTCATCGTGATGGCGCTCGCCATGCCGCTCTCGTTCGCTACCTGGCAGGCGCTGCTCAATAATTTTGTCATCGAGGAAGCGTCATTCACCGGCGTTGAGATCGGCATCCTGCAAAGCCTGCGCGAGGTGCCCGGATTCCTCGCCTTCACCGTCGTCTTCGTGCTGCTGGTGATGCGCGAGCAGACCTTTGCCATGGTCGCGCTGTGCCTGTTGGGTATCGGCACGGCGATCACCGGTTTCTTCCCCTTCGCCCTTGGCCTCTATTGCACGACGGTTTTGATGTCGACCGGCTTTCACTATTTCGAAACCGTCCGCCAGTCCCTCGCCCTGCAATGGGTAAGCAAGGACCGGGCGCCCCTCTTCCTGGGCCAAATGATTGCCGTCGGTTCGTTTTCGGGACTTACCGCCTTCGGTCTCATTTATCTGGCATTCGAGATTTTGGAATTGGGGATGCGTTGGGTGTATCTCCTCGGCGGCAGCGCCACTGTGGCCCTCACCGTCTGGGCGTGGATCGCCTTTCCTCGTTTTCCGGCCAAGGTGGAACAGCGAAAGCGGCTGATATTGCGCCGGCGCTATTGGCTCTATTACGCCATCGTCTTCATGTCCGGGGCCCGGCGCCAGATCTTCGTCGTCTTTGCCGGCTTTCTGATGGTCGAAAAATTCGGTTTCAGCGTCAAGGCCATGACCCTGATGTTCCTCGCCAACCTGTTTATGAACATCGTCATGGCGCCCCTAATTGGAAAGTTGATCGGGCGCTGGGGCGAACGTCGGGCCTTGACCTGCGAATACATTGGCCTCATTGCCGTTTTTCTCGGCTACGCTTTCGTCTCCTCGCCCTGGATCGCGGTCGGTCTTTACATCGTCGATCATCTGTTTTTCTCCATGTCGATCGCCATTAAGACCTATTTCCAGAAAATCGCCGACCCGGCCGATATCGCATCCAGCATCGGCGTCAGCTTCACCATCAATCATATAGCGGCGGTGGTCATCCCGGTCCTCTTCGGCTTGTTGTGGATCATCTCGCCGTCCGCCGTATTCCTGGCTGGTGCCGCCATGGCCGTACTGTCGCTGGCCCTGGCCCGCATGGTGCCGCCGGCGCCGAGCCAGGAGATTGTTTCCGTCTTCACCCGCGCCCCGGCGGCGGCCGCGGCGGACTGAACCGATATCGAAAAAAACCGGCGCCGGGAATGAAACCGCTGCTCGCTTGTTTAGAGGGATAGATGGCCAGCGTCACCGGAATAGTAATCGGTACGAATTATG
Source organism: Rhodospirillales bacterium (assembly GCA_030754885.1). Classification (GTDB taxonomy): domain Bacteria; phylum Pseudomonadota; class Alphaproteobacteria; order Rhodospirillales; family JASLLZ01; genus JASLLZ01. The sequence continues at coordinate 15,864 of JASLZL010000023.1, read as the reverse complement.
AGTAAGCGACAAGCCGTCGTCGCCGAGCTACCGCGTCTCAGACGATATGCCCGGGCGCTCCTCAAGGACCCCGTGGCCGCCGACGACCTGGTTCAGGACTGTGTTGAGCGGGCGTTGTCGCGTCTATCGCTGTTCAAGGCCGGCACCAATATGAGGAGTTGGTTGTTCACCATCACGCACAACCTGCATGTCAATGCCGTTTACCGCCGCAGGCGGGCCCCTGACGGCCAACCCCTGACACTCGACGTCGAGAACGGCGTCACCGTCCAGGCCGACCAAACCACGGGATTGGTTGCGCGCGATATTTCCCGGGCCCTTGATCAGTTGCCGGATGAACAACGCCATGTGGTGCTGCTCGTCGGTCTGGAGGAGATGAGCTATAAGAAGACCGCTGAAATTCTCGGCGTGCCTATGGGAACCGTCATGTCGCGCCTGGCGCGCGGCAGGGAACGGCTGCGCCACCTGATGGAAGGGGATGATCCAACCGTCCTCAGGAGGGTAAAATGAATACCCCACCCAGATCACTCGGCGACGCCGAACTGCATGCCTATGTGGATGGCGAACTGGATGAGGTGCGGTACACCGAGGTCGAGGCGTGGCTTACCGAACATGCCGACGACGGCGCCAAGGTGGAAGCCTGGAAACGGCAAAAGGCGGCGCTCCACGCGCACTTCGACGGTGTTCTTGACGAGCCTCTTCCCGCGTCCCTTCAAAATTCGGTTGGGCGGAATCGGACCGGACGGTCGATGCCCGCGTGGATGCGAATCGCGGCTGCAATCGTCCTATTCGCCGCCGGCGCCGCTTCTGGCTGGGGTCTCAAGAACTGGCACGGCAATGGCGATTTGGCCGCCATTCGGTTCGTCCAACGCGCCATGGGGGCGCATGTGGTGTATCTACCCGAGGTCCGACACCCTGTTGAAGTTGGGGCCGACGAGGAAAAGCACTTGGTGGCCTGGCTGTCGAAGCGTCTTGGTCGTGCCGTGCGTGCTCCCGGACTGACCGGGGCTGGGTTTCATCTGGTTGGTGGGCGGCTGTTGCCGGACGCCGGCTTGCCGGCCGCCCAGTTCATGTATGAAGACGGCGGCGGGCGGCGGGTCATGCTTTATGTGCGTAGTGGCCGGTTGGGCAAGGATACCGCCTTCCGGTTCGTCAATGAGGGCGACGTGGCCGCGTTCTACTGGATAGACGGACCCATGGGATACGCACTGACCGGCAAGGTGCCGCGCCCCGACCTGTTGGGTCTCGCCCGTCTGGTTTACGATCAGTTGGAGAAATAAAGATTCACTTCTTGACGTCGGTGGCGACACGCAGGCGTAAAATGCTGTCGGGGTCGTCGACGGCGCCGTCGCGGTCATCGTCGCCCCGTTTGATCTTGCCCACGTGTTCCATGCCGTCGATCACCTTGCCCCAAACCGTGTATTGGTTATCGAGATGGCGCGTTCGGGAGAAGACGATGAAGAACTGTGAATCGGCGCTGTCGGGGTGCTCTCCACGGGCCATCGAAAGCGTGCCCCGGACGTGGGGTTCGGACGAGAATTCGGCATCGAGCTTAACCCCGGACCCCCCTGTGCCGTCACCGTTGGGATCGCCGGTCTGCGCCATGAAGCCGCGCGAAACCCGGTGAAAGGTCAAGCCGTCATAGAATCCCTGGCGCACCAGTTCCTTTATGCGGGCGACGTGGCGTGGCGCCAAGTCGGGCCGCATCTCGATGACCACCTGGCCGTCCTTAAGGTCCATCAGGAGTGTGTTCTCAGGGTCCGCCGCCAAAGCCTCGCCGGTGTCAGGGGCGCGGAGCCCAAGGGCCGTCAGCACGCCCAGAAGGATACCGGCAACGGCGCGGCGCAGTTTGGTCCCGAAATGGCCGGCGTCAGTTGAAGAGTTTGTCAATGTCATCCTTACTGATTATCTCCGCCCTCCATCTGAGGGCCACAAGTCTAGGAGACATATAGGATTAAATTATTGGATTCAAACCAATGATTGGATCGTAGGGGATATTCGCGCGTCTCTGTTCTCAAACAGGGCTCATGCCCTAGCCATCCAAAAACGCAGCGAGAATGGCCTGGGCCGCTTCCGTTGGGCTGCGTTTTCCCGCCGCGACCTCTACTTCCATCGCCTTCACCACTTGACGTACCCGGTCATCCTTGTGCAAGCGCTCCATCAGGGTCTCGTTGACCTCATTCCACATCCAGGCGCGTGCCTGATTGGCGCGGCGCGCTTCCAGATGCCCGGCGCCGGTCATGGCGTCCCGGAACTGTTCTATTGTCTCCCAGGCTTCGCCAATGCCGGAGCCGATCAGGGCCGAGCACGCCATCACCGACGGCGCCCAGTGGGGCGAAGCCGCCCGCATCAAGCCCATCGCGGCGGTAAAGTCGGCGCGAGTCCGCTGTGCCGCTGCGCTAAGGTCGCCATCTGCCTTGTTGACGATCACCACGTCGGCCAGTTCCATGATGCCCTTCTTTATCCCCTGAAGGTCGTCTCCGCCGCCCGGGGCCAGAAGCAAGACGAACATATCAACCATGTCGGCGACGGCGAATTCAGACTGTCCTACGCCCACGGTCTCAACGATTACTACGTCAAAACCGGCGGCCTCGCAGGCCAGTATGGCTTCGCGCGTGCGTCGTGCCACGCCACCCACCGTGCCACCGGTGGGCGACGGCCGGATGAAGGCTGCGGTGTTGCGCGAAAGGACCTCCATGCGGGTTTTGTCGCCGAGGATGGATCCACCGGCGCGCGGGCTTGAGGGATCGACCGCCAACACGGCCACCCGGTGACCACGGTCGATACTGTGTAGTCCCAGGGCCTCGATGAAGGTGGATTTTCCGACCCCCGGCACGCCCGATATGGCGAGTCGGATCGAGTCACCTGTATGGGGCAGGATGGAACGCAGCAGGCGGTCTGCCGCTCTTCGATGGTCGGCTCGGGTCGATTCAATCAACGTAATTGCGCGCGCCAGTGCCCGGCGGTCACCGCCGCGCAGTGCTCGCGCCAGACGACGCGCCTCGGCGACGGTCATTTTGGCCGGCGGTTTGCGGGCTCCAGGCTTCATCGTTGGCACTGCCCCGATCCGATCATTCGCCGAGAAGAGCCTTGCCCGCCAGAATGCGCAGCTTCTTTCGCTGTTCCGGGCTCAGCTCGTCAAGGAGCTTGGATTTGGACTTGTGCACCGCCATCGCCTCTTGGATCAGCGCCTGGCGTTCCGCCGTCATGGGATGGGCGCCGTCCGGCGCAGGTGATTTGATAGTTTTCTTGCTGGCTGCTTTCTTGACCGGCGCCGCGACCGGTTCCGCCCGTTCCTTGGCCGCGCTAACCGGCGATTCCACTAATTCATCCTCCAGGCTCTCGATGGTTTCGATCTCCGCGTCCGGCTCCACCGCGGCGGGCACGGCGTCGGTAGGCGGCTTCGCGCTCTTTGGTTTGGCGGGCCGCCGGCGCTTGGGCTTCTTGGTCCTCCGTTTCCGGGGGGGTCAGGGTGGAAAGCGCCTTCGATAAGAACTTCGCCATCGGTCGTCGTCCGTGCCCCTTTATTTAGCCGCCGCCGTATCCTAGCCGTTCGCAGGGCTGACGCCAATCATGTGCGGCGGCGGGCGATATTCCCTATATGATGGGCGACAAGACGGCTGCCCCCAATTGCTTGCCGGGAACTCGTCAATGGTCAAGGACCTGCTGAGAACGCTTTTCGACGCGGCCGTGGCGCGTGCCCAGGCGGAACATTGCGTGCCGCCGTACCTGCCGCTGCCGCCCCAGGGCCGCACCATCGTCGTCGGTGCCGGCAAAGCGGCGGCCAGCATGGCCCAAGCCGTCGAGACACACTGGCCGGACCCGCTTTCGGGGCTGGTGGTTACCCGTTACGGCCATGGCGTTCCGTGTCAGCGAATTCAGGTGATCGAAGCCGCTCACCCGGTTCCCGATGCGTCCGGCGCGGCGGCGGCGGCCAGCATCTTGGCCTTGGTGACGGACGCCGGCCCCGACGACCTGGTACTGTGTTTGATCTCGGGCGGCGGTTCGGCTTTGTTGTCCTTGCCGGCACCCGGCCTGTCACTTGAAGACAAACAAGCCGTCAGCAAGGCCTTGCTGACTTCGGGTGCGACGATTTCCGAGATGAACTGCCTGCGCAAGCACCTATCAGCGGTCAAAGGGGGACGGCTTAGCGCTGCCGCCCATCCAGCCCAACTGGTGACCCTGGCCATTTCCGACGTTCCCGGCGACGATCCCGCGGTCATCGCCTCGGGCCCCACGGTTGCTGATCCGACCACCTTTGCCGACGCCATCGCCATTCTTGAGCGCTATGCGATCAACGCGCCGTCCGCCGTAGCCCGTCATTTACGCGCCGCCGCCGACGAAACGCCAAAGCCTGGCGACCCCCGCCTGGCGGCAACCGAGACGACCTTGGTGGCGACCCCCGGTGAGGCCCTGGAGGCGGCCGCCGGCGCCGCCCGCACCGCTGGTTACGTGCCGGTAATGGTGGGTGACGCCATCGAAGGGGAGGCACGTGAGGTGGCCGCCGAACAGGCTCGCCGGGCGCTTGGGACGCCGCCTGGCCAGGTTCTTCTCTCGGGCGGCGAAACAACGGTTACGGTAAGGGGCGGGGGGCGCGGTGGACGCAATTGCGAATATCTGCTGGCTCTTGCCCTGGCTCTCGATGGTGATCCCGGAATTTGGGCGATTGCCTGCGACACCGATGGTATCGACGGGACCGAGAACAATGCCGGCGCATTCCTCTCACCCGACACCCTGGCCCGTGCCGCCGCTATGGGACTGGACGCCAAGGCGCATTTGTCCAACAACGATGGTTACGGCTTCTTTTCGGCTTTGGGCGACCTGGTGGTCACGGGCCCTACCTTCACCAACGTCAACGATTTCCGGGCCATCCTGGTGGTAAACCCGTAACGGGGATAATGTGGGTGGGCTTCTAGCTCATGGTGACGTCATGCGACGAACGCGCAATGCCAAGATTGTCTCTACCCTGGGACCCGCCAGTTCCACGGAGGCATCGATTGCCGAGCTGTTCGAAGCGGGGACGGACGTGTTCCGTCTTAACTTCAGCCACGGCACCCATGCGGACCACAAGAGTCGCCTCGACATCATCCGGCGTCTAGAGGGCCGCTTTGATCGGCCCATCGGCGTTATGCTGGACCTACAAGGCCCCAAACTTAGGGTGGGCGACATCGTCGGCGGGTCGGTGGAGTTGACCGACGGTATGCCCTATCGGCTCGATTTGACCGGTGAGCAAGGGGACGCCCGGCGCGCGCCGTTACCCCATCCCGAGATATTCGCCAGCTTGAAGGCGGATATGGACCTGCTGATTGACGATGGAAAGATCCGCCTACGCGTTACCGAATGCGGTGCCGAGTGGGCCGAAACGCGCGTCGTCATCGGCGGTACGCTGTCGGACCACAAGGGGGTCAACGTGCCGAGCGCCGTGCTTGACCTGTCGCCGCTCACCGAAAAGGATCATCGGGACCTGCGGTTCGGTCTCGAACTAGGGGTCGACTGGGTGGCGCTCTCCTTCGTTCAGCGGCCCGACGACGTGGCCGAGGCGCGCAAGATTGTCGGTGGCAAGGCCGGCATCTTGGTCAAGTTGGAAAAGCCTTCGGCCATCGATCACCTGGACGGTATTATCGAGTTGGCGGACGCGCTGATGGTGGCACGTGGCGATCTCGGCGTCGAGATGCCGCCCGAAGACGTGCCGGGCCTTCAAAAGCGTATCATCCGGGCCTGTCGTCACGCCGGCAAGCCGGTGGTGGTGGCGACCCAGATGCTCGAATCCATGATCCATGCGCCGACGCCGACGCGGGCCGAAGCCTCGGACGTGGCCACCGCTGTCTATGACGGAGCAGACGCGGTCATGCTTTCGGCGGAGACGGCGGCCGGTGAATATCCCGTCGAATCGGTGGCGATGATGGATCGCATCGTCAACCGGGTCGAACGCGACCCTTTGTATCGCACCATCCTCGAGGCCGAGCGCTACGATCCCGAAGAGACGGCCGCCGATGCCATCACCGCCGCCGCCCGCCAGGTTGCCCGAACGATCGGGGCGTCGGCTATCGTTACCTTTACCACGACCGGTTCGACGACCCTCAGAGCGGCCCGCGAGCGGCCACCGGTGCCCATCCTGGGCCTGACGCCGCGCGGCGATACGGCACGTCGTCTCAGCCTGGTATGGAGCGTGCATTCGCTCGAGACCGTGGATTTGAAAGATTTTCGCGAAATGGTGAGCAAGGCCGTCGATATCGCGGTGCGCGAGGGCTTCGCCATTACCGGCGACCGCTTGGTGATAACCGCTGGCGTTCCCTTCGGCACGCCGGGCGCCACCAACATCTTGCGCATCGCCTGGGCCGAATGAGAGAGCGATCCCGCCCGCCACCGGCTTTTTGGGGGAAACAGGTGATTTCTTCGCCGCCAGCCGCTATACGATGGCGGCATTGCCAATTAGCGGAGCGATCGGCATGACCGTCCTCGTCACCGGCGCCGCCGGGTTCATAGGTTTCCACGTCGCCCTCGCACTTGCCGAGAGGGGCGAGCGCGTGGTCGGCATCGACAACCTGGACCCCTATTATGACGTGGCGTTGAAGAGGGCGCGCCTGGCCCGGCTAGAGGCGCTGGACGCGTTTACGTTCCGGGAACTCAACATTACCGACGGCGATGGCATGGAATCGCTTATCGACGACAACCTCGACATTACACGGGTGGTCCATCTGGCGGCCCAGGCCGGGGTCCGTTATTCCCTCATTGATCCCTTTGCCTATACCCGCGTCAACGTGGACGGCCACTTGGTGGTGTTGGACGCCTGCCGACGCTTGGCGCGTCTCGATCACCTAGTCTTTGCGTCGTCGTCCTCGGTCTATGGCGGCAACGAAAAAATGCCCTTCGCCGTCACCGATCGGGTCGACACACCGGTCTCGCTCTATGCCGCCTCGAAGAAGGCGGCGGAGCTGATCAGCCATGCCTACAGCCACCTGCACGGAATGCCCCAGACGGGACTGCGTTTCTTTACCGTCTACGGCCCTTGGGGACGGCCCGACATGGCGGCCTTCATCTTCACGCGAAAAATTTTGGCCGGCGAAGTCATCCCGGTTTTCAACCAAGGTGACATGCGGCGCGACTTCACTTACGTCGATGACGTGGTTGGCGGCATCCTCGGCTGTCTCGACACACCACCGGCGGCGGACGGTGGCTCTGTGCCCTATCGGATCTATAACATCGGTAACAGCAAGTGCGAGCCCCTGATGCGCTTCATCGGCCTTATCGAAGAAGCCCTGGGCTGTAAGGCTGAGTTGGACCTGCAGCCCATGCAGCCCGGTGACGTCAAGGAGACCTATGCCGACATTTCGGACGCACAAAAGGATTTCGGTTTTTCGCCCAAGACCGCCATTGAAGAGGGTATTCCCAACTTCATTGCCTGGTACCGCGACTATCACGGGCTTTAGGCCCGGCGGACGGCGAAAGAACGGCCCTCGCCCGATGCAACTCCGGCGCAGTCATGGGACGTAGCCTGGTCCATCTTGCCGTCTTGTCGGCGATCTGGAGCTCGCCGTTCGTCTTCATCAAGATCGGCGTCGAGACTGTGCCGCCCTTGACCATGACCGTCGGCCGCGTCGTCTTGGCCAGCTTCGTCCTGTACGCCTTCCTCCGTTTGCGCCGTCAGACCCTGCCCGGTGGCGGTCGCCTGTGGGGCATGTTCCTGGGGCTGGCCGTCCTCGGCAACGCGCTGCCGTTCACACTCATCGCTTGGGGAGAGGAGCGGATCGATAGCGGCCTAGCGGCCATCCTCATGGCGGTGATGCCCTTGGCCACCGTAATCCTCACCCACTTTTTCACCCGCGACGAGCGCGCCGGCGTGCTAAAGGTGTTGGGTGTCACCATCGGACTGGCAGGTGTTGCCTTTCTCGTCGGAACCGAGGCTCTGCGGGGACTGGGCGGCGATGTGTGGCGCCAACTTGCCGTCGCTGGGGCGGCGCTAAGCTACGCGGCGGCCGCAACCCTGGCGCGCCGCCTGCCGCCGCTCTCGCCGGTTGTGCGCACGACGGCGGTCATGGTCTGCGGCTGTCTGGTGATTATCCCGCTGGCGCTCATCTTCGAGCGGCCGTGGATGCTCAGCCCGTCCCCTGAAGGCGTGCTGTCCATCGTTTATCTGGGGCTGGTGCCAACGGCGGTCGGGACGATCCTTTATTTCCGACTGATCTCGGATACAGGGGCGACCTTCGTGTCATTCGTCAACTACCTGATTCCGGTGCTTGGCGTGCTGTGGGGTTTTCTTTTTCTCGACGAAAGGGTGTCGATCCAGGCCCTGGTGTCGATGGCGGCGATCCTTGCCGGTATCGCCATCGCCACCCTTCAGCTGCGCCGTGTTAAACCGCCAACCGGTTATCCGTAAAGGGCCTCCAGGGCTTCGCCATAAATCTCGCGTAGCACATGGCGTCGCACCTTCATGGTCGGTGTCATCTGGCCGTTTTCGATGGTGAAGGGGGCCGGGGCGACCACGAAGTGTCGCACCCGTTCGATGTTGGAAAGGCCCTCGTTGACCCGGCTTACCGCGGCGGCCAGGTCTTTTTGAAATTCGTCGTCCGTGGCCAGAACGGTCAGGTCGGCGGGGCGGGCGTGGCTCGTTGCCCAGTTTTCCATCCATTCGGTGTCGGGTACCAAGAGCGCCACCAGGTGTGGCCGCCGGTCGCCGTGGACCATGGCTTGGGCGATTTCGGGCTCAAGGGAAAGGATGCCCTCGACCCGTTGGGGCGATAAATTGTCGCCGCCCGAATTGACGATAATGTCCTTTTTGCGGTCCGTGATGACGATATAGCCGTCTTCGTCCATCAGGCCGACGTCGCCAGTATGCAGCCAGCCGTCGTTGATAACTTCGTAGGTGGCATCCTCGTTGCGCCAGTAACCCTGCATGATCAAGTCGCCTTGGACCAGGATTTCTCCATCGTCGGCGATGCGCACCGCGACGTCGAGCATGGGGGGGCCCACGGTGTGCATCTTCACCTTGGACGGCCGGTTGACGCTGATGACCGGTGCTGCCTCAGTCTGGCCGTAACCTTGTAGGATGCGCAAGCCGAGTGCCGTGAAGAAGATGCCGATGTCGGGATTGAGCGGTGCGCCGCCGGAAACCAATGCCTTGAGACGGCCACCAAAGCGGCCCCGGACCTTGCCGCGGACCAGGGCGTCGAGCACCGTGTCCATTGCCCGCTCGCCGAGGCTGAGCGCGGAGGGATCATGATAGCGCCTGGTGCCCAGGTCGAGCGCCTTGCCGAACAGCTTTTGGGCCAGCCCACTTTGGGACTTAAGACCCCGCGTGATGCGGGCGTGGAGCATCTCATAGAGCCTGGGCACCGCCGTCATGATGGTGGGCTTGGCCTCGGCCATGTCGGCGCCCAGGGTTTCGATGCCCTCGGCGTAATAGATCTGGGCACCGATCGAAAGCGGGAAGAACTGCCCCGCCGTGTGCTCATAGGAATGAGACAACGGCAGGAAGGAAAGAAAAACCTCGTCGCCCAGGTCAAGCTCGCTGAGGGCATCTTCCGCGCCCCTACAATTATGCATGATGGAGCCGTGGTGCAGCATCACACCCTTCGGCGCGCCGCCGGTGCCGGACGTATATATAATGCAGGCCGTGTCATCGCTCTGCCAGCGTCCGACTTCGGCGGCAACGTCGAATGTTCCCGCCGCCCCGTCGGCCAGAACGTCGTCCCAGACGTGCAAATCGACGCTGAGATGCTGACTGATGCCGGGCGCCTCCATGGTGATCACGAAATCCATGTCGTCGGCCCGGTGGGCCGCGGGCAGGAAATTTTCCGCCAGCCTGCGCGTCGAGACGATGGCACCCTTGGCCCCACTGTTTTCGGCCACGTGCAGGTGATCGTCTTGGGTGTTGGTGGTATAGGCGGGAACCGTGATCCCACCGACCGCCATGATGGCAATGTCTGTAATGAGCCATTCGGGACGGTTTTCCGAGACCAATACCACCCGGTCGCCGACCTCCAGCCCCAAGTTTTTCAGGCCACGGGCCAGGGCGACAACTTGCTCGGCGGCTTGGCGCCACGTTACGGGGTGGAAGGTTCCTTCTTGCTTCGTCCACAGGAAAGGGGCGTCTCCGTGCCGCACCACCCGGTCGAAAAACATCGCTGCCAGATTGGGCCAGGTGTTGGCGCTCATCCGCTCGCTCCCGTCATTCCACTTTCGCCATGCCGCTTGCCGAGTTTCCCATCCAGCCTTATATCGCTGTTAGGGGCAAGGAGTTAAGCCATGACTGCCGCATCGAAGCCGACCAAGAAGATAACCCGCCGCGCCACGGGCGGGAACCTGCCGCAATGGGACCTTGGTGATTTTTACCCGGAGCCAAGCTCGCCCCGCATCAAATCCGACCTTGGAAAAGCGCATCGCCGGGCCCGGGCATTCCGCAAGCGCCACGAGGGACGCCTGGCGGGGCTGGGCGGCTCCGCGTTCGGCGCCGCCATCGCGGAGTTCGAGCGCATTGGCGAGATCGTGAGCCGGATCATGAGCTACGCTCAACTTCTTCTTGCCGCTGACGTCGGCAACACCGAGGTGGCACAATTCCACCAAAGCATGCACGAAAGCGTGACGACCATATCGACCGAGACCCTTTTCTTTACCCTTGAGATCAACCGTCTGGACGATGACGTGGTGGCACAGAAATTTGAACATCCCGACGCCGCCCGTTATGCAGCAGGACGATCTTCGCTTCGTGCACCCGCGCCAAGCTTTGGGCGTAGCGGAGCACACTCGGCCCGTGGGGGCCGAGATTGGTTGCATAAAGAGTGGTGTTGATGTCCGGTATCACGGTCACGCTTCCTTCAGGTGCCTCTCTCGTCGAGTTCGCGTTCAGAGAGCGGCTCCCTAGGTTCGCTGCATCGGTCAAGCAGATAGGCGATCGATCGGTAGTACCGTCCACTGTGAAACGAGAGGCCGATCTCGCAGGTGCGGCTGGTCGAGTAGCCGGCCACGCAATCGTCGCTCAGAGATGGCCGCAAATTGCGAACGGCGCTCTCGTTGAGCTCTGGCACGGTGAAGCCCTTGTCGCCGGCCCAGCCGCAACACGAGACCTCCTCGGGAACAATCACCTGAGCTGCGCACACTTCGGCGATGTTTTGCAGTTTGTCCAGCAGACCCATTTTGCGTGTGCTGCACGTCGGATGAAGAGCCACGACCTCGGGTAGTTTCCGGATCGCAAGACGTGCCATCAGGAAATCATGGATAAACTCGGTGATATCAAATAACCGGAGGTTCGCCTCGAAGTTCTGCTTCATGCGGTACGTACATGGACTGGTATCGATGACGACGGGGTCCTGCCCGTTACGGCTGGCTTCCACCAAGGCCTGTTCGGTCATACGCAGCTTAGCATCAGCCTGGGAGAAAGCACCTTTGCTCTCAAACGGCATTCCGCAGCAAAGTCGATCACAATCGCTTGGATGGACCACAGCGTAGCCTGCCTTGCGCAACAGCCCTTCAAACTTGAGCGGTAAGGGCTCGTGCTCAGGATCGCCCCTGGCCGGTGCCATGGTGCGGCTGGCACAACTGGGGAAATAGACCACAGGTGGGTTCTCCGACCCGTAGTGGTTGTTCTGCGTCGACAACGTGGTCGCGGTCGGCATGTATGGGTTCCACAAAGGTATGCGGTTGCCGGAGAGTTTGCGCGCATGGCTCGCGAGACCCTGCATCACCGAAGTGCCCAATACAGTGTGCACCAGGTTGGCGGACCTTAAGCCCAGACGCGTTGCAGTCGAAACCGCACCGAAATGATTGGCCGCCAGGTCGGCCACCTTGATCGCAGTGGCTCCCATACTGCGTTCGCGCAGGACCTTCATCATGCGACCGGTGTCGATGTCGACCGGACAGGCCATGGAGCAAAGGCCGTCGCCAGCGCAGGTGTCGATACCTTGGTACTGATAAAGCTCGCGGAGTATTTTCTCGCGGTCGGGATTTTCCCCGGAGGCCTCAAGGCGTACGATCTCCCGCAGGCCCACGATGCGTTGGCGCGGCGTCAGGCTGAGGGCCCCCGAGGGACAGGTCGGTTCGCAGAATCCGCACTCGATGCATTTGTCCACCAGCGGGTCAACCGGAAACAGAGGCTTGAGATTCTTGATATGCGCATGTGGGTCGTCGTTGATTATGACACCGGGATTGAGGATGTTGTCCGGATCGAACATGGCCTTGATCTTGCGTATTAATCTGTAAGCTTCCGGTCCCCACTCTAGTTCCACGAAAGGTGCCATGTTGCGCCCGGTGCTGTGTTCTCCCTTCAAGGAACCGTCATATTTCTCGACCACCATTCCACAGACGTCGTCCATGAAGCGGCGGTAGCGATCTACTTCCTCTGGTGATCCGAAATCCTGCGTGAATACGAAGTGGAGGTTTCCGTCCAGAGCGTGGCCGAAAATGATCGTTTCGTGATATGCGTATTTCTTGAACAAGGCCTGCAGATCGAGGGTCGCGGACGCCAGCTTGGAAACCTGGAAGGCGACGTCTTCGATGATGACCGTGGTCCCGGTTTCGCGCATCGCCCCCACCGATGGAAACAACCCCTTTCGAATGTTCCAGAGCTGGGTGTATTCCTCGACCTTGTCTGTAAATCGCGCAGGGTACAGGGTGTCCACGCTGGCAATGGCGGAGAGGATGTGGCCGACTTGGTGGTTCAGGCTGTCGCCGTCGGCGGCACGGGTTTCGATCAGGAGAGCCGCCGCATCCTCGGAAAGCTCTTTGAGGTGGTCGGGCATGCTGGGCCGGTTTTCCACCGAATGGATAGCGGCGCGATCCATCAGCTCCACCGCCACAACCGGTTCGCTCTTCAGGATGGCGACGGCGTCGCAGGCGGTCTTGACATCCGGAAAAAACACCAGGGCGCTGGCCTTGTGGGGATGGTCCTCGACCGTGCGGTAGGTGACTTCGGCGATGAATCCGAGCGTCCCCTCCGAGCCGATCATCAAGTGTTGCAGGATGTCGATAGGGTCGTCAAAATCCACCAGTGCGTTGAGACTGTAACCGATGGTGTTCTTGATCTTGAACTTGGCTCTGATGCGTTGCGTCAGCGCGCGGTTTTGCTTCGTCTCGTGCGCAAGCCTGTCAATCTCTTGCAACAGTTCACCGTGGCTCTCCGCGAAGGCCCTACGGCTCGCCTCATCGGCGGTGTCCAGCACGCTGCCATCGGCAAGGATGACGCGCATGCTCACCAGGGTCTGGTAGCTGTTCTGGGCCGTCCCGCAGCACATGCCGCTCGCGTTGTTGGCGGCAATTCCGCCGATCTTTGCGACATTGATCGAGGCCGGATCCGGCCCGATCTTTCGGTGAAACGGAGCAAGGTAGCGATTAGCTTGCTCGCCGATCACACCCGGCTGTAGGCAGATCTCCGAGGCATTCTCATTGATGGAATACCCGCGCCAGCCATGTCCCAGCCACAGCAGAACAGAGTCCGTGATTGCTTGCCCGGAAAGGCTGGTACCCGCAGCGCGAAAGGTCACAGGTGTGCCGTGCTCGCGCGCAATCTCAAGACACCGCACCACCTCGGACTCTTCGACAACCTCGACGACCAGTTTTGGAATTTGCCGGTAGAAGCTCGCATCGGTCCCGTAGGCGAGAGTCCGCAGGGGATCGCTGATCAAACGCGAAGCCGGAATGAAGGCGTTGAATTCTCGACAAATCGTTTCGTAGGGTTCAGGAAACATTTAGTGCGTTTCCAAGCCAGGTCACCAATGCATTCACCGCGGCGAGCGCCATCACCGAACCTCAATCACGCCCCTTGGATCGGGCCTCATTCATGTCGGGCAGAGAGTATTTCCTACTGCGGGCGCCAGATCTCCGGCCCTTTGAACTCCACCAAAGGTCTGCGGGGGCCACCGCCACCTGCATTATGAACCGGTTTTGAGAAGAGATTTCAATAATGGGTTAAACATTATAAATTTCCGTAAGCAACCGACGGTAACCAAGTAGTCAATTCCGGGAAGAGAAACACCAGAACTATGGCAAGCAATTGCAAGATTATAAAAGGTACTACCCCTCGATAAATGTCGACCAACTTCACACTCGGAGGGCAGACTCCTTTAAGATAGAAGAGGGCAAAACCGACCGGTGGGGTCAGGAACGAAGTTTGTAGAGTTACCGCAACCAACAGGGCAAACCATGTCAGATTAGGGAAGTCAACAGTGCCGAAACCGCTAATCTGCAAATCAAGGCCAGAAATCACTGGCGCCAACAACGGTAGTATGATCAGACTGATTTCGATCCAGTCAAGGAAGAAACCAAGGAAGAAGACCACAACCAAGACGAAGATAATCAGACCATGGGGACCAAATCCCAAACCAGTGAGAGCACTTTCGATCAGTTCGTCTCCGCCACATTCACGTAGGACCAAAGCGAATATAGTTGCTCCAACAAAGATCGCGAAAATATAGGCAGCGGTGTTCATGGTGTTGATCACCACATCTTTGAGAACCTGCCATTTAAAACGCCTAAATAGAATAGCAATTAGTGTTGCACCCAGAGCACCGACACCCGAGGCTTCGGTAACAGTTGCAATTCCCATGAAAATCGATCCGAGAACAAGCAGTATTAAACCTGCAGGTGGAAGGATATCGATCAAAGCTTGTAAAACATCTTTCAGATTTATTTCACCTTGATCCGCAGCAAGCGGGGCTTTTTCTGGATACCTTTTGCAATAGATTAAAATGTATACAATATATAGCGCACCAAGAATTAGACCCGGAAAAACAGCCGCCATAAACAAATCAAGTATGGGCACCCCTAACTGATCTCCCATGATCACCAGCATGATCGAAGGGGGGATGAGAATGCCAAGACAACCGGAGGCGGCCACGGTCCCCAGAGCCAACGATTTATCATAATTTTGTTTGAGCATGGCCGGCAGAGACATGAGACCCAACAGCACAACCGACGCACCGATGATACCGGTGGAAGCAGCAAGAATAATGCCAATCAATGCAACGGTAACAGCTAGGCCTCCCCTGATGTTGCCAAATAATTTCTGCATCGAATGCATCATTCTTTCTGCAACGCCAGACTTCTCAAGCATTAATCCCATGAAAATAAACATTGGTAGTGCAATGAGCACCCAATTGTCCATGATGCCAAAGATGCGACCTACCAGCAGACCAAGGGTATTGTAATCAAGCCCGGTTACTGTCCACCCTATATCGTCAGTCCACCACCCAACACCAGCAAAGAGAATTCCTACGCCAGCCAGAACCCAGGCAACGGGGAAACCGGTAAAAAGCAGGGCAATAAACGAAACAAACATTGCAATGACGAGGTAATTTTCTGCAGCTAATTCCATTAGCTTTTGCCTCTATCATTGGTGTTGTTGTCATCCTTTAACATTGGTCTGAATAGTCGACGTGTTGTTGGATCTAACGGATATGCACCTGGAATAGGTTCCTGCGGTCCCATCTTTGCCGCCGTTTCTTTTACATAGTCGAGATGATTTTCCGCTGATGAACGGGCTCTTTCCGGATCCCCGGCTATGACCGCCTCATATATTTCGCGGTGTTGGTTGAGCAACAAATCGCGAGAACCATGGTGGCTATAGAGTCGCATCCGATTGAAGAAAACATCTTTACGCAGTAGCTTAAAAAGGCTGTGCATAATGTGCGAAAGAACTTGGTTGTGAGCGGCTTTGGCGATGGCCAGGTGGAAGTCGGCATCGATGTCGGCTTCTTCGGTGGGAACCACCGATTCATGTGCTTTTTCCATAGCCTCGAAGCAGGAGGTCAGTACTTCCCGATCTGCATCTGTCGCCCTCAGCGCGGCGTAATGGGCACAAACGCCGTCCACGGTGCTACGAAATTCCAGGAAATCACGGCCGAGGACATCCTTTGACAGTGGTTTGAATAGTCGAAT
>JASLZL010000022.1 GCA_030754885.1 Rhodospirillales bacterium | reverse complement strand
CCGGCGTCCTCGCCTATCAATCCCTGGGCACGGTCTGGGTTATCCCTGCCTTCTTCTTCTACGGCACCATCTTCGCCTTTGCCGAGGCCGCGTCCCACGAGCTCGACCACGGTACGCCGTTCCGTACGCGCTGGCTAAATGATGCCGGTGCCTGGATTGCGTGTTTCATGATGTGGCGCGAACCGGTCTTCGGTCGTTACAAGCATGCCCGCCACCACACCTATACCTCGATCATCGAATCCGATCCGGAAGGGGCGGGGTTCCGGTCGCGCAACCTGGTTGACCAAGTGTTTTAGATGCTGATCCGCTACCGCCACGCCTACCTTCACATGGGGGCGACGATCCGCCATGCTTTTGGCATCGTTTCGGATCGCGACCGGGATTTCTTCGGTATCCCCGAAAGCGAGCACCGGCGCATGTTCTGGAACGCACGGCTTTTGCTTGTCGCTTATGTCGCGGTCATTGCCTGGGCGGTGATGGTGCAAAGTTGGCTTCCGATTGTCTTTCTGTTGCTGCCCCATTCATACGGTGCGTGGCTGCATGACCTTTGTTCCAGGGCCCAGCACGACGGACTGGCGACCAACATCAAGGACCATCGCATAACGACGCGGACCATGCTGCTTGGTCCGGCTCTGCGCTTTCTTTATTGGAACATGAACTATCATATTGAGTACCACCTCTATCCCAACGTCCCGTTCCACGCCCTACCCAAGCTGCGCGAGAAGATCAAGGACCAGTTGCCCCCGCCGTCGAAGGGTTTGATGGCCACTTGGGGAGAAATCCTGCCGACCCTGATAAAGCAACGGAAGGACCCGGATTATCACCTGACGCCGGTTCTGCCCAAGGCGGCGGCATAGCACCCATGACCGACGCGACGAACGAACCCGAGTGGCATGTGGTTGGTTCCCTGGGCGACATCGACGACGAAGATGTCATGCGCTTTGATCATGCGGGCGCGACCTACGCCGTTTACAACACGCCCCAGGGATATTTCGCTACCGACGGCATGTGCACCCATGAAGGTTCGCATCTGGCCGATGGCTTCGTCGATGGTGATATCATCGAGTGCTCCATGCACCTGGGCCGTTTCCATATCCCGACGGGACAAGTACGCGACGCGCCCGTGACCGTTGATCTCGGCACCTATCCGGTGAAGGTCGAAGGGGGAAAGATTTTCATTGGCCTGCCCCGGCGCGGCTCAGGGAGCGGCGCGTAGCCGGCTTCCGAGCTTTTCCAGCATGTCGCGGGTCATCGATTCCAGGTCGTAGGCCGGCGACCAGCCCCATTCGGCGCGCGCCGCGCTGTCGTCGATAGAGCGCGGCCACGAATCGGCGATGGCTTGGCGCCCGGGATCGATCTCGTAGTCGATGGCAAACTCGGGGATGTGTTTGCGAATTTCCTCGGCCAGGCGCGCCGGCGTGAAGTTCATGGCGGTGACGTTAAAGGCGTTGCGGTGGATCAGGCGCGCCGGATCGGCCTCCATCAGGCGGATGATGGCGTCGATGGTGTCGGGCATGTACATCATGTCAAGGCGGGTGTCGGGGCCGAGGAAGCATGTGTAGTGGCGATAGCGAATGGCCTGATAGAAAATATCGACGGCGTAATCGGTGGTGCCGCCGCCCGGCGGCGCCATGTGCGAGATGATGCCGGGCAGTCTCAGGCCGCGGGCATCCACCTCGAAACGCTGGGCGTAGTAGTCGCTCAACAACTCACCAGCCACTTTGGTGACGCCATAGATGGTGGTTGGGCGCTGGATCGTGTCCTGGGGCGTGTTTTTGGGCGGGGTGGTCGGGCCGAAGGCGCCGATGGACGACGGCAGAAACACCTGGCAGCGGTATTGCCGCGCCACCTCGATCACCCGATAGAGCCCTCCCATGTTCAGTTCCCAGGCAACTTGGGGTTTTTCCTCGGCAAGGGCGGAAAGGAGAGCCGCCAAATGATAGATGGCGCCGACATCGTAGCGCCGAACGGCCTCTTGGATCTGCTCGATACGGGTACAGTCAACCTGTTCGAAGATGCCCTCGGGCGCGGGTGCGTCGGCCGGCATCGTGCGGTAGTCCGAGGCCACTATCCGGTCGGCGCCATAGCGCTCGCGAAGCGCTGGCACTAGCTCCGTGCCGATCTGACCCAAGGCTCCGGTGACCAGGATTCTCCGCATGGCGTTCTCCCCACAGGCGATCTTACCAGCGCCGCCAGTGGAGCACTATGCCCACGTCTAACGTCAGTCTGTCTTGGCCCAGGGATCGAATGACCATTCGGGCTCGCCTTGCCTTAGCTCCACCTTGAGGTGTCCGAGCCAGTTTTGGTCGTCGGTCTTGGGAAAGTCGTCGCGGTAGTGGGCGCCCCGGCTTTCCTCGCGCCGCTTTGCCGCCTCCAAGATAAGCAGCGCCGCCGTCGTCGCCATCTGCAACTCGACGAAGCGTTGCCTCTCCGCCGGCTCGATCCGTGTCCCGTTGGCGCCCATGGTGGGAGAAGGGATCAACGGCCGCGCCTGGCCGTCACCAGTCGGTCAACGATCAAGGCAACGATCCAGCAGACAAGGGGGACGCTGAAGACGTAATCGAAAAAGGGATGGGTAACCCGGCCGCCAGTAACGGCAAGGACGACGATCATCCAAACAGCGGTCAGCGCGAAGCCGATCTTGCTCCAAGAGGCACCACGCGAGCCCTCGGGGTTCGTAATCAGGACACGACCTCGGGATTGAGCAGCACGTCGCCGGCCGGGCTGTTTCCTCCGCTGATGGCGAGAACGGCATCGACGCAAAGCCGTGCCGCTCCGGCATCGGCGTTGCCTGTTTGCGACCCCCAATGCGGGGCATAGAGCACGTTGGCCTCAATCCCGAGTAGCGGCGATCCGACGGGTGGTTCGTCTCGAAAGACATCAAGGCCGGCGCCGGCAATGCCGCCCTGGGTCAGGGCATGGCTAAGCGCCGCCTCGTCGACCAGGCCGCCGCGCGCCGTGTTGATCAGGTATGCCGTCGGCTTCATGCTGGCCAGGGTGCGGGCGTTGATCAGTTTTTCCGTTTCCGCCGTGTAGGGCGCGTGAAGCGAGATAAAATCGGACTCGGCGAACAGGGTATCAAGGGACACCAACGCGATGCCGGCGTCCTTGGCAAAGGCGGCGTCGGGCTGGCTGTCGTGGGCCAGCACGCGCATCTCAAAGCCCTGGCAGCGCCGCGCCATGGCGCGCCCGATGCGCCCCAGGCCGACCAGTCCGACGGTGGAACGCCACAACGAACCGTGCCAATCGGGGTTCCACTCACTGCCCGCCACCATGGCGTGGAAACGGGGCACCTCGCAGGCCAGCCCCGCCATGAGGGCGAAGGCAAGGTCGGCGACTGCGTCATGGTTGCTGCCGAAGGCCATGGCCACGGCGACGCCATGACGGGTCGCCGCGGCCATATCGACGCTGTCGTAACCAACCCCCCAGCGGGCAATGACCTTGAGCCCCGGGGCGCCGGCCAGCACGCGTTCGCTATAGGGCTCACCGCTGGCGATGACGGCCATGTGGCCGGGCAGTACGCCAATCAGGTCGTCTTCGGTGTAAGACGCGCCGGTTTCGTTGTAGGTAACGGCGAAGCCTGCCTCTTCCAGGCGTTTCAGCTCTGCCTCGGCGTCGGGGTGGAAACGGTACTGGCCGACCAGGACTTTCTTTTTCTCAGTCATACCCTATACGTCCTGGTGCGCATTTAGGGACGCCAGAGCCGCGGTGTTGACGACCAGCCCCTGGCCCGGGTCCTTGCCATCGGCGACGGCGAGGACGGTATCGATGCAGCGTTCCGTCACCAACCGTTCGCTGGTGTCGTTGATGGTTGCCGAATGGGGCGAAAACAAGACGTTCTCCAGCCCCAGGAGCGGCGAGCCCTTGGGCGGTTCGTTGGCGAAGACGTCAAGACCGGCACCGGCCAGATGCCTGCCCGAGAGCGCGTCGAAGAGCGCCGCCTCGTCGACCAGGCCGCCGCGCGCCGTATTGATCAGATAGGCCGTCGGCTTCATGGCCGACAGGCGCGTCTCGTTCATCATGCCGTCGGTGATCTCGGTCAGCGGCACGTGCAGGGTGACGAAGTCCGATCGGCGCAAGAGGTCATCAAGCGCCACCATCTCATAGCCCTGGCCGGTGCCGTATTCGATCGCGGCGGGATCGATGTCGTTGGCCAATACGTGCATGTCGAAGGCCCGGCAGCGGCGCGCCACGGCGCGGCCGATCCGCCCCAGCCCGACAATGCCCACGGTAGCCCCCGAAAACGGGGCGCGAAAATCGCTGCGCCAGCCGCCGCCGTCGATGATGCGATGGGTCGCCGCCACGTCGCTGGCCAGACCGGACATGAAGGCAAAGGCATGGTCGGCCACCGCTTCGTGGTTGGTGCCGAAGGCAAGGGCCACGGCGACACCGTGGCGGGTTGCCGCATCGACGTCGATACTGTCGTAACCGACGCCCCATCGCGAGATGAGACGGAGGTCCGGTGCGCTGGCCAGGACCCGTTCGCTATAGGCCTCGACGCCGGCGATGGTGGCGAATACGCCGGACAGCGCGTCGACCAACTCGTCTTCGCCAAGACGCCGGTCGAGGGTGTTGAAGGCGACCTCGAAGCCGGCCTGGCGCAGACGCTCGAAGCTGGGCTGGGCGTGGCCATTCAGCAAATGCAGAGTAACCAGGACTTTTTTTGTGTCGTTCATGGCTCAACCATATGCCGGGCCGCCGAGATATGCCATCCCCCGCCAAAGGCACATTCCCGTGGCCCGACGTATGGGCGACGGCTGTGCCACGCCGCCCTTGCGCTTGGTCAAGCGGGCGCGATAGGCTTTTGAGCGTGCCCGCTTGGCGGAATTGGTAGACGCAAGGGACTTAAAATCCCTTTTCCTTCGGGGAGTCCGGGTTCGAGTCCCGGGGCGGGCACCATTTTATTTCAATGAGTTATGTGGCGATGGTCCTGGCTGGCGACGGGATCTAATAGGCCGCCATGTGTAATTCCTGTGTAAACGTGTCAGGAACGTAGCAGCTTGGGGATGGCGGCGGGTTCACCAGATGTTCGCGCCTGTTCCATCCGATCCATGGCCTCATCAACTCGTTTATCTTGCTCATGCAGGTAGCGGAGCAGCGCCTGGATGCTTTTGTGACCGGAGAAAGCTTGTAGTGTTTTCAGGTCAGGGGCCGAGCCTGCGAACCGGGTAATCGCTGTGTGCTGGAGGGTATGGGGGATGACCTTCGCGGGGTCCATGCCTGCGGACTCAACCGCCCGCTTGAATGGACCACTCAATGGGGGCCGACCACCCTTGTGGCCTCGGTCAGGATCAACTTATCCGGGGTCAGGTCAGAAACGGCTCGTCTTAACCGCTCATTCTCCTTTTGAAGACACTTCAGTTCTTTGAGTTGAACGGTCCCCATTCCGCCCTTGCTCAACAAGAACTTCAACCTGACGCAACTTCGTCACTATTTCTTCGGGTTTGGGACGTCTGTTTGCCATTTCTGATCCTCCGTTTACTAACTATAACGGTGGACCACTTTTTTGGGGGAAGACCACCGGCGAGCGCTGCCGCCGGGCTGTCGCTGTTCGACTTAGGCACGCTACGCGCGGCTAGCTTCGTCGACGACTGGCAGCCGTTGCTTTCCTTCATCGACGAGATCAAGGCGCTGAGGGAACAATAGGCGCTGGCTTGACACTCGCCTCGGCCCGTGCGACTAGCGGCGGCCATGGTTCTCGACCTCCACCTTGTGCTGCTGGTCCTTGCCGCCGCCGTCATTCATGCCATCTGGAACGCCTTGATCAAGGCCAGCGGCGATCACTTCGTGACTCTAATGATCATCATCGGTACCGGCAGTCTGCTGGCGGCGTTGGCTCTTCCCATGCTCTCGTTGCCGCCCCGCGCCGCCTGGCCTTATCTGGCGGCGGCGTTCTTCCTCCATCAAGGCTACTACCTCTTCATGCTGCTGTCCTACCGGGTTGGAGATCTGAATCAGGTCTATCCCGTGGCCCGCGGTATTGCGCCGTTGGTCGTCGCCGGGCTGGCGGCGGTAATGGCCGGCGAGGTGCCGAACGGTGGCGGCGTGGTGGGGATCGTCGCTGTCTCGCTGGGCATCGCGGGGCTTGCCTTTTCCGGCGGCCGGCCGCGCGGCCGGGCACTGGCGCCCCTTGCCATGGCCGCCGCCACCGGCGTTTGTCTGGGCACCTTCACGGTTATTGACGGGATCGGCGTCCGGCTTAGCGTATCGTCTTGGGACTTCATCGCCTGGCTCTTGTTCATCAACGGCCTGCCGATGATCACGGTGGCCCTCGTCTGGCACCGCGACCGTTTGAGGGTCTATGCGTCGGGGAGTTGGAAAAGGGCCTTTGGCGGCGGCGTCCTTTCCGCTATAGGGTTCGCGATCCTTCTCTACGCCCTAGGCCGCGGCGGCATGGCGCATGTTGCGGCGCTGCGCGAGACCTCGGTTCTTTTTGCCGCCCTTATCGGCTCGATGACGCTGCATGAGCCGTTAGGTGTGAGGCGCACGGTCGCCGCGGCGGTTATCGCGTCGGGTTTGGTGCTGCTCCAGCTTTCGGGGCGTTTCTGAGGCGCCGAAAAGATATACACTGGCATTACGAAACGGGCGCCCTTTCGGTGCAAGGGGAGGGCCGGAATGAACGGGAGAAAAAGCATGAAGGCACGTATTCAATGGCTCCAAGACCGGGCGTTCACAGGCATATCGGGAAGCGGCCACGCTGTGGTAATGGGCTCCACAACGGGTCCCGAGGGCCGCAGCATCGGCCCCAGCCCCATGGAGATGGTGCTCATGGGGGTGGGGGGCTGCACCGCCTTCGATGTCATTCATATCCTGGACAAGTCCCGCGAGCCGGTGGAGGGCTGCGTCGTCGAGCTTGATTCCGAGCGCGCCGAGACCAACCCGCAGGTTTTTATCCGCGTCCACATGCGCTTCGTGGTGACCGGGCGCGGCCTTGATGCGGCCAAGGTGGAGCGCGCCGTCAATCTGTCAGCCGAAACCTACTGTTCGGCTTCGGCCATGATCGAAAAGACGGCCAAGATCACCCACGAGATAGAGATCGTCGACAGCACCGCGCAATAGTTTCGGTGCCTCCGATGCTTGGTTCGGGATGCCTATAACGTCACGAACACGCGATATCTCAATCACTAGTTTTGCGAGATTTTCTAGACAAAACTCCCGATATACGGTATAGACTCTGACGCGGTTAGCCGCGAAACCTCTGTACTAATATTGGGGATTTGTACCGGCATGATCAGGTTTCTGTCGTTATTTTGCCGGTTCACCGTCGTCGCGGCGGCCCAATTGGGCTGCCAATCCACACACATTCAAACGGTGATTCTTTCCAAGGAATCTTTGGAGCAGGCATGAGGGGCATTTGGACCAAATTCATCCACAAGGTGCTGTTGGTCGTGGTAGTGCCGTTGTTGGTGGGTGGCTGTGATTTGCCGTTTAAAGCGGTGTCCAAGATTAACCAAACCTTGATGGAAGCCACTGGAGATTGGCCCCCACTAAACAATATAAAGAAAATAAATCTGGAAACTAAGAAATTATATAATAAATGTTCTTCACAAATTTATGATTTCGAACGAGTTGGCGGTAATATTTCTTTAGTTGTTGCCATAGAGGAAATACGCCGAATTCATGAACGTACGATCACATACTCGGGGTCCCAATTGTTTTGATGACGGACAGCCTTCTCACTGCTGAATGTTATCCCAGGCATGCCGGCTACCGTAGCCGCGGAATTGCTGGTGACTAACTTGGTGGGAGTGTTGTTCTGGGTAGCATCCGAGGAATTGAAGGAACGGGGATCATTCCGAATTCCGTCGAGGACGTTGCGTCGGTCGTACAAGATCAGCACCGACCTGCTTAAGTTCTAAGCTTCTGCCATTGGGGATGCCTTCTCACGCGAAAACCTCAAGGAAATGGGTGAGCGATTACGTGCCTGTGGTTGGCCCCCTTTGAGTGGTCCAGTGTGAATGTTAGTGCATGACCGGTCTTTGGTCCATCGGGACGATGGCTTCTGGAGCCGGAGAGCGATAGCTCAATGCACTGTGCGGCCTCTTCGTATTGTAATGGCACCTCCATTGTTCGATGATGATCTGAGCCTCCTTCAGGGTGTAGAAAATCTCGCCGTTTAGCAGTTCATCCCTGAAACGCGCATTGAAGCTTTCACAGTATCCGTTCGCCCATGGCGAGCCTGGTACGATGTAGGCGGTCTTTGCGCCGACAGCTTTGATCCATTTTTGAACGGCCTCGGCAATGAACTCAGGGCCGTTGTCTGACCTGATGAAGGCGGGAACGCCGCGCAAGATGAACAGATCTGTCAGCACATCGATGACGTCTACCGAGTTGAGCTTACGGTTTACCCGGATTGCCCTCATCCGCCTCAGAACCTGAGCGAGCGCAGTCCGACCAGTTTTTCGGTCAAGGCGATGGCCATCAGGGTGATCAGGATGCTGACCGTGGCCACCGCCGCCGCCGTCGGATCATAGTCCCAACGCACGTAGTCGAATAGCTGGATCGGCAGGGTCGCGACGCCGATGCCCTTCAACAGGAGCGAGATGGAGAACAGGTCGAACGATATGATAAAGCAAAGAAGGGCGCCGGCGATAATGCCCGGCTTGATGATCGGCAGGGTAACCCGGCGGAAGGTCGTGAATCGCCCGGCGCCGAGGCTACGCGCCGCCTCTTCTAGGGCCATGTCGAAGTTGTAAAGGGATGACGAGATGCCCAGGAAGACGAAGGGCAGGGTGATCAGAATATGGCCGATGAGGAGCCCGACCATGGAATTGCGAAACAATCCCACGAACATGTCCAGCCCCAGGGCGCGCATGGTTGCATCGAAGTTGTAATAGAAGAACAGGAGGGCGATGGCGGTCAGGATCTCGGGCAACAGCAAGGGCAAAAGGATAAGCAGGCGCAAATGTTCGCGCCAACGGCCCGAGAAGCGCACCACGTATAACGCCACCGTCGTTCCCAAAATTGTAGAGAAGAAGGTGCAGACTATCGCCACCTTCAAGGAATAGAAAAGCGAGCCCATGAAGGATTCGCTGTCGAAGAAACTGACGTACCAGCGCAGAGAAAAGCCCTCCGGTGGGAAGGTCAGAAATTCTCCTGAATTGAATGACGCCAGGACGACGATCACCAGGGGCATTAACAGAAAGACGTAAACCAAGGTGATAAAGCCCAAGTAGACGACGCGTCCCAACCGGATCCGTGGCACCGCGGCGGTCATGGCCTCACGCGATCCCCTTCATAAAGTGCGACGTGAACTTGAGATAAAAGTACACCGCTAGCCCGCCCGTGACCGAGAGGATGAACGCCAGCGCCGCGCCGAAAGGCCACAACATGGCGTCGAGCAACTGTTGCACCACCAGGGTCGACATGATCATCACGTTCAAACCACCCAACAGGATCGGGATGACGTAGGAGCTGATGGTCAGCACGAAGACCAGAACCGTGCCCGCCTGCACGCCGGGCAGGCTCAAGGGAAACACCACGCGGATCATGGTCTTGGTCCGCGACGCGCCGAGGGATTGGGAGGCTTCCTCCAGGGCCGGGTCGATAGACTGGATAGCGCCCAGGAGGGGCAGGATCATGAACGGCAGGAAAATGTGCACCAGCCCAAGGCCGACCCCGAACGTGTTGTACATCAGGGGAATGAAGCTCTCGATAATGCCGTACTTGCGGAGCGTCGAGTTGATCAGGCCGTCTTGGTTGGCGAGAATGATGATCCAACCATAGCAACGCACCACCACGCCGACCAGCAGAGGCGACAGTACGAAGGCGTAAAGGAGGTTTTGGAAGCGGCTCTTGGTGCGCGCCAGATGATAGGCCACCGGATATCCGATGATCAGACAGAGAAACGTGGTGCCGACCCCAAAGACCATGGTGTCCCATAGGATTTCCAGGTAGTAGAGGTCTTCGTCAAAAATCGCATCGAAATAGTTGAAGACGGTATAACCGGGCGCGAACACTTGGCTGGTTGAGGGATTGCGAAAGCTCATTACGATCATGTTGAGATAAGGAAAGAGCAGAAAGGCGAGGAACAGCCCAAGGGTCGGCAGCAACAACAGGAGCGTCCGGTTGTCGCGCAGCCATGATCCCGTCCCTTGTCCCCGAGCGTCCTCAATGGCTGGCGTGGATGTGGTCATAGCCCGGCAGCCCCGCGCCTCAGTCCCGAATGATCCATGTTCTTTCCACGTCGAAGACGCACCACAGGGAATCGCCAACGGAGAATTCCGTCCACGGCTCCGCCTGCACCTGCAACATGACGTCGTCCTCACAGGTTACTCGATATCCCTGAATGTTGCCCAGGAAGAACCGTTCGAGGACCGTTCCCGGGATGGCGTTCGACGTGCCGGCGGCCGGCTTGGCCGGTTCCAGGCGGATGGCCTCGGGACGTACCATGATCGTCACCGCCTGGCCGTCGTCAAGACTGTCCGCGTAGTCGCAACGGAGCTGTCCCAGGGGGCTGTCGAGGACATATCCGCCATCCCCGTCCTTGCCGGCCACCCGGGCGGCGATAAAGTTGGAAAGACCGATGAAGTCCGCTACTTCGCGGCTTACCGGACGGGAATAGATGTCTTTGGGACCACCGATCTGATGGATATGGCCATCGAACATGACCACGATGCGATCCGAGATGACCATCGCCTCCGCTTGGTCGTGGGTCACGTAGACGGTGGTGATGCCGACCCGTTTCTGGAGATGGCGGATGAAGAACCGCATCTCCTCGCGCAACTTGGCGTCCAGGTTTGCGAGTGGCTCGTCAAGAAGCAAGACGTTGGGCTCGATGACCAACGCCCGGCCCAATGCGACCCGCTGTTGCTGGCCGCCACTCAGTTGGTTGGGGTAGCGGTCGCCGAGGCCCCTAAGCTGCACCGTTTCCAGGACTTTCGCAATGCGCTCGTCCATCGTGGTTTTCGCCACGCCCCGCATTTCCAAACCGAAGGCCAGATTCTGATGGACGGTCATGTGGGGAAAAAGGGCGTAATTCTGGAACACCATACCAATGTTCCGCTTCTCGGGATCCAATCCCACCACGTCGTTGGCATCGAACAAGATGTTGCCGGCCGTCGGCGTCTCGAAGCCGGCGATGCAGCGCAACGTGGTGGTCTTGCCGCAACCGCTCGGCCCGAGAAGCGAGACCAACTCGTGATCGTCGATCTCCAGGTGGATAGCATCGACGGCGACAACGTCGCCGAAGCGCTTAACAAGCCCGTTTATGGTCAGTTTTGTCATCGGAGTAAGGGGACCGGAAAGCGCCCGAGGTACCCCTCCCCGCCACAGGTGGGAAGGGGTACCTCGCGGCGCAGTTCCAGATTTCCGGGCTGCGCTCTAGCGCCGCATTTCCTTGTTCCAGCGCTCGATGACGTGGTCGCGGACCTTATTCGCCGCTGTCCAGTCCCATTTAATGACTTCCTTCATCCGCGCGCCGTGGATGGGGACCACGGACTTCAAGTCGTTGGGCAGCGCCACATTTTTGTTGACCGGCGAATAGAAATAATTACGGACCCATTTTAATTGGACGTCGGGGCGCAAGATATAGTTGATCCATTTGTAGCCGTTTTCCTTGTTCTTGCTGCCCTTGAGGACATTGAAGACTTGGTCGAACATGAAGACGCCTTCCTTGGGCGCCACCACTTCCACCTTGATGCCCTTCTTCTTCATGCGCGCCACGGCCGGGAAATCGAGGGGGCCGATGATGGCTTCTCCCCGGGTCAACACCGTTTCCAAAGTGCCGGAGAAGTCGACCTGGTTGAAGGGTTTCAGTTTCTTGATGGTGTCGATGGCCTTGTCGACCTCGTGTTGCGAGCCGTGGTACATCTTGGCGGTTAACAGGGAGAACATGTAACCGGCCGAATTGGTAATGGTGTACATGGCCGTTTTGCCCTTGAACTCCGGATTATCCCAAAGATCCTTCCAAGACGTGGGCGGGGTCTTGACAAGGTCGGTGCGGTAGCACAGCCCAATCGGCGCCAGGACGCCGATGACCGCGTCGTCGTTGGGATAGCGTGCGACCGGCCAGCAATCCTTCAAATTGGGCACCTTGTCGACGGGGATCGGCTCGAAGTGGCCTTCCCCACGCTCGACACTGGCCCAGGACTCGTTGGTCATCAGCACGTCGTAGGGCGGGTGTTCGGTGCCAGCGGCGCGCAGGTTGGTGAGCCAGCCCTTGCCCAGGCCAACGTCGAGCGTGAGATCGATTCCGGTTTCCTTAACGAAAGGCGGGATGATTTCCTTGCGCATGAACTTTTCGAAGCTGCCGCCGTAGGAATTCACCACCAGCGGCCCGGCAGCCCGCGCGATGTATGGAAAGCCCAGGGTCGAGGCGGCGGTCACGCCGGCGGCGGCGCGAAGGAATGTTCTTCTGCGAATGGGTTTACTCATGGTGATACCTCCCGTTCCCGATAATAATGTCGTTCGGAGCCTGGAACAGGCGCCGACACGAAAGGATCGGTCGCTCACGAATCGGCCACAACGGGACTGCGTCGAGCGTCAAATCGCTTCCCAGCTCTTGTTACGATTGGCTGGGTGAACACATTATCAACGTTCTTGACGCCGACGGAAACGACCTCCCTCAGACTAACCTGCCAGAGGGATCGAACCTTGGCAAGTGGCTTTGAGCAACGGTGTAGCTATCCGCAAATATGGCATTGTCACGTTGCCGAACGAAGAACGTGAATAGCCCGCGGCCCCCCAAACTCTCAGGCGGCTGCGACCGCCATCCGCCACGTGTTCATCGCCGCCGCACGGAAGGCGCGGTGCGTTCTGGCCCATGTCAGGTGGCGTTGGACGTAGAAGGTGTTGTAGACGGCCGCGTGAGTAGAAAGAAATCTCTGGGCAGATCCCCGGCTCTTGAAACCCTGCATCTTGCGTTCCCGTCGGCGGGTTGGCTGATGCGAATTCTCAGCCCGGTTGTTACGCCATCGACCGCGTTGATGGCGCTTCGCTATCCCAAGATCTCGAGAAGCCGCTCGATAGGAACGAAGGTCATCCGTGATCAACAGATCGGGGACGAAGCCATATTTCTTGAGGAGCTTCCGCATCAGTTTCAACGCAGCATGCTTATCCCGTTTCGCCTGAACCAGCACCTCGAGGACCTCGCCTTCGGCATCGACGGCCCGCCACAGGTAGACCATGCGGCCATCAATCTTGAGATAGACCTCGTCCAGATGCCAGGTGGTGTGGGGCTTTGGTCTGCGCTTGCGTAAGTCCGCGGCGATCAGGGGACCGAAATGGTTCACCCAGCGCCGAATGGTCTCGTAGGAGACCGCGATACCACGTTCCGACAACAGATCTTCGACGTCGCGGAGGCTCAGGGTAAACCGGAGATAGAGCCAGATCGCCCGGCGAATGATCTCAGGCGGGAACCGGTAGCCGCTGTAACTGATTTTCTTCATCCATTTGGCTAACAAACCGTCGGACAGACCGCAAGCCTACAAACAACGTGACAATGCCC
>JASLZL010000021.1 GCA_030754885.1 Rhodospirillales bacterium | reverse complement strand
CCACGTTCTGGTCTTTGGGATACCGCCCAAAGCCAAGGCCGACGCCATCGCCGATATCACCCGCTGGCTGGCGGCGGGTGAACTGAACGACGCCGTCGGTCAACGGTTTGCAATGGAGGACATCGCCAAGGCCCACGAGGCAGTGGAAGAAGGTGCCTTGGGCAACGTTGTGATTGAGATCGGGGGATAAATCTAAGAAGCGGTGAAGAGAACGCCACGCTTTTCAAGACCGGCGATTAGGGCCCGGACGTCTTCGCCGAAGCGCGTCCGTTCGACCTTTGGGAAAGCCTTGTGAAGGACTTCCACCGCGTCCTCGAACGAACAAGGCCGAACCAAAAGCCGCCACAAGGCGGTGCCCATGGTAGAGAGCTGGTGAATGGACTGGTCATTTGGATCGACCAAGAACAACACGTCGCCCACCTCTTTCTTCCTGACCCCCGGGGTTCTTGCAAGGTGCCCGGCCCGGGCGTCCCTCGTCGGCGGTGGCACGGTCACGAGAGGCGCGATGCCTGTTGCGTCCTCACGGCTGGGTTCCGGCCAGGAACGGAACACATCGCGCAAAAGGTCCCGGGCCCGATCAGCATCGGAATATATCAATTTGAAACAAGGCGCTTGGGCAACCAGGGCATACAGGCGGTTCAGGATTTCGGACGCTGACACGTCGTGGGCGAAATTACGAAAGATTACCTTGCCCAACATCTCGCTTTTGGAGAGCGGGACCAGAACGGTGTGGGCGTCCGCCCGCCGTTTTAGAGTGACGAAGGCGCCGATGGGGGCCTCGTCCCCATGTCTAGCCAGGAGGCTGGGGTCCAGATTGAGGTATTGAAAACTACGACTGGCCGGACCCCGGTGGGCGGCGACGAAGCGGCGCAACGCCGGGCTCGCCTCCAGACCCAGAGGAAGGCGCAGCCGGAGCGCGATGCCCGGCGCCACTGCACGGTCACTGGGAGATTTGATGGGCAGCACATCGTCGGCGTGGACGCGGGTTCCGGCGGCGGCGAGCGACGCCATCAATGTGCTCTTGCCAGACCTATAGGTGGCGGGAATGATCACCAAACGACCACCGATATCCGCCGCCGCACAATGGAGGCATAAAAGAGACGGGTTATCAGCGACGAAGGCGTGCACCAGATCGACGAGGAAGGCACAAACCGCGTTGACGGCATTGCGATCGCGTGGTGGACCTTCCTGCCAGGGCGATTCGAGGCGGTAGCGGCCTTTGGACTCGGTCAACCGGATGAGAGGGTCACCGGACCCAACCCCGTCGAGGGGCGTGAAGCCCCAGTCGTGTAGAACGGCGGAAAGAACCTCCACCACCCGGCCCCGGGGCAGGACGATGGGTCTGGAAATTCCCTCGAAGGCATAGAGCATCACACTAAACCCTTGGTGCCATGCGACGCTATGACCGTCCTCTTCTTATCCAGGCAATCCTGTCCTGGGCCGTCGGCCCGTGGGAGGAAATTGAGGATCGTTGTAACCGGGTGTCGAGGGGTGGCCCGACGGCACCAGGCCGTCGACCAGGGCCTCGTCTTCGGCGCTGAACGGGTGTTTCAAGGCGCCCATGTAACTGCGCCATTGGGCCGCCGTCCTGGGTCCGGCAATCACCGACGTCACGTCGCGGCTGTTAAGCACCCAGTTGAGGGCGAAGTCCACCACCGTCATGCCCCGTGCCTCGGCGTGGGCCTTGATGACCTGGGTCAGGCGCAGAGATTCGTCACGATAGTCCACCTGCAGCATTCGAGCGTCACCGGCACCCGCCCGGCTGGATGGCGGCGGCGGCGTGTCGGGCCTGTATTTGCCGGTAAGAATGCCGGCCGACAAAGGGCTGAAGGGCACCACACCGAGGCCAAAGTGGCCGCAAGCCGGCATGACCTCAGTCTCGGCCATGCGGTTCAGTGCGTTGTAATAGGGCTGGCAGGCGATCGGTCGCGGCAATCCAAATTTTTCCGACAGCGCGACGTACTGGGAAATGCGCCACCCCGGCAGGTTGCTTAGACCAATGTAGCGGGCCTTGCCTTGTCCGACGATGTCGCCCATGGCCATGACCGTCTCTTCCAGGGGGGTGTCGGGATCGTTACGGTGCAGATAATAGAGATCGACGTAATCGGTCCCCAGTCGCCGCAGGCTGGCCTCCAACTGTTCCATGATCCATTTACGGCCGAGACCGGAGCGGTTAGGCCTCTCATCCCATGGCAAACCGACCTTTGTGGCCAGCACCCAGCGGTCGCGGTCGCGCCGGATCAGCTTGCCGACCATGGTCTCGGAACGCCCGAGGACATACTTGTCGGCGGTATCGATGAAGTTGACGCCCGCCTCGCGGGCCATGGCGATAAGGCGCCCGGCGGTGGCCTCATTCACCCGGTCGCCGAATTTGGCGGTGCCAAGACAGATCGGCGACACCATGAGGCCGCTTCGTCCAAGCCTGCGGTAGTCCATGCTTAATCCTCCTTGTATGGCTCCGATCCGTCAGTGCAGAAATCGCTCCGGGTCCATCGGCCGCGCAAAGGGTGGCATTTCACCCGTAAGGAGCTTCTCCGCCGTCAGTCGCCCGACAATCGGGCCGGCAGTGAAACCGGCTTTGGCCGGGACGGCAACAAACAATCTAGGATGGCCGTCAAATCCACCAGCGATCGGCCAATGGTCCGGGGTTTCCGCCTCGAAACCGGCCCAAGTTCTGAGAATGGTGGCATCCTTGAGAGGAGGCACCACATCGGCGTGCAAGCGCAAATTTTGCTGCAATCGTTCGCAATTCAGGTCCTTGCGGCCGGTCTCGATGCCTCCCTCGCCGCGCCAACCACCGCCTAACAGGCATGAGCCATTGGGGTATTGTTTGAGGGTCAGCCTGCCGCCGATGTGGGTGACCACCTGATTGTCCATGAACTGTGCGATACGCCGGGTGACACTCAGCATGTTGACGTGGCATTCGACGGGGAGCGTGACGCCAAAGTGCTCAGCCACTCGTCCCGACCAGGCGCCGGCGGCGATGACCACATCGCCGCATTCGACGGGCCCCGCCGATGTGTCGAGACGGTATCCGTTGGGGGTTGTCGATTTTCCGAGGAATTCTCGATTCGTCGCGACACCGACTCCCGCGCCGAGCGCCGCCTTTACTAAGGCCCGGCCCGCCAGCAAAGGACTGGCAAATCCATCGTCGACGCAATAAGTGGCACAACTGATCGAGGAGCCCAGCCAAGGCGCATGGTGGCGCAGGCGATTGCCTTCCAGCCATTCCGTCTCGATACCAAGTTCCTTTTGACGGACAACTTCGCGGCGCAGTGTCTCGGCCTCGTCCTTCGATTCGGCGACACGCAGGCCACCGCGACAGACATAGCCGATGTCCCTGTCCAGAGCTTGATCAAGGCGCCGCCATTCAGCGATCGCCCGCTGGTAAAAGAGGATTAGCTCGGCATTTTTGTTTTGTAACGCCAAGGTCCCGGCATTAACGCCGGAACCGCCGCGAAACGGGTCCCCTTGATCGATGACGAGAACGGAACACCCGCCCTCTGCTAAACGCAGGGCCGTGGTCAGCCCGGCAACGCCGGCACCGATAACCGCGACATCGGCCTTTTCGGGCATTCCCCCCAATCCGTCGGCGCGAGAGTTCCCTCCGAAGGACTAGTCTTCCTTCTCAAGGACGACACCCGCCGAGCCCCGAATGTCGGCGGCGCCGTGGAAGCGGGCGAGGAACGACTTGGTCCTTTCGTTCTGCGGATTGTCGAGAATCTGGTCCGCCGCCCCCTGCTCGATAAACTGGCCTTGATCCATCATCACGATGTGGTCGGCCGTATCGCGGGCGAACTGCATCTCGTGGGTGACGACGACCATGGTCGTCCCCTCCTCGGCAAGATTGCGCATGACGTGGAGCACTTCGCTCACCAATTCGGGGTCAAGCGCCGAGGTAACCTCGTCGAACAGCATCACCCTGGGCTGCATGGCTAAAGCCCGGGCAATGGCGACACGCTGGGCCTGGCCACCGGAAAGCTGCGCCGGGAAGACATCTTCCTTGTCCGACAGCCCGACCTTGGCAAGGAGATCGACGGCTATTTTCTCGGCCTCCTTGTTCGGTTTTTTGAGGACGGTGACCGGCCCCTCCATGACATTCTCGATCGCCGTCATGTGGGGGAAGAGGTCGAACTGCTGGAACACCATTCCGATGTGGGTGCGATAGCGCGCCAGGACGCCGCCCGGCGGCATGCTCATTCCGGCACCGAAGGAGTGCGAATCCTCACCCACCTGGATGGTGCCCTTGGTCGGATGCTCCAAGAGGTTTATGCAGCGTAGCGTCGTCGACTTGCCGCAGCCGCTGGGCCCGATGATGAAAAGGACCTCGCCTACGTTCACATCGATCGATACGCCGCGCACCGCCTGCACGTTACCAAAGTATTTGTGAAGATCCTTGATCCGGATCATCACTTCCTTTCCGTTTCCATTAGATGTCACGACGCGCCTCCATTCGTGCCGCAAACCTTTGCAGCGGGAAAAGCATGCAGAAGTACATGATCGCAACACTGGTATAAACTTCGAGAGGCCGGAACGTCTCGGCGACAATGATCGCGCCCGTGTACATCAGATCAGGCACCGCCACCACGTACAGCAGCGACGTATTCTTGAGCTGCAGAATCGACTGGTTGACGAACGGCGGCACCATGCGCCGCGTCGCCTGGGGCAGAATGATACGAGACATCATCTGCTGGTAGGTCATGCCCAAGGCCCGCGCCGCCTGCCACTGCCCCTTGTCGATGGACATGATACCGGCACGGAAAATTTCCGACGAGAAAGCTCCCATGTAGAGCATCAACCCCAATCCCGAAGCCATCCAGGCGGGCATTGCGGCCCCCCAGAGGACCGGTAGGGCATAATAAAACCATACGATCTGGACCAGTAGCGGCGTACAACGGAAGACTTGTACGTAGCCGTATACCGGAGCCGAGACGATGGGCCCTAACCAGGGGTATTTCCTGGATTGGAAAAGAAGCGCCATACCGCAAAAAACGCCAAGGATGAGACCGCCAACGATAGTCCCGAACGCGTAAGCGAGTGTGATACTGGCACCCTTCAACCAGAAATCAGTGAACGCTAGGACGACATCAAAGTCCCATACGTAGCCCATGATTTACGCTCCTCAAGTGATCCAAGTTGGGTGGGAACCAGGGGTATTATTTTCCCTCAATTTTCCAGCGGGATTATGCACATCTGATACCGGGTGTAAAGGAACTCTCTCTCCCTTTAGCCCCGGGGAATTCCGTCCGACACTTTTTCGCCGCCTGCGGGCGACAGCGGGCGCCCCTTGCCTTCTTTTCTAAGGTCGGACCGCTTCTTCGATGCGCGAGAAATAGGCGTCGGAGGCGCGCGCCATGGCGGCGATCAGTTTGGCCCGATAGCTTTTGCGCTTGAGGGCCGCCTCGTCTTGGCGATTGGAAAGGAATCCGAGCTCCATCAGCACCGAGGGAACATCGGGAGCCTTGAGGACGACGAAGCCGGCGAAACGGTGTGTATTGCGCAACAGCTTGGTCTCGCGCGCCAGTTCCTTGACCAGGTGCGCCGCGAAGCGGGCCGACTGGTTCATCGATTCGCGCTGCGCCAGGTCGATGAGGATATTGGTAACCTCCGGCGTTTCCTTGGTCAGATCAATACCGGCGATAAGGTCGGCCTTGTTTTCCTTTTCCGCCAGGGCCGCGGCCTCCTTGTCGGACGCCTTCTCAGAAAGGGTATAGACCGAAAGTCCGCGAATCTTGCTGTTCTTAATGGCGTCGGCGTGGATTGAGATGAAAAGCTCGGCGCCCGCCTCGCGCGAGGCGGCGATGCGGTCGCGCAGTCGCACGAATACATCACGCTCACGGGTCAATACGACCTTGTAGCGCCCCGTCGCCTGTAGCCGGTCACGGATTTCACGAGCCATGGAAAGTGTAATTTGCTTCTCGTATATACCCGATCCACCGACGGTGCCCGGGTCAACGCCGCCGTGGCCCGGATCGATGGCGATAACCCGTTTCACGGTACCCATTTCAGGTTTGCGGGGTGGCGTTGGGAAGGACAGACGACCGACCGTCGCAACGACGTCGCGTCGCGGGGCTCCGGTTGGCGATGCCGGAGGAGCGGCTATCCCGGGCGCCTTTGGCCTTTCTTGCCCGGGCGCCTTTGGCGCTTCTTGCCCGGGCGCCTTTGGCGCCAGTGGGTTCTTGCCAACCGCAAGAAAGGCCTCGCGAGAAGCCGGCACCAGATCGAGGATCAAGCGGTAGCCGCGCTCGCCCTCCGGGTCCATGAGATAGGCCCGTTGCGCCGCTACCGGCCGTGTCAGGTCCACCACCACGCGCGACAGGCCGGGCTTGAACAGGCCATAACGCAAGGCGTCAAGCACGCCTGTCCGCCGGGGCAGGGGACGCGGCGGCAACCGCCAGCCGACCTCGGGCAGATCAA
Organism: Rhodospirillales bacterium; assembly: GCA_030754885.1. Lineage (GTDB taxonomy): Bacteria > Pseudomonadota > Alphaproteobacteria > Rhodospirillales > JASLLZ01 > JASLLZ01. The sequence continues at coordinate 61,142 of JASLZL010000021.1, read as the reverse complement.
TGACCAGCCGGTCGGGTTCAGCCAGGGTAAAGAGGGTAAACTCAATCTTTTGAGTGAAATCGAGAACGAACCGGGTCACATCTCCGTGTTGGCCAACGCGGATGTCAGTGACGACGATGGCCTCGGCTGAAGCCGGGCGGGGCACACCAAAGAGAGCCCACGACAGCACCAAAACCGACACCGTCATCAGCGATCCCAGGACCCTACGCAAGCTAGGAGCAGTTCGTCCCATATCCCTATATAGCGTATGTATCGCTTCCGCCTCCCCCTAGATATACCGCGTTTGCGGGCTTATTCGCAATCTCAATCCAACCGACTCCAATCGTGATCGCCACCCTCATCGGCCCTTCACGCCACATGTGAATTTGAACAAGGGCATTGTGGATCAGCCGTCCGAACGCTATGTTAATGGAGCGTTTTACCGCAACCGCATACTTCAGGTGTGTTTTTCCGCCGGTAGTGGTGCGGTTGGTAATCCTGCTCTTCGAGCAGGTTTGTGATCTCCGCCAGAGGCGGCACGGTCGCATATTCATCGCCTCACAAGTTTTGGGGTTTATTCATGCCGGTTAGAGCAGCGCGAACGACACTTCAGGGGATCTTTCCTATTCGGGAAGGGACACCCGCGTTCGCATGCGCCGCCGGCCATCTACACATAGTGCCCTGCCGTCCGCCGCGGTCTCCGCGGCAGGCGCGACAGGGTTCTTGGAGACAACTATCTCATGGCTACTCAACGCATGTTGATCGATGCCACCCACCGGGAGGAAACCCGGGTGGTGGTTCTGCACGAAGACCGTTTGAAGGAATATGACCTCGAGGTCGCATCGCGCAAGCAGCTCAAAGGGAACATCTATCTCGCGAAAGTCACGAGGGTAGAGCCGTCCCTACAGGCAGCGTTCATCGAATATGGCGGCAATCGCCACGGTTTTCTGTCCTTTAGCGAAATTCACCCGGACTATTATCAGATCCCGGTCGCCGACCGCGAGGTTGTGCTGGCCGAGCATGACGCCGCCGAAAAGGTCGATGACGACGCCGAAACCGGCGCCGACGACGGCGAAGGCGAAGGCGAAGGTTCACCCAGCGATGTCGAAGTGGTGGGTGGCGACGACACCGAGGAGGTCGACGTCCGCCGACGCAAGGCCTCGCCACGTCGCTACCGCATCCAAGAGGTTATCAAGGCGCGCCAGATCCTGCTTGTCCAAGTGGCCAAGGAAGAGCGCGGCAACAAGGGAGCGGCACTGACCACCTATTTGTCGCTCGCCGGGCGCTATAGCGTGTTGATGCCGAATACGGCGCGTGGAGGCGGCATCTCGCGCAAAATCAACAACGGCGCCACCCGTCGGCGCCTGAAAAGCATTCTCGGCGACCTCGATATTCCCGACGGCATGGGCGTCATCGTCAGAACCGCCGGCGAGGAACGCAACAAGGCCGAAATCAAGCGCGATTACGATTACCTTCTCAGGCTATGGAGCAGTGTGCGCGATCTGACGCTCAAGTCCTCGGCGCCGACCATGGTTTACGAAGAAGCCAACCTGATCAAACGCACAATCCGCGACGTTTATAGCCGCGACATCGACGAGATCGTCATAGACGGCGAGGAAGCCTGCCAAACGGCCAAGGCGTTCATGAAGCTTTTGATGCCGAGCCACGTCAAACGGATCAAGCCGTGGCCTGCCGGCAATTCCCCTTTGTTCCGCCATTACAAGGTGGAAGACCAGCTTGATGCCATGCACGGATCGGATGTGCAATTGAAGTCGGGTGGCTACATCATCATTAACCCCACCGAGGCCCTGGTCTCCATTGACGTCAACTCGGGGCGCTCGACACGTGAACGAAATATCGAGTCGACGGCGCTCAAAACCAACATCGAAGCGGCGGACGAGGTCGCCCGCCAGTTGCGCCTGCGCGATCTGGCCGGCCTCATCGTCATCGATTTCATCGACATGGAGAACACGCGCAATCAGATCCAGGTGGAGCGCCGCCTCAAAGAGGCCATGCGCCAAGACCGGGCGCGTATACAATTGGGACGGATCAGCCCCTTCGGTCTGATGGAATTGTCGCGCCAGCGGCTCCGCCCAAGTCTTTTTGAAACCAGCTTTGGCCCGTGCCCGCACTGTGGCGGTTCGGGCTTCCGGCGCTCAACCGAATCGACCGCTCTCCACGTACTGCGCGCCATCGAGGAAGAGGGCCTGCGCCGGCCTAAGTCTTCGCTGATCATCCACGTATCGGTAACGGTGGCGCTTTATATTCTCAACGCCAAACGCCCGGCCGTAGCGGAACTGGAAAGTCGTTACGAGCTGACGGTGACCTTCGCCGGCGACGACTCGCTGATCCCGCCCCAACATCGGATCGAGCGCGAAAAAGGACCGTCCTCCGGCCAAGGCGAGGCGGACAAAACCACCGACGAACAGGCAAGCGGCGATCAAGACGGCAAACGGCGGCGGCGGCGCAAGCCCCGGCGACGTGGCCGCAGCGAGGACGGCGGCGAGGCGGTCACCGAGGCGGCCACCGAGACCGCCACTGAGGCCGCCAGTACCGGCGCTTCGACCGAGCCCGAGACCACGGCTGAGGAGACCCCGGCGACGGAGGCCAAGGCCGGCGGCGAGGAAGGGCGCGCCAAGCGCCGTCGCCGCGGCAGGCGCGGTGGGCGCAGGCGGCAAAAAACCGTTGCGAACCAGGGCGAAACCCGTGAGGCCGGTGAGGCGACCAACGAAACGGCATCTGAGAGTGCCGTTACCCGGGCCGCACCGGAACCGGCGACCATCGACCCGGCGCCAACCGCCGTGGAGCCCGCCCCGGAAGCCCCATCCGAGGGCAAAGCCGAACCTAAGGCCAAGAAACCGCGCCGGCGCCGGCGCGCCGCCCGCCCATCGACCAACAAAGATGGGCCGAAGAAGGTGGGACGGGCTGCTTCCAAGGCCGGCGTTGAGGAGAAATTACCGGTGGAGGAGAAGACGGAGAAGCCGTCGACCGGTGATGCGACTCCGCCGACGGACCGCACTCAAACCGAAATCCAGCGCCCCGAACCGGTACCGGCAATCACTGTGGCGGCGTCGAGCAAGAGCGCCGGAGAATCGCCGGGAACCGACAATCCGAGCGTAACCGAAGTCGGGTCAGTAGTAAGTGGAAATAGGGCCGCCGGTGCGGGGCGTACCGGATGGTGGAAACGCCTCACGGATTGACGTGCCGCCAGTCCCGTAGCAGGCGAGCCGCAGCCGCCATGTCCTCGGAGGAACCGGCGAAGGAAAATCGCACATACCGGTTGCCGCGAGAAGGATCAAAATCGACGCCGGGGGTGACCGCGACGCCGGTCTCGGCCAGCATCCGCTGACAGAACTCCTGGCTGTTGTTGGTCATTTGGCCGACGTCGGCATAGATGTAGAACGCGCCGTCAGCCGAGGCCAGCTTGTGAAAGCCCGCCTTCGGCAACTCGTCCAGCAAGAGTGCCCGGTTGCGGCCATAGCGCACAACGTGGCCGTCCAATTCGTCGGTGCAGTCAAAGGCGGCAACCGCCGCGTACTGGGACAAGCTCGGCGCTGAGATGAAGAGATTTTGGGCCAGACATTCAATGGGCCGCAGCAAATCCTCGGGTACGACCATCCAGCCCAGACGCCAACCGGTCATTGAGAAATACTTTGAGAAGCTGTTGATCACCAAGGCGTCGTTGGTGAACGACAGAGCCGAAGAGGCCGCCTCGCCATAGGTGATGCCGTGGTAAATCTCGTCCGATACGACGCGGATGCCCTGATCGGCGCAATAGGCGACCAAGGACTTCAGATCGTCCCTGCCCATCATGGTCCCCGTCGGGTTGGACGGGCTGGCGACGATCAAACCGTCCAGTCCGCCTGCGACGGAGTCCAGAATTTCTGGCGTCGGCTGAAAATTAGTTTCCGGCCCGACGGCCAAATCGACCACTTCGACTCCCTGGGCCTTTAGAATATTGCGATAGGCGGGATATCCGGGGCTGGCCAGGGCGACCCGGTCGCCGACGTCGAAAGCGGCCAAAAAGGCCAGAATGAATGCACCCGACGATCCCGTGGTAACAACGACGCGGCGGAAATCGACCTCTATGTCATAGGCGGTCCGGTAGTGGCCGGCGATGCCCTGGCGCAATGCGGGGATGCCCAATGCATCGGTATATCCAAGCCGTTCGCACTCCAGGGCCGCCTTGGCTCTCTCGACGACAAGGGCGGGGGCGCCGGTGCTGGGCTGCCCGACCTCTAGATGCAGCACCCGTTCGCCCTCGGCCTCGCGTTCATTGGCGGCGCGCATCACGTCCATGACGATGAAGGGCGGCACCCGCCCGCGATTGGCTGTCTTCAAAACCATGGGTTTCAACTTTACCTAATCGGCGCTGGCCGCCAACCCAAACCCGCGCGGATCGGTCTTGACCGTGCAGGTCTCGGGCTTGGGCGGCAGGCCACCGGAACAAAACGCCGCGTTGACCCGGCCCAGGGTATTGGTGGCGCCGATACGATGGCCAAGGCCGGTCAATGCGCCGAGTCGATCACGGTCGAAACCTTGCTCGAAATAGACCAGATCCGGGGCACCGCTGTGATGGAGGCGCGGCGCTTGTACGGCATCCTCCAGCGAAATTTCGCCAACCAACGTTTTGGCCGCTACGTTCAACAAGGCCGTCGGCGCCGCGACACCGCCCGTAGCGGCGGCGGCGAAATAGAACTCGTTGACGTGTTTGTTGACCACAATCATGGGACCAAGTGAGATGGGACCGCGACCGCCTTGCCCGGGAGGCATGGCCATCACGATGCCGGTACCTGGCGCGACGCGGCCATTTCCGAACAGATTGTTCATCGTCAAGGCGCAAGTGACGGCGGAGCCATGGCGATCCAGCACCACGAAGCTGGTGGCGGCGGGATTTTCGAGGCGTTGAACGGGCGCCGGGTCCAATTGCGCCGCCGGTACGTGGCGGTCGGACCGAAAAGTGGCCATGAGAGCGTTGAGGCGGGCCTTCGAGGTCAGGTCACCGGGGACAACGCGGCTTGATCCGTCATCATTCATCCATCGCCCGCGGTCGGCAAAGGCGCGCAACGCCGCCTCGACAAACAGGTGGGACCGTTCGTCGATATCCGAATCGTCATACCCGTCGTCGCGCGTCAACAGGGCCCACATCTGTGCTGCCACGCTTCCCGCCGCCGACGGTGGCGGTGCAAAATGGGCTGTTTCATTTCCGAAAGCGACGGTGACGGTATCGCTCCAGATGGGGGCGAACGACCTCAAGTCCCCAGCGCTCAATGAGCCGCCCGCTTGAGCCACCGCATTGACCAAGGTGCGCGCCAAACGGCCGACATAGAAGTCGCCCGGCCCCAAACTTCGCAGCCGTGACAACTGGGCCGCCAGCCCCACCTGGGTCATAAAATCGCCTTCGCGAAGAACGCCTTGGCCGTCTCGTCGCCCGAACAGGGTCCGATTGCCCGGCTCGGCCAGCAGGGCATCGCCCACCTGACCCAAGTCGTGGGCCAGAGCGCGCGATACCGGCGTGCCGAAACGGGCCAGGCTCTCTGCCGGCGCCACAAGCTGCGCCCAGCGCAGGACGCCATATTTGGAGTGAAGGGCAAAGAAGCCGCGCGGGTTGCCGGGAACGGCAGTTGGCCGCGCCGTCCCCGGCGGCACGGCGGCCGGTCGGCGAACCAGGAACCGCAAGGCCTCTGTTCGCGCGCTCGTGGCGTCATGAACCAGGCAAACCCCACCACCGCCGAGGCTGGCCGAAGACGGCAAGGTAACGGAAAGGGCGAAATAGACTGCCGTCGCAGCGTCCGCAGCTGTGCCGCCGGCGCTCAAGACGTCTCGCCCGATCAACGCCGCCCGCGGCTCGTCCGCCGCCACGCCGCCAAGGAAGCCCTCGACGATACCGATCTCGCCCAGATTCTTTTCATCGTCCGAGGCACATCCCCAAGCCAGCAGCGCCACGGCACCGACGGCGAATTGACGGCGAAGCTGCCGGACACTACCTATTGTTCGGATGAAACGCTTGAATTCGGTTCCTGGTCCCATGCTTGCCCTGATTGCGGTGTTTGCCGTGATCTGCGCCCTATCGCCGTGGTCACCCGCCAAGGCAGCCAAAAAACTCTCGTTCGTCAGCGACGCGGAAATTGAAAATACCATCCGCGTCTATGCGACGCCACTCTTCCAAGCAGCCGGCCTTGACCCTTCGTCAGTACGCATTCATCTGGTTGGCGACAAGTCGCTTAACGCCTTCGTCGCCGGCGGACAGAACCTGTTCCTCAATACGGGTCTGTTGATGCGGACCGAACACGCCGGCCAAGTGATCGGGGTTATCGCCCACGAAATTGGACACATCGCGGGCGGCCATCTGTCGCGCATCCACGATGCCATGCGCGACACTACGGCGCAATCCATTCTGGCTTACGTTCTGGGGGGCGCCGCAGCCATTGGCACGGGACGCCCGGAGCTTGGCCAGGCTATCATCTTGGGCGGACAACAAGCCGCCTTGCGCACTTTTCTGCGCTATACCCGGACCCAGGAATCTGCGGCCGATCAGGCAGCGTTTCGATTGCTCGAAGCCACCAACACCTCGGCGCAAGGCTTGTTGGAATTTTTCGAGATCCTGGGTGATCAGGAGTTGTTGAGCGTCCGTCACCAAGATCCCTATGTCCGCACGCACCCGCTGACCTTCGACCGCGTCGAAGCCCTGCGCGACCACTTGTCGCGCTCCACGAGTGCAAGGGCGCTGCCGGCTGACTACAGTGAAAGGCATCGGCGCATGCGCGCCAAACTCATGGCCTTCCTCAATCCCATCTCTCGAACTTTGCGGGAATACAAGGCGACGGACACCGCTATCGAGGCACGGTATGCCCGCGCCATCGCCTATTGCGGATGCGGACCCGGTCAACGCAGGGCCGAACTGGATAAAGCGCTGGCGTTGATCGAAGGGCTCATTCGCGAACGCCCCGCCGACCCTTTTTTCCAAGAGTTACGGGGCCAGATGTTGTTCGAGAACGGTCGCGTGGCCGAGTCCCTTGATCCTTTTGGCCGCGCCGTTCAACTTCAACCCGGTTCCTATTTACTGCGCATCGGGCTGGCCCGCGCCCAATTGGAAAATAACGATCCGGCCCTCCTTGCCTCGGCAATCCTCAACCTGCGTGCCGCCTTACTGAATCAGCCCAATAGCGCCTCTATCTGGCATCAACTGGCGATCGCCTACGGCCGCGATGGCCAAATGGGCATGAGCGCCCTGTCCATGGCCGAAGAGGCTTTCCTCAAGGGTAAAAAGCGCGACGCGCGCTACCATGCAAAGCGTGCTGAAAAAGTCCTCCCTCGAGGCTCGCCGGCCTGGCTCCAGGCCCAGGACATCCAAGCAGCCGCCGAGGAAAAGAAGGAGTGAGCACCGTCCATGGCGGCCCGCTCGATTAAGTTTCTCGCCCTTGCGATCGTGCTACTCGTCGGTTGCGCGGTGCCCCACACCGTGATTGAGCCGGACGGCGGACAGATCCGGGTCCTGGGTCCCGCGCCCGGTTTTTCCCCCACCACCCCGCCCAGCAGCTGGGTAATCGAGGGGACGCTGGACAAACCCGGGCGGGCCTCGGTGGTCAATAAGGACGGGGTGCCGGCGCTGCTTTTCAACAGCGGTTCGGACAGCTTTCTCCTGGCTCGGCTCACCCGGGCGAAATTGCTCGCCACGCCCTATCTGAGCTGGGCCTGGAATATGGGACCCCACGATGGTGTGACCCACCCCGTCAGCCTTGTCGTCGGCTTCCGGGGTGGCAACCTGCAAGGCGCGGGCGCCACCACCTGGGGCTGGCCGGGAACGGCCCTGCCTATCCATGACCGCCGAGTGACCATCGTTTGGGGCGCGGCGGCCCTGAAAAGGGGAAGTTTTGATGAATACGTCCGGAAAACCGGTCATCGCTACTTCCAACGCGGCGGACGAGAGAACACCGGTTCGTGGTGGCTGGAAACGGCCGACCTGGCCGACCTTTATGCTCGTGCGTGGCCGCAAGACGACCAAGGCCAAGTAGGGATCGTCTTCATCGGCGTCGCCGGCCAGCCCGCCGAGACGCCGGCCCAAGCCCATGTGTCGGGAATCTTGCTGTCTCGCTAATGCCTCTCAAATGCATGGCGTCTCCAAGGCGGTGGATGTGGAATCCTCATCCTTGGTCAAGGCCACGATTTCATCCTTGGTCACGGTGGACATCTCCATCTTGTAGGCAAGGAACCACATCATCGCGACGCCGAGCCCCCAGAACACGATCTGCCACGCCCATAAGGATGGAATGCCGAAGGTCCAGCCTTGGACCCCGGCGTCCGGTGCGCCGAAGACGTCGTTGCCAATGACCGCCCCCGGCCCGGCGCCGAAGAACAACCAGACAAGAACCATGATCCAGGCGACGGGCCTAAGGCTCATCTTGTCGGCCGGCAAGGCGGCGTGGCGGCCGAGGAAGCCATGCACCGTCATGCGGTGCTCTAAGTCGCGCCCGTCTTGGGTTAAAGCCGAGACGAGAGCGCAAACAACGACGTTGGCCGCCAAGCCCCAGGCCGCCGAATGGATGGTCCCGGGCCAGCGGCCCCACAATTCCAGGCCGACGGCCTGGAGGATGGCGGAACCGGCGGACTCGGTCAGAAAAACGCCGAGAAGACCCGCCGCCAAGCCCCATGTCGCCCCTTGGCGCGTGACCCACGGATACCACACGAGCCCGGCCAAAGGCGGTACCATCTGTACTCCGAAGGCCACCGCCAAGCCGCCCAGAATTACCACGGCGTCGTCCGAGACACCGGCCACCGCGAGCGCCAGTGCGGCGAGGCCAAAGGTGCTCAGGCGGCTCACCATCACTTGTGCCCCATCTCCCGCCTTGGGGTTGAAAATACGCCGATAGAGATCGCGCGACAGCATGGCGCCGGTCGTCGACAGGCAAGCGGTGCCGAGAGCCTGCATGACGACAAGGGCAGCGGCGGCGATCAGGCCGGCCAGCCACGGGGCCGAACTTGCCAGCAGGTTAAGAGTATGGGGCACCAAGGTATCGGGGGTCTCGCCGACGGCTGCCGCTAACCCGTCGGCGCCGAGCAAACGGGCGCCCATGCCAAGCCCGGCGGCAAAAACCACGAGCAAGAGGCCGACGACAAAGGACGACGCCCAAACCTGCTGCGCGGCAAAGGCGCGCGGTGAGGCGTTGGAGAACGCCCACATGGTGAACGCCGGGGACGCCTGGACGCCCATCATGGCGATAATAAAGCTGAGTCCCATGACGCCGGTCCACGAACTGCCGACGGGGGCCGCCAGATCCACGCCAGCGGTGAACTGGATGACACCGGGAATAGCGAAGGCGGCGTCAAAATCACCGCCACCCTGGCCGCCCGTCGTCCCTCCGATGGCGTCTTTGGAGGCACCCAACCTGGCCAACCCGTCCTGCACCGCTTCCCAGCCACCGACGGTATCGAGGATCCAAAAAGTGGCTATCACCAGACCCAGGGCCAAAAGGACGAACTGTGCGGCACCGACCCGGGCCACCGCGCGCACGCCGCCCATCGCCACGTGGACAAGGACAGCCAGGGCAATGATCCCCATGCCCCACTGGCGGCTTACCCGACCTTCCGTGAGCCCCTCGATCAGATAGCCCGATGCCTTGAACTGTATTGCCACGAGGGGAACGGCGAAAAGAACCGCGACGACGACGGCAAGTATTCCAATAGCCTCGCCCCGGTAATAATCGGCGTACATCTCGCCCGAACTCAGATAGCCGAAACGCCGGCCGACCATCCATTGGCGCTTGAGGAACAGGACCCCGCTCAGGGGGACGGTAATGGCGATTAATCCGACGGTGGCGTAAGGCAAGCCGTCGCTGTAGACGAGGCCCGCGTGGCCCACAAAAACCCAGGCCGAGAGCGATGTGGCGGTGGCCGCCAGGACATAGACCCAAAGCCCGATCCCGCGACCGGCGACGAAATGATCGCTGGGGGAATTCGTCCGCCGCGCCCCGCGCCAGCCCCAGGCAATGCAATAGGCCCAGTAGGCGGCGAGCAACGAGAACAGCCAGACACCCTTTGCCGTCAAGAAGGCCTCTCCATACGCCGGATTTAACTCTAACGCGCGCATGGTTTCACGTCGCGCCGGCAAAAGCCACCGCATTTCACCGTCGACGACACGGGACCCCTTGAACCCAGGCGGCGGCGGTGCTTTCATCCGGCGACGGGCGCACCGGGGTTTTATCGCGCCACTCACAGCCGCCCAAGGAGAGCGCCATGGCGTCCTATCAATACATCTATGTGATGAAAGGCCTGACCAAGACCTTTCCCGGCGGGCGCGAAATTCTCAAACATATCTCGCTCTCGTTCCTGCCCGGCGTCAAAATCGGCGTCCTTGGGATCAACGGCGCCGGCAAGTCGACTCTGTTGCGCATCATGGCCGGCCTGGAAACCGAATTTGGCGGCGAGGCCTGGGCCGCCGAGGGCGTCACCGTCGGCTATCTGCCCCAGGAACCCGACCTTGATGCAAGCCGGGACGTCGAAGGCAACATTATGGAAGGCCTGGGCGGGGTCAAGACGCTCCTCGACCGTTTCAACGAGATCAGCGCGCGCTTTGCCGAACCGCTGGAAGATGAAGAGATGAACGCGCTGTTGGCCGAACAGGGCGAACTGCAAGAGCAAATTGACGCCGCCAACGGCTGGGAATTGGATCGTACGCTGGAGATCGCCATGGACGCCCTTCGCTGCCCACCCGGCGACGCCGACGTTGCGACCCTTTCGGGAGGTGAGCGGCGCCGCGTGGCACTATGCCGTCTCCTCCTCCAGCGTCCCGGCATCTTGCTCCTCGACGAGCCCACCAACCACCTTGACGCCGAAAGTGTCGCCTGGCTGCAACGCTTTCTCGACGGCTACGAGGGCACAGTCATGATCGTCACCCATGACCGGTATTTCCTCGACAGCGTTACCGGGTGGATCCTTGAGCTCGACCGTGGCCGGGGCATTCCCTACGAAGGCAACTACTCGTCGTGGTTGGAACAGAAGCAGGCGCGTCTGGCCCAGGAGGAACGGGAGGAATCGGCACACCAACGTACCCTCAAGCACGAACTCGAATGGATTCGCTCTTCGCCTCGGGCGCGCCAGGCCAAGGGCAAGGCGCGCATCACCGCTTACGAGGACCTATTAGCCCGCGCCACCTCCGACGACGTGGGCCGGGCGCAAATCGTCATTCCCCCGGGGCCGCGTCTTGGCGATCTGGTGATCGAGGCCGAAGGGGTAAGCAAGGGCTACGGCGACAAGCTCCTGATCGAGGATCTGAGTTTTCGTTTGCCGCCCGGCGGCATCGTCGGCGTGATCGGCCCCAACGGTGCCGGCAAGACGACGCTCTTTCGCATGATCACCGGCGACGAGACGGCGGACGGCGGTGCGCTGCGCCTGGGCGATACGGTAGCGCTGGGCTATGTGGATCAGTCGCGTGACGCCCTCGACGGGACGAAGACCGTGTGGCAGGAAATCTCGGGCGGCCTCGACGAGGTAGAACTGGGCAAGCGCCGCATTCAAAGCCGCGCCTACGTCGCCCAGTTCAACTTCCGCGGCGCCGACCAGCAGAAACCGGTGGGCCAACTTTCGGGTGGCGAACGAAACCGGGTGCATCTGGCCATGATGCTGAAGTCGGGGGCCAACGTTTTACTCCTCGACGAGCCGACCAACGACCTCGACGTCGAGACCCTGCGCGCGCTTGAGGACGCCCTCGATAATTTCGCCGGCTGCGCCGTCGTCATCAGCCATGACCGCTGGTTCCTCGACCGCATCGCGACCCACATGATCGCCTTCGAGGGCGACAGCCAGGTGGTCTGGTTTGAAGGCAACTACGAAGACTACGAGGCCGACCGCCGGCGCCGCCTGGGCGACGCCGCCGACCAGCCGCACCGCATCCACTACAAACCGCTCAGGCGCGGCTGACGGCGATGAGCGGGCAAACCATGCAACCCTCTCCCCACGGTATCAAATCCGAAGCATTCTCGCCGACTTCCATGGGCACTCAAGGCGCCGTGGTTGCCAATCATCCCCTGGCCGCCATGGCCGGCATGGAGGCGCTGATTGACGGCGGTAACGCTGTCGACGCGGCCTTGGCCATTGGCTTTGCACTTGGTGCCGCCGAGCCCCAGGGCTCAGGCATCGGCGGCGACGGCATCGTCATGGTGCACATGCAAAAGGCCGGCACGCTTGAGGTCGTCAACGGCACCGGGGCCGCGCCCCTGGCGGCGACGCCAGAGCGTTACCAGGGCACCATCCCCTTGACCGGTATTCTTTCGGTCTCGGTACCGGGCGTCGTGGACGCGCTTTTGGAGACACACGGGCGCTACGGAACGCTGGCGGTGGCACGCTGTCTGGAGCCGGCGATCGCACTGTGCGAGGACGGCGTGCCAGTATCGCATTATCAGGCACGGATCGCGTCCGACTATGAACAATTGCATCGCTTTCCCGCTTCAGCCGCCATCTTCGCACCTGATGGACGGCCGCTGCGGGCCGGCGAGGTGCGGCGCAACCCGGACCTGGCCGGCACCTACCGTCTTATTGCCGAGGGCGGACGCGACGCCTTCTATGACGGTGAGATCGCCCATCGACTGGTTCGTTTCTCGGAGGAACAAGGCGGTCTCCTGACGCTTGAGGATTTACGCCGCCACCGCAGCCGATGGCAGGACCCCATTACCACCACGTATCGCGGTCGCAGCGTCTATGAATCGCCGCCTAACACCAACGGCCACGTGCTTTTGCAGCAGCTCAACCTGATTGAAGCCTTCGACATGGCGGCGCTGGGCCACAATACGGCTGACGCCATCCACGTAATGGTGGAGGCAAAGCGCCTTGCCTTTGCCGACCGTGAGGCCTATCTCGCCGACCCGGAATTCGTCGACGTTCCCGTCGCCGGTCTGTTATCGAAAGACTACGCCGCCCAACGCGCGAACCTGATCGACCCCGGACGCGCCAGTGCAAACGTTCGCGAAGGCGACGCCTGGGCCTTCCAAACGGCTCCCCCCGATGGGACCAAACGTTTTCACCGGCCGGACGGCGGTGCTGACGGAGGGTCCGATACCACCCATTTCTGCGTCGTCGACCGCTGGGGCAACGCGGTCAGCGAATTGCAGAGCATCCAGACCCTGTTCGGTTCCCAAATCGTCGCCGACGGCACCGGCATCTTGCTCAACAACCGCATGACCTATTGGCACCTGGACCCCGATCATATCGATCGCCTGCATGGCGGCCAGCGGGTGCGCCATACCATGAACCCGGTCATGGTCTTCGCCGCACCGGCCGACGCCGGAGGGCGGTTGGAGCTGATATGCGGAACGCCCGGCGCCGATACCCAGGTCCAAACCAACATGCAGGTGGTCTCGGCTATTTTTGACCACGGTTTGAACGTCGGCGAGGCGATGGCAGCGCCGCGTTGGACCCATCACCAAGAACGCATGAATTCCACGTTCCCCCATGCCAAGCGCAACGCCTTGGAGATCGAGGACCGCCTCGGTGGCGATGTCGCGGCCGAGCTTGGCCGCCTGGGCCACACCGTCGAGGTCCTGGAAGCCTGGGGGGCAACGGGCAGTGCCGGGGCGATCCAAGTGGACGGCGCAAGCGGCGCCCTGATGGCGGCCGCCGATCCCCGGCGCGATGGCCAGGCACTGGTCTGGTAAATTCAGAGAAAGGCTACTTAGCCAGGTCTTGGCGCAGGCTCTTCGTTTTGTCGCGCAGCACCTTGAGGAGGCCGGCAACCTTGCCGCCCTCGCGGCGGATGATGGAGCTGAAGTCAGAGCGCAACGTCGTGCTCATGGAGGTCCCCTCGATGACCACATCGACGACGTGCAAGTTTTCATCCTCGGTGGCGACACGCCAATCGACACGGACCGGAGGGCCGCCAGTTGGCCGCACGATCTCGGAATATACCATGGCGCTGTCGTCGTTCAACGCCACCGCCTTGGTAATGGCCAGGGCCTCGCCCGTATAGCCGGCAAAGCGATCGACGTAGGAAACGACGATCATGTCCTCGAAGAGGATCAAGTATTCGCTGCGCTCGTCATCGCTCGCGCGGCGCCAATAGCGCCCGAGTACCCACTTGGCGATGCCGTGGACGGCGAAGTGATCGTTGAACAGTCGGCGGAACCGGCTCACGCGCTCCGATCGCTGGGCACCCTCGACGGTAAGCGCCTGGACCGCCTTGTCGGCAAGGGATGCGATAAAGGTTTCGGCGTGGGCCTCAAGGGGGTCGGCGGCGCGTACCGGGCCGCTGACCATTGAAGTCAGCACCAAACCCACGAGGCCGATGGCAAGGCAGCGGCGAAACGCCATGGTCACTTCGACTGCGAGATCTCTGAACCGTCGATCGTCATGGGGAATGGAGAGTTCTCGCCAAGCCCCGGCGCCGGCATGTTGCCCGACGCTTTGCCGTCGTTGATTTCGTCCTTGCGCCGTTGTCGATAGAGGCTGCGGACGGTGGCGTAGAAATCGAGCGACGATTTTTCCAGATCCTCAATGACGTCGAAGTTGCGCGCTCTCTCGTCAACGGCTCGCGTTCCCGTACGCGCCCAAACCACCTCTTCGCGGTTCGTATTGTTGGCCCATAAGTTGATGGGGTCGGTAAGGAAATCAACCGCAAGGCCAACGGCGTCACGCGGATTGGAGGGACCGAAGATAGGCAGCATCAAGTACGGTCCCTCGTCGGCACCCCAGACGGCGAGGGTCTGACCGAAGTCCTCGTTGTGGTATTCCATCCCCATTTCCGCCGCCTTGTCACTTAAACCGAGAACACCAACGGTGGTGTTGACAATAAACCGCGAAAGGGTCGTTCCCGCCCGTTCAAACTTGCCCTGCAAAACGTCGTTGAGCAGGATGATCGGCGTGCGCAGGTTGTTGAGAAAATTGTGCACGCCGCTCTGTAGGACAGGGGGAATGAAACCCTTGTAGAATTCGGCGGCGGGTTTCAGGACCATCTTGTCGAGGACCAGGTTGAATTCGAATATGGCCCGCATGGCGGGCTCACCTGGATCATTAATTTCCTTGAACTCGGCCACCGCTTCCTTATCGGCGGGGTCGGGCATAGTGGCACAACCGGCGAACATGAAAGCCGCCAAAAGGACAGCGCCCAGCCGGGTAGGGAAAAGGATTCCTGTTCGTCGTTTCATATCGATCACCGAACGTTTGTGGTTACGCCCATCTCCCGGCCCCTTAGGGGTTCTTCCCGGGACAATTCCCCGGTGTCCGATTCAATTATCTCTACCTGTTGGGATCGAAAAGCCGGCCTTACACTAGATTTTGTTATTCGACGGACTGTTACGATTGCCGTCGCTGAAACCGACAAATCATTGCCATACAGATGCGATCATGGTTGTCGTACCACAGCCGAGGCCAAAAAACCAGAGAGATGGGGGTTCAATGTGAGCAAAAAGACACGCATGTTGTAAATTTACAATGCGCCGCCAGACAGGGCAACAAAATGAAAACAAGGGGATAGGGACAACCCTTGCAATATATATAAAGATATATATATATCATTAATTCACTGCTCAGCCTGATGGTGGGCAATTGGAGCATGGAGAGCCGACCCTTGGATGCCCTGTTAAGCGCCTTGCGAGCGGCGGCGGAGCCAACCCGGTTGCGCATCCTGGGCCTATGCGCCCAGGCCGAGTTGACGGTGAGCGAGTTGGTTCACATCCTCGGCCAAAGCCAACCCGGTGTGTCGCGCCACCTTAGGCTGCTCGCCGAGGCCGGCCTGCTGGACCGGGTCCGTGAGGGCAGCTGGGTCTTTCACAGACTGATCGAGGAAGGTCCGGGCGCCGAGACCGCCAGGCGCTTGTGCGCCCTTATGCCGGCGGACGACCCGGTTCTTACGCTCGACCTCAAACGTCTGGCCGAGGTTAAGGAGGAACGGTCCCGGGCGGCCGCCGACTATTTCCGCCGCAATGCAAAACGGTGGGACGAACTGCGTTCGCTCCATGTCGACGAAGGGGAAGTGGAGGACGTCCTCAAGCGCTTGCTTCCGGCCACCGGCGTTGGGGATCTGTTGGACATCGGCACCGGAACCGGGCGCATGCTTGAGGTTTTTGGACCCCGGTTCAGCCGGGCACTGGGTATCGACCTCTCGCACGACATGCTGGCGGTGGCGCGCGTCAATTTGGAACGCTCGGGCCTGAAGAACCTGGCACTGCGCAAGGGCGATATGTATCAACTCGATTTCCCCGACGCCTCGTTTGACGCGGTGAGCGTGCATCAGGTCCTGCACTTCGCCGACGATCCGGCCCGCGCCCTGGTTGAGGCGGCGCGCGTGCTGCGTCCGGGCGGGCACCTGTTGATTGCCGACTTCGCGCCCCACGATCTTGAGTATCTGCGCCGCGAGCACGAACACCGGCGCCTGGGGTTCGGCGATTACCAGCTGTGCGATTGGTGCGAGGCAACCTATTTAGAGATCAAGGCGATCGAACATCTACCGGGCGATCCGTTAACAGTGACCGTCTGGTTGGCCAGCAAGCGTGGAGCGCAAGGATCATGACCGTGACAAGGAATTCCACGGAAGAAACCACCACCGGCGTAACCCCGGCACTGTCGGCCCTGGCGGTCGCGGCGCCGCTCGGCGTCAAGGTGTCGTTCGAATTCTTCCCCCCCCGAACGGAGAAGATGGAGCGTTCGCTGTGGTCCTGCGTTAGTCGTCTGGCGCCCCTGGATCCGGCCTTCTTCTCCGTCACCTACGGGGCCGGCGGCTCGACCCGGCGGCGCACCCACGACACGGTCTTGCGCATCCGCCGCGAGACGGCGCTTCAGGTCGCCGCCCATCTGACCTGCGTCGAGGCGACCCGAGACGAGATCGATGCCATTGCGAAGCGTTACTGGGAAGCCGGCATCCGCCACATCGTGGCACTGCGTGGCGACGCGCCGGACGCGACCGAGGCATACCAGGCCCATCCCGGCGGCTACGCCTATGCCGCCGATTTGGTCGCTGGACTGAAGCGCGTCGCGGATTTCGAGATCAGCGTCGCCGCCTATCCCGAAGTCCATCCCGAGGCCGCCAGCGCCGCCGCCGACCTGGACAATTTGAAGCGCAAAATCGACGCCGGCGCCGGGCGCGCCATCACTCAGTTCTTCTTCAACAACGACGTCTTTCTTCGCTTCCGCGATCGTGTGGCGGCGGCTGGCATCACCGTTCCCATCGTGCCCGGCATCCTGCCGGTAACCAATTACTCCCGCATTCTCGACTTCAGCAAAACTTGCGGCGCCTCGGTGCCGGGCTGGATGGCGGATCTGTTTGACGGCCTGGACGCCGACCCGGACACCCGCCGACTGGTGGCGGCAACCATTGCCGCCGAACAGTGCCGCGTGCTCAATGCCCACGGCGTCGAGCAATTTCATTTTTACACCCTGAACCGTGCCGATCTGGTTTTTGCCATTTGCCATATCCTGGGCGTGCGCCATCCCGATCAAGGAGAGTCCAAGCCATGACGACCGGCGATAGAACGGCGCTGCTCGACGACCTGCTGGGTCAGCGTATCTTGGTCCTTGATGGCGCCATGGGCACCATGATCCAGGCGCACGCGCTCGACGAGGCGGCCTTTCGGGGCACACGGTTCGCTGATTGGCCGAGCGACCTCAAGGGCAACAACGATCTCCTGACCCTGACCCGGCCCGATCTCATTGCCTCCATCCACGCTGATTTCTTGGATGCGGGGGCTGACATCGTCGAGACCAATACCTTCAATTCGACGGCCATCGCCCAGGCCGATTATGGCATGGAAGACCAGGTTTTCGAATTGAACCACGAGGGTGCCAGGTTGGCCCGCGCCGCCGCCGAGGCCGCCGCGACACCCGACCGCCCGCGTTTCGTCGCCGGCGTTCTCGGGCCGACAAACCGCACGGCGTCGATTTCGCCCGATGTCAACGATCCGGGATTGCGCAACGTAACCTTTGACCAACTGGTCCAGGCTTATGACGAGGCGGCGCGGGGTCTGATCGAGGGCGGCGCCGATATCTTGCTGATTGAGACCATATTCGACACCCTCAACTGCAAGGCCGCGATCTATGCCATCGAGCGTCTTTTCGATGACCGGGGCGCCCGCTTGCCGGTCATGATCTCGGGCACCATCACCGATGCCTCGGGGCGGACACTTTCGGGTCAGACGCCGGAGGCCTTCTGGAACGCCGTCGCCCACGCCCGCCCAATCGCCATCGGCCTCAATTGCGCACTCGGCGTCGAGGACTTGAGGCCCCATGTGCAAGAGCTCGCCAACGTCGCCGGGATAGCGGTCAGCGTCCATCCCAACGCCGGTTTTCCCAACGCTTTTGGGGGCTACGACGACACGCCCGAGTACATGGCCGAGCACCTGAGGGAATTCGCCGAAAGCGGCTTCGTCAACATCGTTGGCGGCTGTTGCGGCACGACCCCCGATCACATTCGCGCCATCGCGGACGCCGTGGCGGACGTGGCGCCGCGCTCGATTCACGAGGTCGAGCGCTACTGTCGGCTCAGCGGTCTTGAGCCCCTTACCTTCGGCCCCGTGACCGGGTTCGTCAACGTCGGCGAGCGCACCAATGTCGCCGGCTCGGCACGTTTCAAAAAGTTGATTATGAACGACGATTACACAGCGGCGCTGGAGGTCGCGAACCAACAGGTGGTCAACGGCGCCCAGGTCATCGACGTCAACATGGACGAGGCGATGCTCGATTCCGAGGCGGCGATGGAGACCTTTCTCAAACTGGTCGCCGTCGAGCCCGACATCGCCCGCGTGCCGGTCATGATCGATTCATCCAAGTGGTCGGTTATCGAGGCCGGACTCAAGTGCGTCCAGGGCAAGGGCATCGTCAATTCGATCAGCCTCAAGGAGGGCGAGGAGCCCTTCGTCGCCCAGGCGCGCGAGATCCTGCGCTATGGCGCCGCCGTCGTCGTCATGGCCTTCGATGAGTTGGGCCAAGCCGATAGCCGTCAGCGCAAGGTGGAGATCTGCGCCCGCGCCTACCGCATCCTGACCGAGGACGTCGGCTTCCCGCCCGAAGACATCATCTTCGATCCCAACATCTTCGCCGTCGCCACCGGCATCGAAGAACACGACAACTACGGCGTCGACTTCATCGAAGCGACCAAGGCGATCAAGCAGCAGCTCCCCCATGCGTTGGTATCGGGGGGCGTGAGTAACTTTTCGTTCTCGTTCCGCGGCAACGATCCCCTGCGCGAGGCCATGCATACCGCGTTCCTCTATCACGCGGTCAACGCCGGTATGGATATGGCCATCGTCAACGCCGGCCAGCTTGGCGTCTATGCCGAGATCCCTGACGATCTTCGCGAAAGCATTGAGGACGTGGTCCTCAACCGCCGCCCCGACGCCACCGAGCGCCTGATCGAGGTAGCATCGGCGGTCAAGGGCACGGAGCGCGAGAGCGTCGAGGACTTGGCCTGGCGAGAAGACCCGGTCGCCGAACGTCTGTCCCATGCCCTGGTCAAGGGCATCACGGAATACATCATCGACGACACCGAAGAAGCGCGCCTGGCCGCCGACCGCCCCATCGAGGTCATCGAAGGCCCCCTGATGGACGGCATGAACGTGGTTGGCGACCTGTTCGGCTCGGGCCAGATGTTTCTGCCCCAGGTCGTCAAGAGCGCCCGCGTCATGAAGCAGGCGGTAGCCCACCTGCTGCCTTTCATCGAGGACGAAAAGGAAGCCGGCGCGCGCACCAAGGGCAAGATCGTGATGGCGACCGTCAAGGGCGACGTGCACGACATCGGCAAGAACATCGTCGGCGTCGTCCTGCAATGTAACAACTTCGAGGTCATCGACCTCGGCGTCATGGTTCCCTACGCCAAGATTCTGGAAACGGCGCGCGACGAAAACGCCGACATCATCGGTCTTAGTGGTCTGATCACCCCGTCCTTGGAAGAGATGGCGTCGGTCGCCTCCGAGATGCAGCGCCAGGGCTTCACGGTGCCTCTCCTGATCGGCGGCGCGACCACGTCGAAGGTCCACACGGCGGTCAAGATCGCCCCCAACTACGAAGCCCCGGCGGTCCACGTCTTGGATGCCTCGCGCTCGGTCGGCGTCGTCGCCGCCCTGATGAGCGATACCCTGCGTGACGATCTGGTGACCTCGGTCAGTGACGAATACGCGGCCATCCGCGCCAAGCACGCCGGCGGCGGCGGACGCAGTGCGGGCGAGACCCTGGCCGGGGCCAGGCGCAACCGCCTTGCCATCGACTGGACGGCGCAAGAGCCGCCCCGGCCGGGACAGCTCGGCGTTCAGACCTTTGACGATTACGACCTTGGCGACATCGCGGCCTGCATCGACTGGACGCTCTTTTTCCGCACCTGGGAACTTAAAGGCACCTACCCCGCCATCTTAGACGACGCCAAGGAGGGCGAAGCGGCGCGCAGCCTCTACGAAGACGCCCAGACCATGTTGGAGCGCCTCATCGACGAGAAATGGCTCACCGCAAGGGGCGTCTTCGGCCTGTTTCCGGCCAACGCCCGCGGCGACGACATCGAGGTCTATGCCGATGAGATACGCCACGAGGTCGCAACGCGCTTTCACTTCCTGCGCCAGCAGATGAAGAAGCGCGAAGGCCGGGCCAATCTTTGCCTGGCCGATTTCGTGGCGCCGTCGGACAGCGGCGTGGCCGACACCATCGGTGCCTTCGCGGTGACCGCCGGCCTTGGCATGGAAGACAAGGTGGCCCAGTTCGAGGCCGTCCACGACGACTATTCCGCCATCTTGCTCAAGGCTCTGGCCGACCGTCTGGCCGAAGCCTTCGCCGAGCACCTGCACGAACGCGTCCGGCGTGAATTCTGGGGCTACGCGGTGGACGAAGACCTGGACAACGACGCCCTGATCGCCGAGGCCTATCAGGGCATCCGCCCGGCGCCGGGCTACCCGGCGTGTCCCGACCACAGCGAGAAGCGGGCCCTGTTCGACTTGCTTGAAGGGGAGAAGAACACCGCGATAACGCTGACCGAAAGCTTCGCCATGCTGCCCGCGGCCTCGGTCGCGGGCTTCTATTTCGCGCATCCGCAGGCCAGCTATTTCGGCATCGGCCGCATCACCCGCGACCAGGTGGCGGACTACGCCAAGCGCAAGGGCATCAGTGTGGAGCAGGCGGAAAAATGGCTTGCGCCGAACCTGGCCTATGAGCGGTGAGGAGGGGAATTGCGTTTAATTGACTCGGTCAATCCGGGGCGGACACTGGCGCATCGGAGGGCAAAATTCAGCAATCAATTCATTGGCTGAACCGCAGGGAAATGCTTCGCCTCGGTGGTGGCGGGTTGGCCCTTCTGGGTGTGGGCGGGTGCGCCCTGGGTGTGCCGAGATATCTTCCAGGCTCGAGCGGCATGGCAACCTTCCAGGAGCACGTGGAGAATGAGGCGGAGACCAGCACTCGAGGGATCGGCGGCATTGATCTGACCTTTGGCCACGGAGTCCCAATTGTCAGTCCCGTAAAGGGTCGGATAAGCAGTGTTAGAAATTCTCCTGTCAGTGGGAAAACAACGACCATCCAGTACGGATTCACCGAAGTCTTGCTGGCTCATCAAGAAGAACTGCTTATTGAGCCAGGAACCGAAGTTGACCGATACACTGTGATCGGACGCGAGGGAGCCACCGGGACCGGCAGCAGCGGCACGAGCCACGTACACCTATCCGTTATCGGCAATGCGGTTTTCCACGACTACAATCACAACCGGACGGTTGGGAGTGCGGTTAAGATTTTCCCTTCCTGGAATTTTGTGTTGGATCCGGACAGGCTGACGTCGGACGGCAATCCCCTCGTCGAGAATCCTTGGAATCCAGCCGTAGACTACGACACGCCATACCTTGAATTTGTCGAAAAACATGTAAGGCCAAGTTTCGCACGAATATATAAGAACTATAAGGATACTCCCCCACAATA
This sequence comes from Rhodospirillales bacterium, assembly GCA_030754885.1. Lineage (GTDB taxonomy): Bacteria > Pseudomonadota > Alphaproteobacteria > Rhodospirillales > JASLLZ01 > JASLLZ01. Next base: position 39,299 of record JASLZL010000021.1, on the reverse strand, counting down.
TTGCATTAGAAATCTTTCGCGTGAACCTTCTATGGGATCCATAAATTGTCTGTGGAAACAATACGAGAAAATAAAATACGAAGGAGGGCCTTTGGAAAAAGAACTAGAAATAATTAGGATTACCGTGCGAGAGGCTGGAAAGTTAATTAAACTAACCTCACCCTATATCGATCACACCAATTCTAACATCATCCGCCACGTCATCTCACGCAACCCACGGCACAAAGACCTAATTTTGAAGTACTACGATAGGTTTCTGAAATCGGCATGACCCTCTGGAGATTTTGTGTTTTGCTCGCGTGCGTGGTTTAAGGTCCCCAACCGCGGTTTCCGGTGTGACGGAATGAGGGAAGCTAGTCTTCGTCCGCGTGGACGCAGACCCTTCATTGCCTATACTCCGGCCCATGGCCGCCACTGACTCTGAGTCTATTCCCGTGAGAATGCCCCAAGCGCCGGTCCTGGTGGCCGGCGTCGGTGGGGCGGCATGGATATCGGCCGATGGCAAGGTCGAAAGCCTAACGCTGGCCGAGGCCGTCCGGCGCGTCGAAGGCGGCGCCGTGCCGGTCGTGTGCCATGCGCGGGCCGCCGCCCGGCGCCTGGGGACGGCCAGGTTCCCGGCCCTCGACGTGCTTGAGCTATTCGCCTTCGCGCACCCGGCGCGGTTTTGCGTGCCGACGCCGCGCGGCCTTGCCCGCACCCTTGGCCTAGCCCTTCCCGAGAGCCTTGGGGACGAGGCGGCGGCGCTGCTTGGTGCCGCCCAGTCACTGCTCGCCACCTTGGCCCGGGGCAAACCGCCGCCGGGCGCCGACGCGTTGGCCACAGCGGAGGTCATGGCGCGGGGTAGATGGCCGTGGGGCTCCGCTGTGGTCGCCGCCTTCGGCGGTTCTTCCGAGGCCCCCCATTCGGCCAACCTGCTTGACGGGCTCAAGGTGTGGAACAAACTTCCGCACTGGAACGACAGCGGCCCCGAGCCGCTGCCCGACAACCAGCCGGTCGAGCCCGTCGAAGCGCGGGCACGGCTGGTCCGTCTGTTGGGTGCCGACGCCGAGGAACGGCCCGAGCAGGCGGATTACGCGGGCCAGGTCTCGGCCGCCTTTCTGCCCCGCGACCAGGCCGGTGAGCCACGCCTGGTCCTGGCCGAGGCCGGCACCGGCGTCGGCAAGACGCTCGGCTATTTGGCACCGGCCAGCGTGTGGGCCGAAAAGAACAAGGGTCCGGTATGGATTTCGACCTATACCCGCAACCTGCAACGCCAGCTCGACGCCGAGCTTGACCGGCTCTACCCCGAGCGCGCCGTCAAGGAGAAGAAGGTCGTCGTCCGCAAGGGGCGCGAAAACTACCTCTGTTTGTTGAACTTCGACGAAGCCGTGGGCCGGGTCCCGGCAGGCGGAGCCGCCGATGTTGTGGCCCTGGGACTGATGGCGCGCTGGGCCGGCGTCAGCCGCGACGGCGACATGGTGGGCGGCGACTTCCCGGGCTGGCTTACCGACCTTTTGGGCCGGAGCGCGACCATGGAGCTGACCGACACCCGGGGCGAGTGCGTCTATTCGGCCTGTACCCACTATGCCAAGTGCTTCATCGAGCGCACGGTCAGGCGCGCCCGGCGCGCCGAGATCGTGGTCGGCAACCACGCCCTGATCATGGCGCAGGCGGCGCTCGGCGGCGGTGACGAGGCAGCCCAGGCGTTCCTTCCGACGCGCTACGTCTTCGACGAGGGACACCACCTGTTCGACGCCGCCGATGGGGCCTTTTCAGCCCATTTTTCGGGCCGCGAGGCAGAGGAGCTGAGGCGCTGGCTGTTAGGCGCCGAAAGCCGGTCTCGATCGCGCTCACGGGGGCTCAGGGCGCGCATCGAAGATCTGCTCTCGGGCAACGCCGAAGCCGCCGAAGCCCTAGATGAGGTGTTGCGCGCGGCACGCGCCCTGCCCGGCCCCGGCTGGCACCAGCGCCTCGCCGGCGGCGCCCCTGTGGGACCGGCGGAGGCCTTCCTCACCTTTGTCCGCCAACAGGTTTACGCCCGCGACCGCGAAGGCGGCACCGCCTATAGCCTGGAGACCGAGACCCGCCCAGCCGTGCCCGGCCTGTTGGACGCGGCGGCAACACTGGAGACCGCCCTGGCGCGCCTCGGCGCACCGGTCACCGTGCTCGTCCAGGCCCTGATGGCTTTCCTGGATGACGAGGCCGACAGCCTGGATACCGGTCAGCGCCTGCGCCTGGAGGCCGTCAGCCGAAGCCTCGAAAGACGCGGCGGCTTGGTCGTTCAGGCCTGGCGATCCATGCTGCGCTCCTTGGGCGGCGAAACGCCTGATGATTTTGTCGATTGGTTCAGCGTCGAGCGCATCGACGGCCGCGACCTCGACGTCGGATTCCACCGCCACTGGGTTGATCCGACGCGGCCCTTCGCCGAAACAATGGCCGGCCCGGCCCAGGGTCTCCTCGTCACCTCGGCCAGCCTGCGCGACGGCAGCGGCGACGAAGAAGCCGATTGGGCGGTGGCGGAAGGACGTAGCGGGGCCCGCCACATGGCGGCGGAGGCGGTACTGGCCGAGGTGCCGTCGCCCTTCGACTACGCCGCCCAAACCCGCGTCCTGGTGATCACCGACGTGGCCAAGAATGACGCCGATCAGGTGGCGGCCGCCTACCGCGAGCTGTTCATGGCGGCGGGCGGCGGCGGGCTCGGCCTGTTCACCGCCATTTCGCGCCTGCGTGCCGTTCACGAGCGCATTGCCCAGCCCCTTGAGCAAGCCGGCCTGACGCTCCTTGCCCAGCACGTCGATGCGCTTGATACCGGATCGTTGATCGACATCTTCAGGGCCGAGGACGATGCCTGTCTGCTGGGCACCGACGCGGTCCGCGACGGCGTCGACGTGCCGGGCCGGGCGCTCCGGCTCATCGTCTTCGAGCGCGTACCGTGGCCGCGCCCCGACATCTTGCACCGGGCCAGGCGCGACACCTTTGGCGGTCGTGCCTACGACGAGATGCTGACCCGGCTGCGCATCAAGCAGGCCTATGGGCGGCTGATCCGCCGGGCTACCGACCGCGGCGTTTTCGTCATGCTGGACAGGGCCATGCCGTCGCGCCTCGGCGGCGCCTTCCCTGAAGGTGTCGCGCCTCGCCGCCTGGGATTGGCCGAGGCCCTAGCCGAGGTGCGCGCTTTCCTGAGCGAGAAACCCGATTAACAAGCTCTAAGCAGGCGCCTTCTCCTTTTCGGCTTGCCAGGCGTCGAGCTTGGCCCGCGCCCCGTTGGTCGCCGGGTTCATGGCTTCGTCGTGATTGGCCCGCTTGGCGGTCAGTTCGATGACATAGCCGTTCGGATCGCGGAAGTAGATCGAATCGATGAATTTGTGATCCGCAATGCCGCGCGTTTCGATGCCCGCCGCTTTTCCCTTCTCGAACATCGCGTGCAGCACATCATTCGTAACCTCAAGCGCGATGTGCAGGTCATAGTCATGTTGGTCCTTGAATTCGAAGGACTGGTCCGGCACCTCAAAAAACGCCAGGAAGGAACCGTCATCGAGCCTGTAGAACGTATGCAGGGCGCTGGTCTTGCGCCCGGTCTTGGATTCGCCAATTTCCAGTGTGGATTCAAGCGTCAATCCAAGAAAGTCCTCGTAGAAAGCGCGTGTCTCCTCCGAATCCCGGCAGCGATAGGCATTATGGTGTAGTCCCTTGATCATTGTTTACCTCGTTCGTTCACCCCCAACGCAAGGCTAGCCTGTCCCCCCCTTTGAGACGCGATCATACCATAAATGTTGCGCCGACGATGCCGCGTTGGTGCGCTGATCCACCCGTCAGAGAACGCTAATTTCCGCGCGGTGCCACGGCGTAAATGACGATCCCCGCCGCCGTCATCCCGACCGCGGCCCAAAAGGCCCAGGGCGAGTAAGCGGGGATTTCACTCAACATGCCCACCAAGTTTCCCAGAGCGCAGCTCTCCGTCGTGCGATAGAAACACGCGCTGGCCGCCTTTACGTCGTCGCCCAGCATGGACTCGAAAAAGACGTACCACCAGGCGGTGGCGGCAATAAACATCACGCCGCCGAGAGCCATCAAAATCTTGCTCAATCTTACCCAGATCATGGGGATCAAAACCGCTTGCCCATCTGTTGCCGCTTCGTGCCAAAGTAGCACTAAACTCGGGATCGTCGAAATCGTCTTGGTTCACCGCCCTTGACGGCGCGCTGGGCGGGGGGGGTATGGTGGAGATTGGCAAACCACACGCGAGGTTCGGATGTCCGCGATCAGCCACCACGCTGCCCTGATCTACACCATGGTCATGGTATCGGCCGCCGACAACGAGATGACCGACGCCGAAATGCGGACCATGGGCGAGACCATCAACTTCCTTCCCGTGTTCGCCGATTACCAAAGCGCGCTGTTAACCGACACGGTCGCCAGCTGCGCCGATCTTCTTGAAGATGACGACGGGTTGGACAGCGTCTTCCAACTGATCAAGGATGCGTTGCCCGGCAAGCTCCGCGAAACGGCCTATGCGCTTGCCTGTGACGTCGTCGCCGTCGACGGCGAGGCGCACCAAGAAGAGCTTAGGATGCTGGAGATGATCCGCCATGAACTGAGGATCGACCGCCTGACCGCCGCCGCCATTGAACGCGGTGCCCGGGCGCGTTTCGCGACGATGTAGTGTTGTCTATATTCGGCTCCACTTCCGAGAGACCCCATGACGTCACTCGACGGTAAGACCATCGGCTTCATCGGGCTTGGCCTGATGGGGCGGCCGATGAGCCTGAATTTAATGAAGGCGGGAGCGCGCTTGATCGTCCACAACCGCTCGCGCCCGGTCGTCGAAGAGATGGCGGCCAAGGGCATGGTCGCCGCTGATACCCCGGGCGCCGTAGCGGCCAAGGCCAAGACCGTCATCGTCATGGTCAGCGACACACCGGCGACGGAGGCCGTCATCGGCGGCGCGGACGGAATCCTGGGCGCCGTCGGCCCCGATTCCTTGATCATCGACATGGGCACCACGGCGGTGTCGGCGACGCGCCGCCTAGCCGCCGCTGTCGTCGGCGCCGGCGGCCAATATGTGGATGCGCCGGTCTCGGGCGGTACGGTCGGGGCCGAAGACGGCACCCTGACCATCATGGCGGGCGGTCCGGAAGAGGCCGTCGGGCGCGCCACACCGGTGTTCGAGGTTCTGGGCGCCAGCCTTACCCACGTCGGCGCCATCGGCACCGGCCAGGTCGCCAAGGCGGCCAATCAGGTGATTGTCGGTTTGGTCATCGGCGCCGTCGCCGAGGCGTTGACGCTGGCCCGGCGCGCCGACGCCGACCCGGCCAAGGTGCGCCAAGCGCTCAAGGGCGGCTTCGCCGACTCGCGCATCCTGGAGCTGCACGGCCAACGCATGGTCAGCGGCGACTTTCGCCCCGGCGGCAAGGCGACGACCCAGCGCAAGGACCTGGCCCAAGCCCTCGATCTCGCCGCCGAGTTGGGCTTCGAGATGCCGGCCACGCTTCTGAATAGGGAGCTCTATGACCGCCTCATCGCCGACGGGTTCGGCGATCTGGACCACAGCGCCCTGATCAAGGTCCTGGACCCAGAATAGTTGCCCGTGAAGAAAAGTCCTTCGCTATCGCTCAGTGTACTTTTCTTCAATATCGACAATGAGAAAGGCGCGCTTGGGGCGGCCCGGCGCCCGCCTCAAGGGCCGATTTGGCCATATTGAAAGCGGGAAAAAGTACAGCGAGCCAAAGGCGAGGGACTTTTTCACGACCGACGAAAAGGGCCGCACCCGAAGGCGCAGCCCTTGTTAGTCTTGCCGGTGGTCGGTGGATCAGAAGTCCATTCCGCCCATACCGCCCATGCCGCCGCCACCAGGCGGCATCATGGGAGCTTCTTTTTTCTCAGGCTTCTCCGCAACCATGGCTTCGGTGGTCACCAAGAGACCGGCGATCGACGCCGCGTCCTGAAGCGCCGTACGCACAACCTTGGTCGGATCGATGATCCCCGCCTTAACCATGTTGCAGTACGACCCGGACTGGGCGTCGTAGCCGTGCAGGGCGTCCTTCTGATCAAGGAGCTTGCCCGTGATCACGGCCCCGTCCGAGCCGGAGTTCTCGACGATCTGGCGACACGGTGCCGAAAGAGCCTTGCGCACGATTTCGATACCGACCGCCTGGTCGGTATTTTCAGTCGTTGCCTTGCCGAGGGCCCGGGTGGAGTAGAGAAGCGCTACGCCGCCGCCGGGGACAATGCCTTCCTCGACCGCCGCACGGGTCGCGTGCAGCGCGTCGTCGACCAGGTCCTTACGCTCCTTGACCTGGACTTCAGTGGCGCCGCCGACACGAATGACGGCCACACCGCCGGCCAACTTGGCGAGACGCTCTTGCAACTTCTCGCGGTCGTAGTCCGAGCTTGTCTCCTCGATCTGGGCGCGGATCTGGGTACACCGACCCTGGATTTCGCTCTTTTTGCCGACGCCCTCGACGATGGTCGTCTCTTCCTTGCTGATGAGCACCTTCTTGGCGGTGCCCAGCATGTCGAGGGTGACGTTCTCGAGCTTGATCCCGATGTCCTCGCTGATCACCTGTCCGGCGGTCAGCACGGCGATATCCTCGAGCATGGCCTTGCGCCGGTCACCAAAGCCCGGTGCCTTCACGGCACAGACCTTGAGGCCGCCACGCAGCTTGTTGACGACCAGGGTCGCCAGGGCCTCGCCTTCGATGTCCTCGGCGATGATCAACAGCGGACGCGTCGACTGCACGACCGCTTCGAGGACGGGAAGCAACGCCTGCAAGCTGGAAAGCTTCTTCTCGTGGATCAAGATAAAGGGATTTTCCAGATCGCAGCTCATCTTGTCGGCGTTGGTGACGAAGTAGGGTGAGGTATAGCCGCGGTCGAACTGCATACCCTCGACGACCTCGAGCTCGCTGTGCAGGCTCTTCGCCTCCTCAACGGTAATCACGCCCTCGTTGCCGACCTTTTCCATGGCCTCGGCAATCATAGCGCCGATCTCTCTCTCGCCGTTGGCCGACACGGTGCCGACCTGCGCGATTTCCTCGTTGGTGGAAACCTTGCGCGATCGCTTCTTCAGCTCGGCCACGACAGTCTCCACGGCGGATTCGATGCCGCGCTTGAGGTCCATCGGGTTCATGCCGGCGGCCACCGCCTTGGCGCCCTCGCGCACAATAGCCTGGGCCAGAACCGTCGCCGTGGTGGTGCCATCGCCGGCCTCGTCGCTGGTCTTGGACGCCACTTCGCGCATCATCTGGGCGCCCATGTTCTCGAACTTGTCCGAGAGCTCGATCTCCTTGGCGACGGTGACGCCGTCCTTGGTGATACGCGGTGCGCCGAACGATTTGTCGAGGACCACGTTGCGCCCCTTCGGGCCCAGGGTCACCTTGACCACCTCGGCCAAGGTATCGACACCCTGCAGCATGCGCGTCCGGGCATCGGTTGAAAACTTAATTTCCTTTGCAGACATCTCTATCTAACCCTTCCTTGGGAATTCTGTTGGGATCGACTATTTCTTCGACTTCTTCTTGGCACCGCTCTCGATGATGCCGAGAAGGTCGGATTCCTTCATGATCAACAGCTCCTCGCCGTCGATCTTGACTTCGGTACCGGACCATTTGCCGAACAAAATCCGCTGACCCGCTTCGACGTCGAGCGGCGTAAGCTTGCCGTCCTCCGAACGCGTTCCAGAACCAACGGCGACGATTTCGCCCTCCATGGGCTTTTCCTGCGCGGTGTCGGGGATAATGATCCCGCCTGCCGTCTTTATGTCCTGCTCGATCCGCCTTACGACAACGCGATCATGCAGTGGCCTGAACTTCATGGTTATATCTCCGTCAACCCATTGAAAAAACACGATTGAAGGGGCGTTGTTAGCACTCACCCCCATCGAGTGCCAAGGATGTAGGTCCGTTTGAGTCCGATGTCAAGGGAAGGCCGAGCTATTTTGGCCGCTTAACCAGGTCCAGATCAGTTTTGACCAGTGCCACGTCCCACACCGCAATCGTCATGGCGCGGAAAGGCTGGACGAAGTCGGGTTGGGCGCGGTCAGGCACCCGGCGGTGGTAGGTGACGATCTTGCCCCGGGGATTGCGCCGTACCCAGTCCGCGACCTCGCCATCGCCGATGATGGCCAAGGGCTTTGACAGCCGCCCCAGGAAATGAAATTGGCCGTGATACTTCCCGTAATGGGCCAGGGGAAGGCCTTCGCGTTCCCAGGCGCCAAGGCGAACCGACAAGGAGCCAAGGTCCATAACCGCGCTCAGGGCCGGGCGCGCCACCAGATGGACCGTTACCACCAGGGCGGCGCTTAAAGAGGCGAGCATCGCCAAACGTGCCGTCAATCCAGCCAATGGGACAACCGCCGCCGTGATGCCGGCGCCGAGAGCAATTAGGGCCCACCAAAGCGTCAAGTTATTGACCCATGAGGGAAGGTCCAGATATGGCGTGGCGACGTCAACGGCAAGGATGGCCAGACCCACGAACGCCACTATCGCACCGGGCACGGCCAGATCGCGGCGCACCACCGATGTCTCTTCGTCGGGCGCCGTCAGAAATCGTGCCAGGGCCAGGGCCAGAGCGGGAAAAATGGGCAGGAGGTAGTGCAGTTGCTTGCCGCTGATTGCCGTGAAGGCAAGGAAGGCGGGTCCGAACCAGCAGAGACAGACACGAAGTCCCCCGTCACCGAAGCCAACGGCGCGCCGACCCAGAGACCGCCACAAGCCCGGCCAAAAAATCAGCGGCGCAAGAAGCGGCGGCGTCATCGCCAGGTACCACCACCAGGGGCGGCCGTGGGCAAACGAATCCACCACGCGCCCCGCCGTCTGGCCCCAGAAAATGGCATCGCGAAAGGCCGCACCGCCCTTATCCCCGGCCGGAACAGCCCAGGCCAGGACCATCGCCAGGCCCAGAACAAGGGCAAGGACGATGCCGCCGTACCAGGCGCCCCAACCCGGGCGCACGCGCCCCGCACCCTCGAGACGCCCGCCCCACAACGGCGCTAGCAAAGCGACCGGCAGGACATGCAGCGCGATGGCGGGCCCCTTGGTCAAGAGACCAAATCCGATTGCTGCACCAAGGATCGCCCAGCCCCTCCAACCCCCGTGGCGCCATGCGTCGAGGATGCCGAGCAGGCCCAAGAGGGCAAAGAAGGCAAGGATCATGTCGAACATTGTCAGCGTGGTGAACATCGCCCAAAATCCACTTGCCATCAGGATCAGGGACGCCGCCGATGCCACGTCGCGCCGTTCGGGCCACAACCGGCGCGCCAGTTCGGCGGTCAGGAACAAGGCGCCCAGGCCGAACAGTGGCGCCACCAGACGCGGCCACCATTCGTTAACGCCAAAGACGGCCCACCCGGCGTGAATGATCCAAAACAGCAGCGGCGGCTTGTGGCTATAGGCTTCGCCGTTGAGAGTGGGCAAAACGAAGTCGCCCCGGCTCCACATTTCCCAGGCGACAGCGAGATACCGAGTCTCATCGACGGGCAACACCGGACGGCTGGCCAGGGCGACGGCCACAACCCCCAGCCATAGCACCGCCGCAATCGGGATCGGCGTCTGGCGTAAATCTGAGAAGGGGGAAGTCAACGGAGATCCGTTTCCGACGCCCCGATGGCGCGGTCGACGGATTCATCCAAAACCTTGCCGTGGCGATGCTTGCGGTAGAGAGAGAGGCCGATCGCTCCGGCGACGACAAAAAGCGCCATGGCAAGGCCGATGCGCAAGGTGGGGTCGAGGCTGACTCCGCTGCCGGCGAGGGCGAAGATCATGGTCTGCGGTATGAATCCGAGGGTCGAGCCGGCGATAAAGGGCGCTGCCGAAACGCTGGAGACGCCAGCCGCCAGATTGGTGAGCAAGTTGCTGCCGGCGGGGAGCAGGCGAATGAGAAGACTCATGGAAAAGGGGTTTTCGTGCAGAAAAGCGTCGATCCGTTGGATGCGCGCTGAAAACCGTTTGCGCACCATGGCGCGGCCAAGCAAGCGCGCGTAGCCAAAGGCAATGACGCACCCCAATGCCGTGGCCGCCAGCGCCAGCAACGTCCCGACAAGAAAACCGAAGGCATAGCCGCCAAGGAAGCTAACCACTTGTCGCGGCAGGCCAACCGACAAGAACAGCGCCGCCACGGCGAAGAAGAGGACCTCGCCCAGTACGCCCTTGCCGCGCACCTCCTTATCGATCCAGGTCGTATCGAGGGCGGTGCTCAGCCCCGTCTTTTCGAAGGCCCAGGCGATGGCTGCCAGTACGGCGATCAAGATCAAGCCACGCAACAAGATGCGCGGATTCATGGTGCGTGGCTCCTTGGGCCTTGGGCAGGTCTTGATGTCTTGTCCTTCCCGTCGTCCACGATATCGGGGGTCATGGGGCGGCGCTGAAGCCACATCACGCCAAGGAGATCGACGATACCGATCCACAAACGATCCAGGACACCGTACTTCGACGTGCCGGTGCCGCGGGGCCGGTGGCCGACCACAACGGAAACGACCCTTCCACCGCTACGCATCATCAGGGCGGGCAGGAAGCGGTGCATATGGTCGAAGCGCGGCATGGCAAGAAAAGCGGCGCGCGGAAACACCTTCAGGCCACAGCCGGTGTCCGGGGTCTGGTCAGCCAAGAGGCCGGCGCGCACGCCATTGGCAATCCGCGACGATATCCGTTTCAGGCGTGTGTCCCGCCGCTTAGCACGCTCACCGACGATCATCGGGCCATCATTGTCCCCACCCTCGGCGTCAAAGCGGGCGAGCAACTTGGGGATGTCGGCGGGGTCGTTCTGTCCGTCGCCGTCGAGGGTGGCGATGAGTGATGCCCGCGCCGCCTCAACGCCGCTCCAGATAGCCGCGCTTTGGCCGCATCGGGTGCGGTGGCGCACCCAACGCAGGCGTGGAAGCTCGGCGGCGAGATCGGCGAGGCGATCCGGGGTTCCATCGCCGCTGCCGTCGTCCACGTAGACGATCTCATAGTCGGGGCCTTCGTCGAGGGCGGCGGCGATCTCCTCGATCAGGGGACGCAGGTTCTCGGCCTCGTCCAGGACCGGCACGACGACTGAGAGCACCGGCGAACCCGGTGACGGGGATGGGGCGGCGTTCTTGGTCTGCGGCGCGGCCATGGTTCTCGAATACGGGATATCCGGTGCCTGGAAGGCCGGTTATGGCACGGGCGGACCGACGCGGCAAATCCCTTTCCGCCGCAAAGACCCCGCGATCCGGTCTTGGCCGACGTCAAGCGGTCCAGACGGAATGCCTCGGGTTGTCGAACAAACGTTCCGGTTGACGACGGGCGCCGTGGATGATTGAAATGACGTTCCAAGTCGGACGGGACGTGCCGTCCGGTAAGTCGTGATGAGGCGGACGTGGACCACTCGGACACCTTGGAACAGGCGGCGGAATTCGCCCGCTCGGCGTTCAACCTCATGGAGGAGAGGGGGATCGCCGCGACCCCCGATAACTTCGCCATATGGTACCTATACTTCGCGGGCCGGGACCCGAAAATGAATCGGTCCCTGGACACGCTGCTCAAAGGCGACGAAGCGATCAGTATGGAACGCAGCGCCGAAATCCACCGGGAATTCATTTTGGGCGAAGGCCAAAACACCGTCGTCCACAACACCGCCACCGAGATCAAACAAGAACTGAACGAAATCCTTAAACGGTTGGGGACCGCCGGCGACGACGCGGCCCAATACGGGCGCACCTTGGACACGTTCTCGGAACAACTCGCGGGGGCCGAGGAGAGCGAAGCGTTCGGTGCCGTCCTTTCCGACATCGCGACGGCGACCCGCGCCATGGAGCGCCAAAATCACGATCTGGAACAGCAGCTTGAGTCGTCGTCGTCCGAGATTTCCCGCCTACGTGAGGATCTGGAGGACGTACGGCGCGAGGCCATCACCGACGCCATGACCGGCATTTTCAACCGGCGGTTTTTCGACATATCCCTTCGCGAGGAAGCAGTCTTGGCCGAGGAGAGCAGCGAGAACCTATGCCTCCTCATGATCGACATCGACAAGTTTAAGAATTTTAACGACACCTATGGTCATCTCATCGGCGACCTGATTTTGAAATTGTTGGCTAACATGCTCACCGACACCATCAAGGGCCGCGACACCGCATCGCGCTATGGGGGCGAGGAATTCGCCGTCATCTTACCCGAAACCAGCTTGCAGAACGCCGTCAAGGTCGCCGAGACCATTCGTAGGCGAACCAAAGAGAAGGAACTCAAGAACAGGTCAACGGGCGAAATTATGGGCCGCGTCACCGTCTCCATCGGTGTCGGGTGCTATCTGCTCGGAGAGGACCTGTCCGATTTTATTGCCCGCGCCGATGCGGCGCTTTATGCCGCCAAGCACGCCGGGCGCGACCGCGTGCTGACGGAACGCCAGATAACAGCCAACATGGCCGACAAATCGTAGTGCGCTCGCGGGGCATCGAAGTGCTCTAGTGGATAGAATCTAGTATATGGGACAATGACCCGACGACGGTTCAGATTGGGCCGCCTCTATGTGCGGCTTCGGCGTATCATTCGAAACGACCAGCTTACCTTGTCGATCCTGGGGTTCGTCGTCGGTGCCGCCGCGGGCGGAGCAATCATTGGATTCCGCGAGGCCATCGGCCTGGTTCAAACAGTCTTCTTCACCACCGGCAGCGAGCGTTTGTACCTGTACGTCCAAGACCTGCCGTGGTGGCGGGTCCTGTTGGCGCCGGCCGCGGGTGGGCTGATCGTCGGCTTGCTGGTGCGCCACTTCATGCCCAGCCAGCGCCCCCAGGCGGTGGCCGACGTGATTGAGGCGGCGGCGCTCCGCGGCGGACGTATGTCGGCCAAAACCGGTTTGGTGGCGGCCCTGATCAGCGCGGTCTCGCTTGGCGTTGGCGCCTCTGCCGGGCGCGAAGGGCCGGCAGTGCACCTGGGCGCCACCTTCGGCGGCTGGCTGGCCGGCCGGCTCGAATTAACCCGGTCCAATTCACGCACCCTTCTTGGATGCGGCGTCGCTGCCGCGGTGGCGGCATCGTTCAACGCCCCCATCGCCGGGGCGCTGTTCGCCACCGAAGTGGTCGTCGGGCACTACGCGCTCCGCGCTTTCGCCCCCATCGTCATCGCCAGCGTCACCGGCACGGTTATCTCGCGGGTCTATTTCGGTGATTTCCCGGCCTTCACACTCGTTCATTCGGGAATTACTTCGGTCTGGGAATATGCCGCGTTTCTTGGTCTCGGAGTGGCGTCGGCGATCACGGCCATCGCCTTCATGCGCAGCGTCGGTCTGGCGGCGACCGTGGCCGAAAGGTCGGGCCTGCCGATCTGGCTGCGCCCGGCGGCAGCGGGCCTGGCGGTGGGCGCGCTTGCCATTGCATTCCCCCAGGTGCTGGGAGTGGGCTACGGCGCCACCGAGGCGGCCCTCAAGGTGGTGTTTCCGTTCTGGCTTTTGGTGGCGCTGTTGTTCGCCAAGGTCGCGGCAACGGCGGTGTGCCTGGGGTTTCGCTTCGGCGGCGGTGTGTTCAGCCCGTCTCTGGTCATCGGCGCCATGCTCGGCGGCGCCTACGGGTTTGCCGTCACCGCGTTGCTGCCGGAATATTCGTCCGGACCCGGTGCCTACACCATCGTCGGAATGGGGGCGGTGGCGGCGGCGGTGCTGGGGGCACCCATATCGACAACCTTGATCATTTTCGAGATGACCGGCGACTACGCGCTGACCATGGCTGTCATGGTGGCGGTGGTAGTAGCCTCGGTGATCACACAGAATTTCTATGGCCAGTCGTTTTTCGCCAAGCAGTTGGAGCGGCGCGGCTACGATCTCAAGGAAGGATTCGAATCGGCTCTGTTGCGGGCCCGCGACGTCAGCCAGGTAATGGCCCGCGACAGCGGCGTGGTCCGTCCGGAGACGGACCTGCCCACCGTACGCGCCAAGTTGCAAGCCAGTGCGGTGGGCCAGCTTTTCGTCGTCGACGAAGGCGGCCACTTGTTCGGCACCATTACCCTGGCCGATCTTAGTGAGGCGGCCTTCGACCACGCCGTGGACACCTTGATCAACGCCGGTGACGTGGCTCGGTTGACGCCTTTGACCTTGACCGCCGGCGACGACCTTGAGACGGCGCTCAAACTGTTCCGCAGCACCGGCGAGCCCCACATCGCCGTGGTCGAGGACGCCGACACCTTGGTCTACTTGGGCTGTGTCCACGAACGGGACGTCATGAACGCCTACAACCGGGCCCTGGTCGAAAGCCGGCGCGAGGAACGCGGCGATTGAGGGTTATAGATCGCGCTTCAATTTCAGCCAGTCGTAGCGGCTGATCGACGGCACGTCGTAGCGTTTGATGGCCAAATCGCCGGTATCCAGGTGCAGCACGTCGAGGGGAATGGCCGCGCCGGGACCGCCCTGACCCCACACCTTGCGCAGGAAATCGGCCAGGCCGTCGACCCGTTTTCCGCCGACGCCGACGATGACGTCGCCGGCCTTGAGCCCGACCTTCTCGGCAGGGCCACCGGGGGACACCCGGCGCACCAGGATGCGGCCGCCGGCCTCGGCGGTGCTGAGCCCAAGCCAGGGGCGCTGCGGCTGTACCGAACGGCCGCTCTCGATGAGATCGGCCAGGATCGGCTTGAGCCGATCGATGGGAACAAACATGTTACCGGGAAGAGGTTCCTGGCCCTCCTCGGCAACGTTGATATAGAGCGAACCGATGCCCAGCAGGCGGCCGTCGACACCGACCAGGGCGGCGCCACCGAACTGGGGATGGGGCGGCGTGGTCAGGATGGCGTCTTCAAGCAGGTATTCCCAATAGCCGGCATATGGGCGCCTGGCGACGACGATGCCGGGCGTGATGGGACGCGGACCGATGCTTACCGCCACCACCGGGTTGCCGGCCGCCAGATCGGACGAGTTCCCCATGCGCATGGGTTTGATCGCCAGCGGCCGAACGGCGCGAACAAGGCCGAAGCCGGTCTCGTGATCGTAACCGACGACCGTTGCCTCCACCGCGTCGCCGCTGGGGATGACGAGCTCGGTGCGCTCGGCCTCCAAGATGAGGCAACCGATGGTCAGCACCAATCCTTCGGCATCGATGACGACGCCGCTGCCAACGCGTCGCGTGCCCAGGCTTCCCGCCGTGCGGGCGTCGGCCGCGACTTCGGAGCGCACCATCACCATGGCACCAAGAACGTCGGACAGTTCGACTTCTTGTCCTTTTTCCTGCGCCGCCGCCAGGCCCGGCGCCAAGGCGCCAAACGCCAAAACCGCTATGGCGACCCGCGACCAAAGATTCCGGGCTCGCGTGCTGGAAACGGTCATGGGGTATCCTTCCATTAGACACGGTCCACTACATTATATTTAATAACTCCGGTTCGCCAGAAAAGGGGTTCCGGTCATTCGATCGCGCCTCACCACGGAGGGGCCATGAGTAAGACCCGCGTCGTTTCATTCCTCGCCGCGCTGATTTTTGCCTTGCCGGCCGGCGCCGTGCCCTTCGAAGAAGCCAGGCACCTTTTGGCCCGCACCGGATTCGGCATCGCCAGGGCCGCCGAAGTTGCAGCCCTGCAACAGCTCGACTACGAGGCGGCGGTGGATCGCGTACTCGGCGGCGTGCGCACCCAACCGGCAACGTCGCCGCCGCCCTGGATTGATGAGTTGCCGCCGACTTCCAAGGAAATGAAAGCGATGACGGCGGCCCAACGTGTGGAATTCAACAAGGCCACACGCACCCGGTGGCAGCCGCTCAAGCAATGGTGGGCGGGCGAGATGTTGGCCACCCCGTCACCCCTGACCGAGCACCTCGTCGTGTTCTGGCACAACCACTTCGTTTCCGAGGTCAAGAAGGTCAAATGGGCCGGGTATATGTACGGCCAGAACGCCCTTTTTCGGCATCACGCACTGGGCAACTTCGCCACACTGCTGCGCGGCATGGCCAAGGGGCCGGCCATGCTCATCTATCTGGACGGACGGACCAACCGCAAAGGCCGCCCGAATGAGAACTTCGCCCGTGAGATCATGGAGCTCTTCACCTTGGGCGAGGGCCGGGGCTACTCCGAAGACGACATTGTCGAGGCGGCGCGGGCTTTTACCGGCTGGTCCATCAATCCCGCCAAGGGCACCTTCGTCTTTGACCCCAAACGTCACGACGACGGGACCAAATCCTTCCTTGGGCGCCAGGGCCGGTTCAGCGGTGACGATGTCATCGATATCTTGCTCGAAGAACCACGCGTCGCCGAGTTCATTACCGAAAAGCTGTGGCGCGAGTTCGTCTCAGCCGAGCCCGAACCGGGACAGGTAAGCCGCCTGGCCGCCGCCTTCCGCAATTCGGGCTACGAACTTCGCCCGTTGATGAAAGGCCTGCTGACAACGCCCCAGTTCCGCGCCGCCGACAACCCGGGCACCATGATCAAGTCGCCGGTCGATCTGGTGGTCGGCACCCTGCGCGTACTGGGAAACCCCGGCCTTGAACCCCGCAACGTGACATCCTTTCAGCGTCGGCTGGGCCAGGACCTGTTCCAACCGCCCAACGTCAAGGGCTGGCCGGGCGGCGAGGCCTGGGTCACCACCAATACCTTGCCGCTGCGCCACCAGTTCCTCAACCGCGTCGCGCGCGGCGGCACGATGAATGTGGCGATGCCCGACGGCGGCGACGAGGACCTGATGGAATTGTTGCTGGCCGTCGCGCCGGTGACGCCGCCCGAGGAGACGGCGCGTTCCCGCCAACGACTGGCGCTCTTGCTGCTTGACCCGTCGTTCCAACTGAAGTGAAGGGGAGCCCCGTGAACCGCCGACAGTTTCTCCGCCGCGCCGCCGGCCTGCCTTTGTTGATGCTCCCCGCCGCCTGCCGCTCGACCGAGGCCATGCGCTTTTCCGACGTTCCCATCGTACCGGCCTGCCAAGCCCCCACATTCGAGGACACCGAGCGTTGGAACAAGGTCCTAGTACTGGTCGAGCTGGCCGGCGGCAACGACGGCCTCAATACCGTCGTCCCCTACTCCGACGCCAACTACCACGATCTGCGCCCAACCAAGGCCCTGGCACGCGAGAACGTCATCCAGTTGGATGAACGCCTGGGCTTCAATTCGCTTTTGGAGCCCCTGCTGCCGCTGTGGAAAAGCTGCCAGATGGCAGTGGCGCTCGGCGTTGGTTATCCCGGACCCAACTTCTCGCACTTCCGTTCCATCGACATTTGGGACACCGCGTCCGGATCCAACGAATTCCTTTCCGAGGGGTGGATATCCAGGCTCTTTGCCGAGGCCCGCCCGCCGGCCGAGTTCGCCGCCGACGCAGTTGTGTTGGGGCGCAACGCCATCGGCCCGGTCAAGGGCAAGAACATACGCACGGCCGTCCTCAACAATCCCAATCTGTTGAAGGTGGCGAAGCGCATGCGGAAACTTCCCATGGCCGAGGAGAACCCCGCCCTGGCCCACCTGACGGGGGTGCAGACCGATGCCCGTCACGCCGCCCGGGTGATCCTTGAAAAACACCTTGAGGACGTCGAACTGGGCACCGAATTTCCCGAAGATGCCTTCGGTCAGCAAATGGAAATCGCCTCCCGCCTGATAGTCAGCTCGTCCCCGGTGCCGGTCATCAAGACGGCGATCAAGGGCTTCGACACCCACGCCGGCCAGTCGGTCGACCACCCGGAACTCCTGGCCTCACTCGCCAACGGCCTAGCCGCCTTCGTCCAGACTGTCAAAGCCAAGGGGCACTGGGACAGGGTGCTTGTGATGACGTACTCGGAATTCGGACGCCGCCCCAAGGAGAACGACAGCGACGGCACCGATCACGGCACGTCCGCGCCCCATTTCCTGATGGGCGGGCGGGTGCGGGGCGGCTTCTACGGCGAACAGCCGCCCCTCGACGATCTGGTCGCGCGCAACCTGAAGCACAGGCTCCATTTCCGCAGCCTCTACGCCACGGCGGCCCGCGAATGGTGGGGCCTGAAGGCCGACTTTATAAAGGAAAAAGGGTTGGGCTGTATCGCCTGAGGCGGGTTCAACCCTTCCCCAACACCTCAGCATTGACCACGAGGTCTGGATCGAGGCGGCCGTCGAGACCGGCGAGTGCGTTTTCGGCGGTGGCGATCCCCATGCGTGCCCCGCATTCTTCCGTTAGGCCGGCCGTGTGGGGGCTGAGGATCACGTTGTCGAACCCAAAGAGCGGATCGTCGGCGGGCGGCGGTTCGCCGGCGAAGACGTCAATGCCGGCGCCGGCGATGGCGCCTGATTTGAGCGCGTCGCAAAGCGCCGCGTGGTCGACCACCTCGCCCCGCGCCGTGTTGATGAGAAGGGCGTCGGGCCGCATGGCAGCCAGCTCGGCGGCGCCGATCATATTCTCGGTCTCATCGGTACTGGGCACGTGAAGCGTGACGACGTCGGCGCGCCCAAGAGCCGCCTGCAGGTCTTCCGCCTTGGCAGCACCATCGGCGCCCATGGCGGGGGCGTCGACGTAGGGATCGTAGGCAAGAACCTCCATGCCGAAGGGGGCGGCCCGTTTCGCCACCTCGCGTCCGATACGCCCCATGCCGACGATGAGCAGGGTTTTTTGCAAGACATCGCGGGCGGCAAAGCTGGAACGCACCGCCCAGCGTCCTTCGCGCACGGCGCGGTCATGGGCGAAGCATTGCTTGGCCAGGGCCAGCATCACGAACATCGCGTGCTCGGCGACCGTGGTTGCGTTGACACCGCCGATCACCGCCACCGGCACGCCACGTTTACTCAAATCGGCGACGGCAACGTCGTCATAGCCGACGCCGTGCACCGAGACGACGCGCAGGCGCTCGCCGGCCGTCGCCGCCTCGGCCGTAAGGCCGGAGCGCACAAGGACGGCGTCGGCCTCGGCGATACGTGACAGCACCGCCGCCTGGTCGGGCGCCTCCAGCACCTCGACCGTGGCATCGGCGCGGCCCTCCAGCAATTCCATGCCCTTGTCGTGAATGCGTCCCGCGACCAAAATGTGCGTCATCCGCTTTCCCCCCGTCGAAAATTGTGTCCGTGAAGGGAAGCCTAACCCAAAGCCGGGTTAGACGGAACCGGCGCGCGTACCAGAATTTGGGCGAGCAACCTTTTCCCACTCCGTCCGGCCATCGACGTAGCGTTGGTGAAAATCCACCAGACCCGGATCACCCACGGTTCTTTCCGCGAAAGTCTTCATCACAGGCAATTGTTTGCGGGCGAAGGCATAGATATCGACTTTCGGGAGCCTGGGGATAAGGGTGGAAAAACCGACCACGACCCGACCGCCGCTAGGTTTCATGGCAATTTTCTGAAGTTCCGGTCTCAGGGACGGCACGCTGTCGAGCAGCCATTCGGCATAGGGCTTCAAGATAGCCGCATCGCGAACAAGCTGTTTGCGCTCAATCTCGAAGTCGTTTCGATCAAGGATGCTTTTGTCGCCATAAACGACCGGCGCCGCGTCCGACGTATCACACTCCCAGCCGGGTCGGGGTAAAGTCAGATCCTCTTGATCGTTTTCATCACGATAGGCCGAGAACGGCATGGTCCGGCACCTCTGAGGTTTCGCGTCGTGGATGCGGCAAAGTCCGTCTTCGCTCAGCTCGGGACAGGGCAAAGTGGGCGGAATATAGGCAGTCGGCGCAATCTGAACAGCCGCCCGTTTGTGTTTCTTAATCTCGATGGTGATGCCCAAATCGGCGGTGATGCGAAACGAACGCCCGCCTTGGCGCACCGGCGTCCAGATCACGACCAGCGGGTATTTATCGGCATGGGCAAGAGCATCATCGATCGTCAGCGGCACCAAGCCGTAACAGCACTTACCGCAGGCGGTGCACGAGAATCGGCGGTCCATCGTCGCTTAGGCCCCGCAACATTTTTTGTATTTTTTTCCCGACCCGCACGGACACGGCGCGTTACGTCCCACCTTTTCGACCCGGCGCGGTTTGCCCTTGGGGTTCATCTTGCCATCGACGTAGGCCCATAGTCCCTCTTCGCGGCGGAAATTTGATTTTTCGTGATGAACCATCAACTCGCCGTCCTTCTTGAAGCGCGCCCTGAACTCGACCGTGCCAATGTCGTCACCCTCGCCGCCGTCGGAAGTCTCGCAAATCTCCAAATCGACCCATTCGACCGAACTGGCCGTGCTTTCGGCCGCCGAGCGGTTGAAGGTATCGCGCACTTCGGCGGCATGGGTGCTTTCGATATGATCCAGATCGCCGCGAACGAACGCCGTGAACCGGGACCGCATCAGCGCTTCCGGAGACGGCGCGGGCGCACCGCCCAGGATGGGACCGCAGCATCCATCGAAATCGAGGCCGGAGCCACAGGGGCACTGAGCCATGGCGCGCATCCTTTATTCCAGGCTTGAGCCTTCCAATGGTACCCGTCTGGGTCCCGGGCGCAAACCCGTGCCGACGATAGGCTCTTAAGCCGGGGCCGGGCCGTGCTATACAGGCTCCATGTCCGGCTCCCTCGACCCCCACCCATCCGCGCCGCCCGCCGCCACCCATCTCGACGGCCTCAATGAGAGCCAGCTCGAAGCCGTTGAGACGACCGAGGGGCCGGTTCTTGTGCTGGCCGGGGCGGGCACCGGCAAGACCCGGGTGCTGATCTCGCGCCTGTCGCACATCTTGCTGGAAGGCAAGGCGCGGCCCATGGAAATGCTCGCCGTCACCTTCACCAACAAGGCAGCACGCGAGATGAAGGACCGGGTCGCGGGGCTCCTTGGAAGACCGGTAGAAGGCTGGTGGATCGGCACCTTCCACGCGCTTAGCGCCCGCATCCTACGCAGCCACGCCGAGGCGGTGGGACTACGCCCTAACTTCACCATCTTGGATACGGACGACCAAGAAAGGCTGTTGAAGCAGCTCTTAGAGGCCGAAGACATCGACCTCAAGAAATGGCCGCCCCGGGTCGTGCTCGGCGTCATACAGCGCTGGAAGGACCGCGGGCTGACCCCCGACAAGGTTACCGACGCCGAGGGCTCGGAGGTGGCCGACGGCAAGGCCCTGGTCCTTTACGCCCAATACCAAGAGCGGCTCAAGACCCTCAACGCCGTCGACTTCGGCGATCTTTTATTGCTGGCGCTGGAACTTTTCCAGGACAACGCCGAGGTGCTGGATAGATACCAGCGCCAATTCCGCTACATCTTGGTCGATGAATACCAAGACACCAACGTCGCCCAATACCTGTGGCTGCGCCTGCTTGCCCGTTCGCACAGCAATCTCTGTTGCGTCGGCGACGACGATCAGTCGATCTATTCGTGGCGCGGTGCCGAGGTCGGCAACATCTTGCGCTTCGAAAGCGATTTTCCCGGCGCCCGCATCGTCCGGTTGGAACGCAACTACCGCTCGACGCCCCACATCCTGGGCGCCGCTTCCGGCCTCATCGCCAACAACCAGGGCCGCCTTGGTAAAACGCTGTGGACCGAGGTTAACGAAGGCGAGAAGGTGCGCGTCAGGGGTGTCTGGGACGGCGCCGAAGAAGCGCGCCTGGTCGGCGACGAAATCGAGGCCCTGCACGCCAAGGACCATTTGCTGGATGAGATGGCGGTCCTGGTACGGGCCGGCTTCCAGACCCGTGAGTTCGAGGAACGCCTGATCACCTTGGGCGTTCCCTACCGCATCATCGGCGGCCCCCGCTTCTATGAGCGCATGGAGATCCGCGACGCCATCGCGTACTTCCGCATCATCGTCCAGCCCAGCGATGACCTGGCCTTCGAACGCATCGTCAACGTGCCCCGGCGCGGCCTCGGCGCGGCAACCTTGCAGACCGTGCATCGCCTGGCTCGCGCCGAGGGCATTCCGCTGACCCAAGCGGTCCGCCGCCTTATTGAAACCGACGAGATCAGACCCCGGGCACGGGGCAGCCTGGCGCGGCTGATGGTCGATTTTGAGCGTTGGCGTTCGCTCCTCGATACCATGCCCCACGCCGAACTGGCCGGCTTGATGCTCGACGAATCGGGCTATACCGAGATGTGGAAGAACCACAAGTCCATAGAGGCGCCGGGCCGCCTGGATAACCTCAGGGAACTGGTCGTGGCGCTGGCCGAGTTCGATACCATGGGCGGATTTTTGGAACACGTCAGCTTGGTCATGGAGAACGACGACCAAACCATCGACGACAAGGTTAACCTGATGACGCTGCACGGTGCCAAGGGCCTGGAATTCGAAACTGTCTTCCTGCCCGGTTGGGAGGAAGGGCTGTTTCCCTACCAACGCGCCCTCGACGAAGAAGGGGAAAAGGGCCTGGAGGAGGAACGGCGCCTGGCCTACGTCGGCCTCACCCGGGCGCGTCACCGGGCCATAATCTCGTTCGCTGCCAGCCGGCGTATTTACAACCAGTGGCAAAGCGCCCTTCCGTCGCGCTTCATCGACGAACTGCCCGCCGATTGCGTTGATCACACCACCGAGCCCGGCCTCTACGGCGGCCAAGGGGGTGGCGAGGACCGTTCGTGGCGCCGAAGGCAGCGCGCCGTCCCCCACGCCATTCCATTGGCCGACGCGACCTGGTTGGCGCCGCCCAGCGGCGGAGACGAGAACCTGGCAACAGGCCAGCGGGTCTTTCACCAAAAATTCGGCTACGGCCGCATCGTCGCCATCGACGGCGATAAGGCGGAGATCGACTTCGAAAAGGCCGGCCATAAGAAGGTGATGACAAGCTTCGTCACCCAGGCGTGAGGGGGTATGGCCGTCTCCCCCGGCCTGTGGCGGATCCGGCTCGACGTTGCGGGCCAAGCGGCGGCGGCCTTCGCCGAGGCCCTTGAACCCCATGCCAGCAGTACCTCGTGGACCGAACCCGTTGGCGGCCGGGCGCGCGTCGAGGTGATTTCGGAAAACAAGCCCAACCGGGCGCTGCTTGAGGCGCTGCTCGGCGAGGTCGCGGCGGCCTTCGGCCTGGCGCCGCCGGCACTCGACGTCGATTGGCTGGCGGGGCGCGACTGGCTGGCCCTGAACCGGCGTGCTTTCCCACCTGTCGAGGTTGGACGCTACTTCATCCACGGCTCCCATTTCCGGGGCTCCGTGCCAGCCGGCCGGATCGGGCTTCGGCTCGACGCTGCCACCGCCTTCGGCTCGGGCGAGCATGGCTCGACCCGGGGCTGTCTCATGGCCCTCGACGAACTGGCGCCCAAAAGCCATTTCCGCAATGGCCTCGACCTTGGGTGCGGCTCGGGCATCCTTGCCATCGCCATGGCCAAGACCTGGGGCTGCCGGGTGGTCGCCGCCGACGTCGACGGCGAGGCGGTGCGCGTCGCCGCCGAGAACGCCAAGCGCAACGGGGTGGCGGCGCTCTTCAAGGCGGTCGCGAGTAACGGCTACCGGGCGCCGGCGCTACGTCGCCGGGCGCCCTACGACCTGATCGTCGCCAACATCCTGGCCCGGCCCCTGTGCCGTCTGGCGGCGGGTCTTGAACGCCACCTTGCGCGGCGCGGCGTCGTCGTCCTTGCCGGCCTTTTGGATGACGAGGCCGCCCGCGTGCTCTCGCCGCACCGCCGCCGTGGCCTGCGTCTCCAACGCCGCATCACCCTCGATGGTTGGACAACCCTGGTGCTGCGTCGGTGATTGCCAAGCTTGCCACGGGCGGCCGGCCCTGCTATTGGCTCGGGCCGAAACGCCGAAGCTGGAAACCGTCATGCCGCAACTGAAACTGGGAATCCCCAAGGGTAGCCTAGAGGCTGCCACAGTCGAGCTCTTCGCCGATGCGGGCTGGGCCATATCTTCGCGCTCGCGCAACTACTTCCCGTCCGTCGACGATGACGAGCTGAGCTGTGCCCTGGTCCGTTCACAAGAGATGGGGCCCTACGTCGCCGGCGGCGCGCTGGACGCCGGGCTGACCGGTCTCGACTGGGTGATGGAAACCGAGGCCGACGTGGAGACGGTCTGCGATTTGGTCTATTCCAAGGCCTCCGACCGCGTCGCGCGCTGGGTACTGGTGGTGCCCAAGGACTCAGACGTCACCAAGGTCGAGGAACTGGAGGGCGGCAAGATCGCCACCGAGCTGGTCGGCTTCACGCGGCGTTACCTAACGGAGCGCGGTGTCAAGGCCGATGTCGAGTTCTCGTGGGGCGCCACCGAGGCCAAGGTGGTCCAGGGACTTGCCGACGCCGCCGTCGAGATTACCGAAACCGGCAGCACTATTCGCGCCCATGGCCTGCGCATCGTCTGCGATCTGTTGCAAACCCACACCGTCTTGATCGCCAACAAGTCGGCCCTCGCCGATCCGTGGAAGAAGGCCAAGATCGACCAGATGGCCATGATGCTGACCAGCGCGCTTACGGCACGCGGCAAGGTGCTGTTGAAGCTGAACGCGCCGTCCGACAAGGTCGATGCCATCGTCAAGCTGTTGCCCAGCCTAAACGCCCCCACCGTCAGCCACCTCTACGATACCGACTGGCTGGCCGTCGAGACGGTGGTTGAGCGCGACCAAGTGCGCGCCCTCGTCCCCAGGCTCAGCGCCGCCGGCGCCCAGGGCATTCTGGAACTGCCGATCCAAAAAATCGTTTAGGGCGTTAAGGGTTTATGCGGCACCAGCCCGCAACCCCGCCCGGCCACCCCGAGCTTACAATGCCATGGGTGGCCGAGCAGGGGTGCGGGCTGGTGCCGTACCTCGAATGTGGTCTATCAAGGCCGCGGCACTTCATCTTATCCCATTGAAGGAGGACGTCATGACAATCACCCGCGCGCCCGGCAATCCGGGAAGAAGCAAATACGTTGAGTTCAATGGCGTGGTTCAAATGGTCGCCACCGCCGCCGACCTCAAGGGGCAGGCCGAGCAGGCATTGGCAACCATCGATGCACTTCTTGTTGAGGCCGGCAGCCATAAGTCGCGGCTGCTGTCGGCGACCGTCTTCATCACCGACATGGAACGCAAAGAAGACATGCAAGAAGCCTGGATGGCGTGGGTCGATCCCGAGGCCCGTCCCTTGCGCGCCTGCGTCGAGGTTGGCCTGGCCGGTGGCTGCCTGATTGAAATTGTCGCCCAGGCGGCCAAATAGCCACGGTTGGCCGCGCGGCGGGCACGGTCTATAACTCCTCCGACCGACTTTCACCGAATGTCCAAGGAGGAAACAATGACTATTACCCGCACCCCCGGAAACCCAGGCCGCAGCCAGATCGTTGAGTACAACGGAATGGTGATGTGCGTCGGCACGGCGCCCGACATCACCCAGGGCATGAAGGGCCAGACCCAACAGGTTCTGGCCAAGATCGACGAATATCTGGCCACCGCCGGTACCGACAAGTCGAAGCTGTTGAACGCCCTGATCTATGTCTCCGACATGAATAAGTGGGAGGAGATGCAGGAGGCGTGGATGGAATGGGTCGATCCCGACAACTGCCCGACCCGCGCCTGCGTCCAGGCGGTCCTGGCCAACGACTTCCAAGTCGAGATCGTGGCCACGGCAGGGAAATAAAAAGCCCCGGCGAGGGCGGCCTAGTGTTCGCCGGGCAAAACACTATCGCTGGGCGCCGGACGGGCGCCCGGCGCGGCAGGGCGGGCTGGGGATTTCCCGTGCTCGGTCCTGCCGCCGTGGCGTCCCTCGCCCTCGTCCTGGCCCTCGGCTGGCCGGCCCACGCCCTGACCTTCGATGAGGCGCGCCATCTGTTGAGCCGCACCGGGTTCGGCGCGCCAAGTGTCGACAGCGTCACCGCCCTGATGCCCCTCGATCACACGGCGGCGGTGGACCGCCTGCTCGGCGGCCTGCGCCGGGAACCGATGACGCCGCCGCCGCCCTGGGTCGGGGAAAGGCCGCCGCCACCCGCCGCTTGGGCGGCACTCTCGGCGGCAGAGCAGCGGGCCTTGCGGGCACGAAGGAGAGAGCGCGGCCGCGACCTTCGGGAATGGTGGCTCGGCGAAATGCTGGAGACCACCTCGCCGTTGACCGAGCGCCTCGTCCTCTTTTGGCACAACCACCTTCCCTCGTCCCTGCGCCAGGTCAAGTGGCCGGCCTACATCTACCGCCAGAACGCTACGTTCCGGCGCCACGCGGCGGGCAATTTCGCCGACCTCCTGCGCCAAGTGGCCAAGCAGCCGGCCATGCTTCTCTATCTCGACGGTCAGACCAATCGCGCCGGCAATCCGAACGAGAACTTCGCCCGCGAATTCCTTGAGCTGTTCACCTTCGGCGAAGGCCGTGGCTATACGGAGGGCGATATCCGCGAGGCGGCCCGCGCCTTCACCGGTTGGCGGATCGATCCCGAGAGTGGCGGCTTTACCTTCGCCAGCGACCTGCACGACGGCGGCATTAAGACCTTCATGGGGCGCCGGGGCCGCTTCACCGGCGACGACATCATCGACATCGTGCTCGACGAGCCGCGCGTCGCCAAACACATCACAGAGAAGCTATGGCGCGTCTTCGTCTCCCCTTCCCCGGCGCCCACCGAGGTTGACCGGCTGGCCACCCAATTCCGCCGTTCGAGCCATGTCCTTGGACCGCTGTTGAGGGGCCTTCTGAATTCACCCCAATTCCGCGCCGCCGCCAATCGTGGTGTCCTCGTTAAATCGCCGATCGACCTGAGCGTCGGCACCTTGCGCCTGTTGCAGCTCAGGTCCGACGACAGGGGCTGGTTGGCGTCGTTCAACCGCCGGCTCGGCCAGGACGTTCTCGACCCGCCCAACGTCAGAGGATGGCCGGGAGGGACGACGTGGATCACCTCGGCCACACTGCCGGCGCGCCACGCCTTCCTGCTCGACGTGTGGCAAAGCGCGGAAAAGACGGCGATTGCCCCGGCGGGCCGGTTGGCGCCTTTGCTTTTGCCGCTACCGGCAGCGGTGCCGGTGATCGCGGGCGAGGGGCCTCACGCACGCCAGCGCCGCCTGTTGCTCGATCCGGCGTTTCAACTCAAGTGAGGAGAGGGTTCGTGAACCGCCGCCATTTCTTGAGCCTTGCCGGCGCGCTTCCCATGGCGCTGATACCTTTCCGTTCACCCCTCGGCGACGCCCGCTGGGATCGGACCGTGGTGCTGGTCGAACTGTTCGGCGGCAACGACGGCCTTAACACCGTCGTGCCCAAGCAATCGAGAGAAAGTCAGAGGAGATTGTTACCATGGTGACCCCAACGCATCTATGGCCCAAGATCAATTCATAGGTTGGATACTCTTCGCAACAGGATCCCTCAACTCGCAAGCAAACCAATGACCATTGTAGGGACTGAAATTGGCAGAACAGAAAAATATCGAAGTGCCAAATCATACTCTGCCATGTTGCTGACACTTCGAGGTCGAGTGGGAAAGAACTCCTTCGGATTGATGGGTACGATTAAGACACTCAGTGAAAGAAGTCCATTCTGGAGACCATACTGAAATTTATAAAAATCTCGATAAAGGGTTGCGCTGTTTCCAAATTGGACCTCCACAAACACCAGGTTTTTCCGAAAATCCCCTATTAGTCGAGGTCTCTGACTCAACATCGGTTTCGTTTCCCACCCCAACTTCTTGAATTCCGCCTCAAATCTCTTGTTGTAGGCAGTTTGATGAAGAAGTGTTGAGCCTGATTTGCCAACTTTGAATTCTCTCTCCCACTCTATTAGTTCCACGATATGGACCACCTCATCCATTTCGCTCTTCAAAGTCCCTTTGAGATGTTCTCCACAGTGTAAATAGGTGACCTGGTGGTTCATTTAGGTTCCCACTCACGCAGAACGGTTGCGAAGTATTCTTTGTCGAATGCATCCATAATCATATCGCATAGCTGGTCGATGGAAGTCGGGTTCTTGCTGACATGGGCTGCCACAATCACGGCGGTCAGTTTGAGAAGGCGAGTCTCAGGTGTCTCTGACATGGTCCCCACTTACGATGCAATTCGTGTAAAATAACTGAAGGTGACCTGTTCGACCACCCGAAGCTACGACAAGCATGAAACGGCAGAACCTAAAATATCCTGGTGATCGAGTTCTCCAAAAGTTGCTGGAGAAATACCACTGTCCAACCCCGTTCCACGTGGTGCGGATGCGTTTTCTGGGTGGAATTGCCAGTCTCATTCCTGGTGTAAGCCCCACAAGAATGATCAATGCATTCTGGGGTGATAATTTCCCTACGTTTGAGAATGAGGACGAGGCTTCACAGTTCTTCCAACTAATGATGAGCTTGTGGAACCGCATGGCTCGGCATCAGGGCGGTGTCGTGGTGAAGTTGGTAAAACCGAAGAAGCTCCGTGAATGGGAGGATGTTACGGCTGCTCTCCACATGAGAGCGGAAGAAATACGGGACGGATTCCTGGTGGGGTTCTTTGGAAGCGGAGAGGATCAAAATCTTCCGAATAGCCTCGAAGAAGCTCTCGACGGTTTGAAGGATATTGCCGACAGATCCGATGAAATGGCTGAACGTGTTCAAGGTCCGCAGCGGGATCAGGATGATATGTCGATAGCCGACTACCGTGAAATCATCGAGCTCAGCACCAAGGACGTGGAGACCATGTTGACCGCAATCATGGCCGTAACAAAAGAGCTTCGGCGGATTGGTCTCGGGGCAATGGGCCGGGTCGAGGACCCATCCCCCTTACATTAGGAATTCTCCGGGCTAGTTGAGTTTCTTCACCACATCCTCCGCCCTCAAATGCGTATACCGAAACAACATCCGGTAATCCCGATGACCCGAAATCAGGGCAACCTCGGGCACGGACAGGCCCATCTCGAAGAAGCGGCTGATGGCTTCGTGTCGTAGGTCGTGGAAGTGGAGATCGTCAATGCCTACCCGCCTGGTTAGGCGGCACCACGCCAATCGGATGGCGTTGCCCGTGGTCGGAATGGCTCTGCCGTCACCATTCTGAGGAAGGTCCCGCAACACTGAAATCGCTGTCAAAGTCAGAGGGATCGTCCGTGCATGGCCATTCTTGGTTATCGGTATCCGAAGTGTCCGTTTTTCGAAGTTGATGTCTTCCCAGTGGATGTTGAGAAGTTCACCCCGTCGCATCCCGGTCTCTACTGCGAGTTGGACAAGGGGCCTAAGTAGGAGCGTCCGACCCCTTTGGCATCCCTCAAGCAAACGGGCCAGTTCGCCATCTTTCAAACGTCTTTGCCGAGGCTGATCGGGTGGAGGACGTCTGATCCCGTCGAGCGGATTATCTTTCAAGGGTATGCCCCATTCTCGTTTAGCTAGCCCAAAGGCGTGCTTCAGCAGGGAGAGCTCACGTCGGATCGTGGTCGGCTTAACCACCTGCAGGCGAGCATCCCGGTAAGCGCTGAATACGTCGGGTGTAGTTTCTGCCAGGCTCAACCTTGCGAAGCGTTGACGAATTAGCGCATTGAGGATGATGATCTCGTTCCTGCGGCCCCGTTTCTTGATTGTCACCGTATCGCGATATCGCTCGATAATGTCGCCTACGGTAAGGGTATCGAGACAGCGAAAATTGCGGGGGAGGTCGTAGCGGTCAATAGAGGCTTCCGTGTTTCGTGCCCAGGCCTTGGCGTTGGATTTCGACTGGAAGGATCGGCTCACTGAAGGAAATCCCTTGCGGCGGACCTGTACGTGCCATCTGCTTCCACGTTTGCGAAGGGTAGCCATCACAAATCTCCCATTAACTGTGCCAATGTTGCAGCAGTCTGGTCTGCGATGGTTTTTGGAAAGATGGAGCCGCCTATAACCCCTTGATACTCCAGGGTTAAAATGGTGGGCGCGGCTGGGATTGAACCAGCGACCTCTCGCGTGTGAGGCGAGCGCTCTCCCGCTGAGCTACGCGCCCTCCGGCGGCGACGGCCATATAAGGCGGCGGCGCGGGGGCTGTCAAGGAAGCGGCGGCGGTGTGATTGGCCGCCGTTTGCTGCAAGAATCCGTAACAATCTTTGACTTGGCGCACTGGCGGCCCTGTGGCAAGTTCAGCTCGCTTCCTCAAGGGGTGTCGAACCCGGGAAGCGGGGGATAATCGTTCTGAAAAATCCATCGCCGACGCCTAAGAAAGACATCGCCGTCATCGTCCTTGCGGCGGGACGGGGCACGCGCATGGCGTCCGATGCGCCCAAGGTCCTGCATCCCCTGGCCGGGCGGCCGATGATCGCTCATCTGGTGGAAAACTTAAGCCGGCTTTCACCTGGGCGCATCGTCGTCGTCGTCGGCAAGGGTATGGAGGCGGTAGCCCAAGCCGTGGCGCCCCACCGCACCGTGGTTCAAGACCCCCCATTGGGCACCGCCCACGCCGTATTGGCGGCGAAGAAGGCGCTCAAGGGATTCACCGGCGACGTTTTGGTGGTGTTCGGCGCCGATCCCCTGATCACGCCGGCAACCATGCGCCGCTTGATCAAGGCCAGGCGCGCCAAGAGCAACCCGGCGGTGGCCGTGCTTGGCTTTCGGCCCGACGATGCCGGCAACTACGGGCGCCTGATCGTGGCCGACGACGGGTCGCTCGACGCCATCGTCGAGGCCCGCGACGCGACACCGGCCGAGCGCCGTATCGGGTTCTGCAATTCAGGCATCATGGTGGTCGACGGCGCCGTGCTGTTCCGTCTTTTAAGACACATCGGCGCCGACAACGCCAAGGGTGAGCACTATCTCACCGATATCGTGGCCGTGGCCCGCGCCGAGGGACGCCGATGCGCCGTCATCGAGGGCGATGCCAGTGAGCTGATCGGCGTCGACAGCCGCGCCGACCTGGCCCGGGCCGAGGCGGTGGCCCAGGCACGGCTGCGCGCCAAGGCCATGAAAGGCGGCGCGACGCTGACGGCGCCCGACACCGTCCACCTCAGTTTCGATACCCGCCTCGGCCGCGATGTCGTGGTCGGCCCCTACGTGGTTTTCGGCCCCGGTGTGACGGTCAAGGCGGGCGCCGAGATCCGCCCGTTCTCTCACATTGAGGGCGCCACCATCGGCGCCGGCACCTTCGTCGGCCCCTTCGCGCGGCTCAGGCCCGGCACCCGCATCGGGCGCGACGCCAAAATCGGCAACTTCGTCGAGATCAAGAACGCCGTTATCGAGGCCGGAGCCGGTGCCGCCCATCTGACTTACATCGGCGACGCCCGGGTCGGTGCCGGGGCCAACGTCGGGGCCGGCACCATTACGTGCAACTATGACGGCGTCGCCAAGCACTGGACCGACATCGGCGCCGGCGCCTTCATCGGCTCCAACACCGCCCTGGTGGCGCCGGTCAAAATCGGCGATGGCGCCATCGTCGGCGCCGGCAGCGTCATCGCCCGTGACGTGGCGGCGGATGCCCTGGCCCTGACCCGCGCCCCGGCAAGGGAAGTCGAGGGCGGCGGTGCGCGCATGCGCAAACGGCTGCGGGCGGGCAAGAAGGCGGCCGCCAAGCGGCCGGGGAAGACCTAAAAACCCATGTGCGGCATCATCGGCATCATCGGCAACGACGACGTAGCGGCACATTTACTGGCTGCCCTCAAGCGCCTTGAATACCGGGGCTACGATTCGGCCGGCATCGCCACCTTGATCAACGGCGGCATTGAACGACGACGCGCCGAGGGCAAGCTCGTCAACCTGGAGGCGCGCTTGGCCGAAGACCCCATCGCCGGACACACCGGCATCGGCCACACCCGCTGGGCGACCCACGGCGTGCCCAACGAGCGCAACGCCCACCCTCATGCCACCGAGCGCGTCGCGATCGTCCACAACGGCATCATCGAAAACTTCCAAGAATTGCGCGACGCGGTCGAGGCCCATGGACGGACCTTGGTTTCGGACACCGATACAGAGGTCGTGGTGCACCTGATCACCCTCTATCTGGACGAAGGCAAAAGCCCGGCCGAGGCGACCCGGGCGGCACTGGAGCGCCTGCACGGCGCCTTCGCGCTCGCCATTGTGTTTACCGGCAATGAGGACCTGATGATCGGTGCCCGGCGCGGCAGCCCGCTGGCCGTCGGCTATGGCGAGGGTGAGATGTATTTGGGTTCGGACGCCCTGGCCCTGGCGCCCCTGACCCGAAGGATCGCCTATCTGGAGGAAGGCGATTGGGTGGTGATGACGTCGCAAGGCGCCACCATCCACGACGCCGATGGGAAACAAGTGGACCGCACGATCCACGAGACCGAGCATTCGGATGAGGTCATCGGCAAGGCCGGGCACAGCCATTACATGTTGAAGGAGATTTACGAACAGCCCCAGGTCATCGGCGACACCTTGAAGGCTTTCATCAATCCCGCCGAGGGCTCCGTCGTCCTTCCCGATATGTCCTTCGATGCGGCGCGGTCAAGCAAGGTGACGTTGGTTGCCTGCGGCACGTCGTCCTATGCCGCCTTGGTCGCTAAGTACTGGCTGGAAAGCATTGCCCGCGTTCCGGTCGAGGTCGATATCGCGTCAGAATTCCGTTACCGGGGCGCCGACATGCCAAAGGGCGGCGTGGCGCTGTTCATCTCGCAATCGGGCGAAACGGCGGACACCCTGGCGGCGCTTCGCTATGCCCGCTCCCAGGGACAGCACATCGTCTCCTTGGTCAACGTGGCGGAAAGCACCATCGCCAGGGAATCGGATGCCGTATTGCAGACCTATGCCGGTCCGGAAATCGGCGTCGCCTCGACCAAGGCCTTTACCACCCAGTTGACGGTCCTGGCCTGTTTCACCATCGCCGTGGCGCGCGCCCGTGGCGCCATCGACCACGCCACCGAGGCACGCCTGGAAGAAGCCCTGGTCGAGGTGCCGGCGCATGCCGCCGAGGTGCTCTATCACGACCAGCGCCTGCGCGAACTGGCCCACGAGGTGGCGGAGGCCCGCGACGTGCTCTATCTGGGGCGCGGAACCAGCTACCCCATCGCCATGGAAGGGGCGCTGAAACTAAAGGAGATCTCGTACATCCACGCCGAGGGCTATGCCGCCGGCGAGATGAAGCACGGCCCCATTGCCCTTATCGACGACGGCGTGCCGGTCATCGTCATCGCACCCACCGACGACCTGTTCGACAAGACCGCGTCCAACATTCAAGAAGTGGTGGCGCGCGGCGGTCGGGTTATCTTCTTCTCCGATCAGGCCGGCGTCGACCGCCTGGGCAAGGTGGCCGCCTCCACCGTGGCGCTGCCCGCCGTCGATGCCTTCGTCGCCCCCATCCTCTACGCCATCCCGGTGCAGCTTTTGGCCTACCACGTGGCCGTGATCAAGGGCACCGACGTCGACCAGCCGCGCAACCTGGCGAAAAGCGTGACGGTGGAATAAGGGTGGCGACGCCCCTGCGGGTTGCCTCAGGCGGCCAGCACCGCGACGGGTGAACGGTCGAGTTTGCCTCTCTTGGTTCGGCGGGAACGTTGCGCCCGACGGCCCTTGGGCTGGCTTTTGCCAGATTCTTTTGGCGGCTGAGAAGTGCCGGCCTTCCATTCGGCGATCAGATCCACGTAGAAAGTACCCTTGATGGCATCAAGGCTTGTCATTGTTTTCTTCCTCATGGCGGTTGCCTTCCGCTGGCACCCCGGGTCGCGGAAAAGTCGAGATTGCCACGGAATCGATTAACAGCCGCTTTACGAGGTTCTATAATATTTCCCCGATTTCCCCATTCCCGACAGATCAAGAGGTCGTCATGAAACTCAAAGACCCCAAACTCTTTTGCCAAAAGTGTTACATCGACGGTGCCTGGGCCGATGCCGACGGCGGTGCCACGTTCGATGTCGTCAACCCGTCCGACAACTCGGTGATGGGAACCGTTCCCGACATGGGCGAGGCCGAGACGCGGCGCGCCATCGAGGCCGCCAATGCCGCCTTTCCCGCCTGGCGCGCCAAGACCGGCAAGGAACGCGGCGCCATCCTACGCAAGTGGTTCGACCTCATGATGGCGAACCAGGAAGACCTGGCCGCCATTATGACCGCCGAACAGGGCAAGCCGCTGGCCGAGTCCATGGGCGAGGTGGCCTACGGCGCGTCCTTCGTCGAGTGGTTCGCCGAAGAGGCCAAGCGGGTCTATGGCGACACCATTCCCACCCCAAGCCCCGACCGCCGCCTCGTCGTGGCCAAGGAGCCGATCGGCGTGGTCGCCGCGATCACGCCTTGGAACTTCCCCAACGCCATGATCACGCGCAAGTGCGCACCGGCCCTCGCCGTTGGCTGTCCGGTCGTCGTCAAGCCGGCCAGCATGACACCCTATTCGGCCCTGGCGCTGGCCGAACTGGGTGAGATCGCCGGCTTCCCCAAGGGAGTCTTCAATGTCGTCACGGGAGCGGCCAGGTCCATCGGCGGCGAACTGACATCGAACCCCATCGTCCGCAAGCTCACCTTCACCGGCTCGACCGAGATCGGCAAGATTTTGATGGCGCAATGCGCGGAAACGGTCAAGAAGGTGTCCTTCGAGCTGGGCGGCAACGCGCCCTTCATCGTCTTCGACGATGCCGATCTCGACGCCGCGGTCGCCGGTGCGGTGCAATCCAAGTACCGCAACACGGGACAGACCTGCGTCTGCACCAACCGGGTCCTTGTCCAAGATGGAATCTATGACGAGTTCGCTGCCCGCATGGCGGAGGCGGCCGGGGAGTTGAAGGTGTCCGACGGCTTCGAGGACGGCGCGCAACAAGGCCCGCTGATCGAAATGGCGGCCGTCGAAAAGGTGGAGGAGCATATCGCCGACGCAACCACCAAGGGGGCGCGCGTCATCGCCGGCGGCAATCGTCACGCGCTTGGCGGCACCTTCTTCGAGCCCACGGTTCTTGCCGACGTGACCACCGACATGGCGATCAGCCGCGAAGAGACCTTCGGACCGGTTGCGCCGCTGTTCCGCTTCAAGACCGAAGACGAAGCCGTGGCCATGGCCAACGATACCGAGTTTGGGCTGTGTTCCTATTTTTACAGCCGCGACATCGGCCGCGTATGGCGGGTCGCCGAAGCCCTGGAATCGGGCATCGTCGGCGTCAACGTCGGCATCATCTCGACCGAAGTGGCGCCGTTTGGCGGGGTCAAGGAATCGGGCATCGGGCGCGAGGGCTCGAAGTACGGGATCGATGACTTCCTTGAGATCAAATACATCTGCATGGGCGGCCTGGATGGGTGAGCCGGGCGCCGGCGCAAGGCGGAAGAGGATCGGTCATGGCCCGCTACGACTATGACCTGGTGACCATTGGCGCGGGCTCGGGCGGTGTTCGGGCGTCGCGCATGTCAGCCCAATTCGGCGCCCGGGTCGCCATCTGCGAGGAAGGCCGCGTCGGCGGCACATGCGTCATTCGCGGCTGCGTGCCCAAGAAGCTTTTAATCTATGGCGCCCACTACGCCGACGATTTTGAGGACGCCGCGCACTACGGCTGGTCCGCCATCACGCCACCATTCGACTGGGCCCAATTGATCGCCAACAAAAACCGCGAGATCGACCGCCTCAACAAGGTCTATATCCGCATTCTGAGCGAGAACGGGGTCGAGATATTGGCGGCGCGGGCGCGCCTCATTGATCCCCACACCATCGAAGTCGGTAAAAAGACGATCACCGCCGAAAATATTTTGGTCGCCACGGGATCGTGGCCCGTGATGCCCGACATTCCCGGCATCGAGCACACCATCACGTCGAACGAGGCGCTGGAGCTCAACAGCCTGCCCCAGCGCATGGTGATTGTCGGCGGCGGCTACATTGCCGTCGAGTTCGCCGGCATTTTTAATTCCCTTGGCGTTGACGTCGTTGAGGTGGTGCGCGCCGACACCATCTTGCGCGGCTTCGACGAAGACATGCGCGTGACCCTCGCCGAAGAGATGATCAAGCGCGGCATCGACCTCAAAAGCCGGACGGTGGTGGAAGGCATTGAGAAGACCGACGGCGGCACCTTCAGCCTGCGCCTTGCCGAGGGCGAGGCGATCGAAACCGACTTGGTCATGTATGCCACGGGCCGGGCGCCCAACATCAAGGGTCTTGGGCTGGAAGAAGCAGGCGTCCGGATCAACGACATGGGCGCCGTCGCCGTCGATGACTCTTCGCGCACATCGGTCGATCATATCTTTGCCGTCGGCGACGTGACGGGACGCTTCAACCTCACCCCGGTGGCCATCGCCGAGGGCGCGGAAGTGGCTCAAGCTTTGTTCAACAACAACCCAACGGTGGTCGATCGTTCGAACATCCCGACCGCCGTTTTCAGCCAGCCGCCCCTGGCCACGGTCGGTCTGACCGAGGCCGAGGCACGGGCTGATCATGCCAACGTCGATATCTATCTGTCGCACTTCAAGCCGATGAAGTTCACCCTTTCGGGACGCGACGAAAGCTCGGCGATGAAATTGGTCGTCGACGGCGAGACGGACCGGGTACTGGGCTGCCACATGGTCGGCATGGACGCACCCGAAATCATGCAGGGCTTCGGCGTGGCGCTCAAGGCGGGGGCGACCAAGGCCCAGTTCGACGCCACTATCGGCATCCATCCCAGCGCCGCCGAGGAATTCGTCACAATGCGCGACAAGCGGCCTGCCCCAACGGCCCGTAAGGCGGGTTGAGCCCTCCTCCGGGGATCGCCGCCGTCTCCCCTTCAGGTTTCACCAAGGAGAACACCGATGAAGATCACGCGCCTTAGCGCCTATCAAGTCGACCTGCCGCTACATGACGGCATCTATGCCTGGTCGGACGGCAAGTCGATCACCGCCTTCGACAGCACCATTGTTCGAATCGAAACCGACGACGGCTTGATCGGCTGGGGCGAATCCTGTCCCCTGGGACCGGTCTATCTGCCGTCCTACGCCGGCGGCGTGCGCGCCGGCATTACGGAGCTGGCACCAAGGCTAATCGGCGAGGACCCGACGCAACTGGAACGCCTCAACCGCACCATGGATATGGCACTGAAGGGTCACCCTTATGCCAAAAGCGGCATCGACATCGCGTGCTGGGACATCCTGGGCAAGGCTGCCGGCATGCCGGTGTGCGAACTTCTGGGCGGACGTTACGGCGACGACGTGGCGCTCTATCGTTCGGTATCCAGGGATTCGCCCGAGGCCATGGCGGCCAAGCTGAAGGGGTACCGCGCCCAGGGCCACCACAAGTTCCAGCTCAAGGTCGGCGGCGTCATCGAAGAGGACATCCAGCGCATCCGCGCCTGCGCCGCCGAGACCGAACCGGGCGACACCCTGATCGCCGACGCCAACACCGGCTGGCTGATGCACGAAGCGGCCAAGATCGTGCGCGCCGTGGCCGACATCGACGTCTATATCGAACAGCCCTGCCCGACTTATGAGGAATGCCTGGCGATCCGCCGACGCACCGATCTTCCCTTCGTCTTGGACGAATGCATGGAAGACTTAAGCATGGTGGTGCGCGGCCACGCCGACGGAGCCATGGACGCCATCAACCTCAAGATCTCGCGAGTCGGCGGGTTGACCCGGGCGCGCCAGGTGCGCGACCTCTGCGTCGCGCTCGGCATCGCTGTGACAACCGAAGACGCCGGCGGCGGCGACGTGACCAACGCAACTGTCGCCCACCTCGCCCAATCGACGCCCGAGAAATATCTTCTATCGGTAACCTTGGCCGGTCTCAAGGTGTCGCTCAAGACCGCCGACGGCGCCCCGGAGGCCCGGGACGGACGCGTCTCGGCATCGCGGCAACCCGGCCTCGGCATCACGCCTTTGCCTGAGGTTCTGGGCGAGCCGGTTATCGACTTTCGTTAAGGGGCGCGAAGCGGGGAAATGCAAGCATTTGGATAATATCCTTAGACGAAAGTCATAGGTCCAATTAAGGCCGAAATGAGTGGTGAAATTCTACCCTCAGTATGGACGGTTCGTGTTCACCGTGCCATGATATCCGCTACCCCGCATTAAGTCGGAGGATTTGCGTGTTCAACTCCACCGAAATCGTCATCGACGCCTTTGTCGAGCATTTAAAAACAATCTATCAGCATAATTTCAGCAATCTGGAACCGGGTTATCCCGGCATCATCGCGTGGTGCGCAAGGATGGCTCTTGAGCGCATTTCCGACACCGATTCGTTGTACCATGATGTCGAGCATACCATTCTGGTGACCGTCGTCGGCCAAGACATCCTAAGGGGCAAACACATCAAAGACGGCGGCGTCACGCCGTACGATTGGCTTCACTTCACTATTTCCTTGTTGTGCCACGATATCGGTTACGTCCGGGGTATTTGCCGAGGCGATACAGAAACTGAATTCGTGGTCAACGAAAAGGGGGACAAAGTAAAACCGCCCCCCGGCGCATCCGATGCTTTCCTCACTCCATATCATGTAGAAAGAGGAAAAATTTTCGTGCGTGAGCGAATTGGCGAAGGATCAGAGGTCCTTGATGCGGACCGGATCATCGCGGGTTTGGAATTGACGCGCTTTCCGATTCCCGACGTTACCGACAACCCAGATACTACGGACTTCGCGGGATTGGTGCGGGCGGCTGATTTGATCGGCCAACTTGCCGATCCCAACTACATGCGAAAAATCAATTGCTTATTCTATGAGTTCGTGGAAACCGGCGCTGCCAAACAATATGAATTTAAAACTCCAGCCGACTTGGCGGAAGCCTATCCCGCCTTCTTTTGGGAATCGGTCTATCCCTATATCAAGGATGCTCTCAGGTATCTCCAGGTAACCCAGAGCGGGAAACAAACGGTCGCCAACCTGTTTGGTCACGTCTTCGCGGTCGAGCATCAAGAGCACCGTCTCGGCCCGCAACCAAAGTAATACCAACACCCGACGGGCAACGGCCCCCCAGTGTCCTAAGCCAAATTCGCCTTGAAGAACGCGATCGTCCGCGACCACGCCAGTTCCGCCGCCGCCTTGTCGTATCGGGGTGTGGTGTCGTTATGGAAACCGTGGTTGACGTTCGGATAGACGTGGGCGGTGTATTCCTTGCCTTGCGCTTTCAGCGCCGCCTCGTAGGCCGGCCACCCCTTGTTGATCCTTTTGTCCAGGGCGGCGTAATGCAACAGCAAGGGAGCCTTGATCTTGGCAACGTCGGATTCCTTCGGCTGACTTCCGTAAAAAGGTGCCGCGGCGGCCAGATCGGGATATTGGACGGCCATGGCATTGCACACCCCACCGCCATAGCAAAAGCCGACCACCCCGACCTTACCATTCGAATTGGCATCGGACTTTAGGCGCTCGAAGGCGGCAAAGAAGTCTTCCAACAGCTTACCTCTGTCGAGCTTTTTCTGCATCACCTTGCCTTCGTCATCGGTGCCGGGATAGCCGCCGAGTGGCGTCAGGCCATCGGGCGCAAGCGCCGTGAAACCGGCGACCGCGACGCGCCGGGCGACGTCTTCGATATAGGGGTTGAGGCCGCGGTTCTCGTGGACGACAACGACGCCGCCCCGCTTGCCCCCGCCGGCCGGCCGGACCAAGTATCCGCGAACGGTTCCGTAGCCCTTGGGCGAGGCGTATTCGATGGTCTCGCCCTTGATGCGCGGGTCGGCCTTATCGACCTGATCGGCGAGCGCGTAATCGGGCGACAGCGTTTCAAGAAGGGTGGCGGCGGTAGCCCCGCCGACGGCGAATTTGGCGGCGCGATCAAAAAACTCGCGGCGCTCGATCAGCCCATGGCGTAACCGTCATACAGATCCAACAGTTCCTGATCGAAGTCCTTGGCCGTCATGCGTTCCATAATATAT
>JASLZL010000020.1 GCA_030754885.1 Rhodospirillales bacterium | reverse complement strand
AGGTGGTTTCGGCCGAGACGCTTTTCCGGGCCCGCGCGGACACAACCTTTCTTTCATCCTCGCCCTTGGCGTACTTCGCCAGACGACGCCCCAACTTGCCGTACTGCGAGACCAGCCGCGCCTCGGACAGAGACTGCAGGTGCCCGATGGTAAAGACGCCGTTCTCTTCCATGCGCTTCGCCGTGGCCTCGCCGACGCCGTTGATCTTGCGCACGGAAAGGGGCGCCAAGAAGCTTTTCGCCTCGGCCCGGCCGATGACCGAGAAACCGCCCGGCTTATCCAAATCGGATGCCAGCTTGGCCAGGAACTTGTTGTACGATAGGCCGATCGAAACCGTGATCCCGACCTCTTCTTCGACGCGCTTGGCAATCTTGGCCGCCGAACAGGCCGCCGGCCGGGGGTCGAGCCGAAGCCCTTCGTCCAAATCAAGATAAGCCTCGTCGAGGGAGACCGGTTCGATAACCGGCGTGGCGGTATGGAAGATGGTGCGGATTTGTCGGCTTACGTTTCTGTACTTGGCCATATTCGGTGGAATAACGACGGCATCGGGACAAAGTTCCAGGGCCTTGAACATCGGCATGGCCGAGCGCGGCCCGTATTGGCGGGCGATGTAACACGCGGTGGTGACGACGCCGCGACCACCGGCATGACCGACGATCAACGGTTTATCGCGCAGCCTTGGATCGTCACGCTTCTCAACCGATGCATAGAACGCATCGCAGTCGATATGGGCCGTGGTCATGGCGCCAAGCTCGGCATGGGAAACACCATTGGGCGAGCCACATGCCGGGCACCGGCCCTGCCCCGCCTCCGATATCTTCAGGCATTCCCTGCACAGCGTGGAGACCATGACGGCGAGTGTATAGGCTGGGAAGATGTTTCGGAAGCTGTTGGCGGGGTCGGTTTTGGTTTAGTCTGGCGGTCGAAAAGGAGGCGCGGAAAGGGTCATGTACAACAAGCAAATCGCCGACGTTCAAGGTAGTCCCATGGACATCTTGGTGTTCGAGCCCGACGGTGACGGGTCCTTTCCGGGGCTTGTCGTCGCCCAGCACTTACCCATCGCCCACACGGGCCTGGAGAAAGATCCCTTCACCATCGACGTCGGAGAACGCCTGGCCGCCGCCGGCTACGCCTGCGTCATTCCCTTCATTTTTCATTGGTGGCCGCCGGAGGAGGAAATGGAGGTCAAGCGCGAGGCCTTCCGCGACGACTGGGCGGTCGCCGATTTAGCGGCGGCCTGGACGGTGCTGGCGGGTCTTGAGCGGGTGGACGAGACGCGCACCGGGATCATCGGCCATTGCTGGGGCGGTCGCGTTGCCTGGCTTGGGGCGTGTCACAACCCGAATTACAAGGCCGCCGCGATGCTTTACGGCGGGCGGATCAAGGCCGGCCTGGGGGAAGGAAGCCGTCCCGCCATCGAACTCGCGGACCGTATCGCGTGCCCCATGATCGGGATCTTTGGAAACGACGACCAAAACCCGTCACCCGAAGACGTGGATGATCTGGGTGACGCGTTGAACAAGGCCGGGGTCGAACACGAACTCCACCGCTATGACGGCGCTGGGCACGGGTTTCAAGACTTCACCAACGAAGAGCGCTACCGCAAGGAAGCTTCCGACGACGCCTGGGAAAAAGTTTTCGCGTTCCTTGGCCGCCAACTGAAATAATCGCCGATTAGGCGATCACCACGCCACGAGCCCCCGCCCACGCCTCACCCAAACGGGTCAGTGTTTCGTCGCCCAACAACTTTTCGGCCATGGGGAAGAGAAATTGCTCCTCCTTCCGAAAATGGTTGCGCGCGGCGCTTAGAACCTGGGCAACCAAAGTCGTGGCCTGGGCCACGTCTTCCGCCTCCTCGATCTGACCCAACAAATGCTCCAACTCCTCATGGTCGGCGCGCATCTGGGCAACGGGTCCGACATCCCGTCCCATATGAGGTTCGAGGGTGGTAAAGAGCAGTTCTTCTTCTAAGGTTGCATGGGATTCGACCATCGCCGCCAACACCGTCGTCGCGCCCCGGATCTGGGCCATGGCTCCTTCGATCGTGGCAATTTCCTCGACCTGATCGAACAGCATGTAGAACGCGCTGTGCTCGCCAAGCAATGCGTCGGTTATTTTCACGGCTTCATTCCTGCTTTGTTACTATTCAACTGCGGTCCTCGTCCTCGGATTCGATGCCCAGGCCGCGGACGATAGCCTTGAGCTTTTCCATAGCCTCCCCCATGCGCCCCTCGTCGGTACCGCGCAGTACCAGACTGACGCCGGGTTGTCCCAAACGTTGGAACGGATAGCTGCCCATGTCCACGTCCGGGTATTGCTTTTGCAACTCCCCTAAAGGCAGCGCCAAGGCTCCCTCCGGTGCGCGGGCAATGAGGCTCTTCGACTCGATCGGAGGGCCGCCGGCGAGCTGGTGCTTGATGCCGTCGAACATGGCCCGCATGATCTCGGGTACGCCGGCCATGACAAAGACATTGCCCATGCGAAAGCCGGGTGCGCTGCTTACCGGGTTCGTAATCAAGCTGGCGCCGGCCGGCACGTCGGCCATCTTGAGGCGCGCCTCGTTGACGTCGTCCGGGCGGTAGTGGCGCATGAGGAGCGCCAAGGCGTCCGGGTGGCGCACCAGCTCGACGCCGAAGGCCTTGGCGACCGAGGCCGAGGTGATGTCATCATGGGTCGGTCCGATGCCTCCGGTAGTAAAGACATAGTCGTGGGCCGCGCGGCATTGGTTGAGGGTGCTAATGATCGTCGCCTCGTCGTCGGCGATGATGCGGGCCTCCGCAACCCGGATGCCAATGGCGTTCAGGTTCTGGCCCAGGTACTTAAGGTTGACGTCCTGGGTGCGCCCCGACAAAACCTCGTTGCCGATGATGAGGATGCAGGCGGTGACGGGTTTGGCTGGGGCCAAGCTGGGCTCCTATAAAAAATCACGCAACAGGGCAATCAGGGGGACGTCGGCAGGCGGCATCGGAAGCCGCGCCATGTCCATCGGGCGCACCCATTTCAGCGCCTGGCCCTCTTGCGCTTCGGGCGTGCCCTTCCACACTCGGCAAACGAAGAGCGGCATGAACAAGTGAAATTCGTCATAGGCGTGGGACGCAAAGGTGAGCGGCGCCAAACAGCTTTCGACGATGTCGAGGGCAAGCTCCTCGCGCAGCTCGCGGACCAGGGCCGCCTCGGGGGTTTCGCCTTCGACCACCTTGCCGCCGGGGAACTCCCACAGTCCGGCCATGGTCTTGCCTTCTGGGCGCTGTGCCAACAGCACGCGGCCGTCGACATCGACCAGCGCCACCGCCGCCACCAGGATCAAGGAATTGAACGTCGCTCCGCCCGGCCGCGTCCGGGCATCCAGGCATGCGCGATCAGGACCGGTAATCGGCATTGATCGTGAAGTATTCTTGGGTCAGATCACAGGTCCACACCGTGGCCCGGCCGCGCCCGATGCCGACGTCGACGGCGATGTCGATCTCGGTGCCTTTCATATGGCGCACCACCGGCGTTTCGTCATAGCCCGGAACGGCGGCCCCGTCGGCGGCGATGGTAACGCCGCCGATGGCAATTGCGAGCTTGTCCCGGTCGGCTTTCTCGCCGGCCTTGCCGACGGCCATGACAATCCGTCCCCAATTGGCGTCAGCACCGGCGATGGCCGTTTTCACCAAGGGCGAGTTGGCGATGGAGAGTCCAATGCGCCTGGCCGCCCGGCGCGAGGCGGCGCCGGTGACCGCGATGGTGACGAACTTGGACGCGCCCTCGCCGTCGCGCACCACCTGATGGGCAAGATCCAAAAGGAGAGATTCCAGCTGGCGGGAAAAATCACGCAGCAAGGGATCCCCAGCCTTGGCAACCGCCGGGTGGTGGGTCTGGCCGGTCGCGAACGCCATCAAGGTATCGCTGGTCGACGTATCGCCATCGACGGTGATGCAGTTAAACGTGCGGTCGGCGGCCCGGCGCAGCAGAGGCTGGAGGACGTCGGGCGGAACGGCCGCGTCGGTGAAGACGTAAGCCAGCATGGTCGCCATGTCCGGCCCGATCATGCCCGAGCCCTTGGCAATACCGTTCAAGGTGACGGGGACGCCGCCGATGGTGGCGGCGCGCGTCGCTCCCTTGGGATAGGTATCGGTCGTCATGATGGCCCGCGCGGCTTCGTTCCAATCGCCCCCATCAAGACGACCGTACAGCTCCGCCAGGGCGGCGGTGATCTTGTCGTCGGGCAATGCTTCGCCAATGACACCCGTGGAGGCGATGAAAACGCTGCTTGGCCGGCACGCGACCATCTCCGCCACCGCCTTCACCGTGCGCGCCACGGCGGCGACGCCGGCCTTTCCTGTGAAGGCATTGGCGTTACCCGCGTTGACCACCAAGGCGCGCGCCCGGCCGCCGGTCAATGCCTTGCGGCACCATTCGACCGGCGCCGAGGCGGTGAGAGAGCGTGTGAGCACCCCGGCCGCCGACGAACCGGGCGCCAATTCGGCCAGCAAAACATCGGGGCGATCGCGATAATGCAAGGCATATGCGCCGGCGGCGAGACGCACGCCGGCGACCGGCGGCATATCGGGGAAATGTTCGGGGGCTAGCGGTGAGACCATGGCGGGCTCCTCGACGATTAATACCAAGGATCAATGATAGTGACCCATAGAGATCGCGTA
>JASLZL010000019.1 GCA_030754885.1 Rhodospirillales bacterium | reverse complement strand
GTGGGCGTCTTCCAGGTCGAAAGCCGGGCCCAGATGAGCATGCTGCCGCGCCTCAGGCCGCGCAATTTCTATGACTTGGTGATCGAGGTGGCGATCGTTCGCCCGG
The DNA here is from genome assembly GCA_030754885.1 of Rhodospirillales bacterium. Lineage (GTDB taxonomy): Bacteria > Pseudomonadota > Alphaproteobacteria > Rhodospirillales > JASLLZ01 > JASLLZ01. Next base: position 6,178 of record JASLZL010000019.1, on the reverse strand, counting down.
GTCCCATCCAAGGCGACATGGTGCATCCCTATCTGCGCCGACGGCGCGGCGAGGAGGCTGTGAACTACCCATCCGCCGAGCTGGAACAGGTGCTGGGCAAGACCCTGGGCGTGCCGCTTTTCCAGGAACAGGCCATGAGAATCGCCATCGTCGCCGCCGGCTTCACCCCGGCCGAGGCCGACGGCTTGCGCCGTGCCATGGCCACTTTCCGCCGCTTCGGCGAGATCCACGGCTTTGGCGCGCGCTTCATCGACGGCATGCTGGGGCGCGGCTACACCCGCGACTTTGCCGAGCGCTGCTTCAAGCAGATCGAAGGCTTCGCCGATTACGGCTTCCCTGAATCACATGCCGCCAGCTTTGCCCTTCTGGTCTACGTCTCGGCCTGGCTCAAGTGCCATTACCCGGCGGCCTTTGCCGGCGCGCTTCTCAACAGCCAGCCCATGGGCTTCTACGCCCCGGCCCAGATCGTCCGTGACGTCCGCGAGCACGGCGTTGAGGTGCGCCCCGTCGACGTCAACGCCAGCGACTGGGACTGCACCTTGGAAGATGCCGGAGGCGCCCTGCGCCTGGGGTTGCGCCAGATCAAGGGGCTGGCGCAAAAGGACGCCGTCACATTGGCAACGGCGCGCGGCGGTGGCTATCCGGACATCGGCGCACTGTGGCGCCGCGCATCGTTGAGCAAGGCGGCGCTGGAGACCCTGGCCCGCGCCGACGCTTATCGTTCCCTCGGTCTCAACCGACGCCAGGCCCTGTGGGCGGTGAGGGGACTTGATGAGGCGCCGTTGCCGCTGTTCGCCGGCCTAGACGGGACCGGCCGCCCAGAACCTCGCGTCATCCTGCCCGAGATGGCGCTCGGCGCCGAGGTGGCGGAGGACTACCGGGCCTTGCGCCTGACGCTCAAGCGCCATCCCTTGGCCCTCTTGCGCCAGGGCTTGGAGGACGATGGCTTCGAACCTAGCCGACGCCTCGATAGCCTGGCCCACGGCCAGCGCGCCAAGGTGGCGGGCCTGGTCACCGCCCGCCAGCGCCCAGCCACCGCCAAGGGGGTCATCTTCCTTACCCTGGAGGACGAGAGCGGCATCGCCAATCTGATCGTCTGGGCGAGGGTCTTCGAGCGCTTTCGCCGGGCGGTCTTGAGTGCCGCACTCCTCGGCATCGCCGGCACCGTGCAGCGCGAAGGCACAGTCATCCACGTGCTGGCGGATAAGCTCTTCGATCTGACAACGCGTCTTTCCGGCCTGGCGGGCGAAGCGACTAGTCCCAGTGCCGCCCGCCCTCCCCTTCAAATCTCGTCAAGGAATTTTCATTAGGACGGGTCATTCCTTCAGCCGGCTTTCCTCCCAGATCTCCGAATGGAGCGTCCGGTGGACCGGGCATTTGTCGGCGATCTGCATCAGCTTTGCGCGTTCTTCGTCCGTTAGATTACCGCTAATCTCAATTTGGTGCTCGATGTGATCGATCTTGCCGGACTAGGTCTCGCAATTCGCGCAGTCCTTGGCATGGACCTTGTCGTGACGTAGGGTCGCGGCGACCCGCTCAAGCTTGAACCCCTTACGCTGGGCGTACATGCGCATTGTCATTGAGGTGCAGGCGCCAAGTCCGGCCAGCAAAAAGTCTTCGGGCGACGGACCGCTGTCGGTACCACCGTAGTCCTCGGGCTCGTCGGTCGTGAGCACGTGTCGGCCGCCGACCGAGATGGCCCGGACAAATGGCCCCTCGCCGGTCTCCGCCACAGCGACCGTACCCGGCGTGGCAACCGGTGGCGCTGGCCGATCCGACGCCGCGTTATCGCGGGTGTAGCGTGTCGCCCAGGCGGCAATCACCGCCGCGACATAGACCGCATCTTATTTGCACGGAAGAATATGGTTGGCGTCGTCCAACGGGACAAAGCTCTTCGGATGCTTGGCGGCCTGAAAGATGCGGGCCGCGTTATCGATGCCAACGGTGGCGTCACGCGGCCCGTGGAAGACGAGCAACGCCTTGCCAAGATCAGCGATAGCCGTCTCCAGCTTGTGCCCCTCGATGTCATCCAGAAACTGCTTTTAGATGCGGAAAGGACGGCCGACCAGCAACACTTCGGCCTCGCCCTTGGCTTCGATCTCGGGCCGCGCGTCCTGGAAGTGAGCGACCACGTGGGCTAGATCGGCGGGGGCACCAATGGTGCATACGGCGGCCGCGGCCGCCACGCGGCTGGCCATGGCCAGAACGGCGGCACCGCCCTGGGAATGGCCGATGAGAATGCGCGGCGCTTCCAGTTCACCGTCCATGTACTCCGCCGCCGCCAAATCGGCAATGTTGGATGAGAAATTGGTGTTGGCGAACTCACCCTCACTGGCGCCGAGACCGGTGAAGTCGAAACGCAGGACGGCGATGCCGTGATCGGTCAGCGCGGCCGCGATATGGGACGCCGCAAAGATGTCCTTGTTGCAAGTAAAGCAATGCGCGAAAAGCGCATAGGCTTTGAGCCGCCCCGCCCGGCCTGTCCAACCGCGCCGCCAGCATCTCGCCGCCGCCGCCCGGGAACGTCACAATTTCGCTTCTCGAAACGCTCATATTACCTACTCCTTCATCCAACCCCAGTCTTGATATGAGACGCCCGACGGAAAGTCACAAGGCGGCACTGGACAAACTGAAGCCGGAAGACCACAAAGGGTCCGCCAACGTCACAATTTCGGGTGCCCCATGAACGCCGACGATGTCGAAGTCACCGAGAAAACAACTCCCTTCAAAGGTTATTTCCGTATCGACCGCTACCGCCTGAGGCACAAACTCTTCGAGGGCGGCTGGAGTGGCGAGATGGAGCGCGAGGTCTTCGAGCGCGGCCACGCGGTCACCATCCTGCTTTTCGACCCCGAGCAAGACAAGCTGGTGTTCATCGAACAATTTCGGCCCGGCGCGTTTGCCGCGCTCGCTTCGCCATGGTTCGACAACGGGACCTCGCCGTGGCTGATCGAATGTGTCGCCGGCATCATCGAGCCTGGCGAAAAACCGGAAGGAGTTGCGCGCCGCGAAGCCGTCGAAGAGGCCGACTGCGCCGTGAGCGACATAATTTCCGTCTGTCATTACCTGGTTAGTCCCGGCGCCACATCGGAATCAATGTTCGTTTACTGCGGACGCGTCAAAGCGCCGAAGAGCGGTGGCATCCACGGCTTAAAAGAGGAGCACGAAAACATCCGCGTCATCGTCGTCCCCCCCGACGAGGCTTTTCGATGGCTGGATGAAGGCAGTATCGTTAACGCCATGACGGTCATTACACTGCAATGGTTTCGCATCCACGGCGACGAAGTCAGGGCGCGGTGGGGAGCATCGAAAACACCTGCTGGCTCTCCTTGATCGTCGTCCGAGCGACCGTTAGTCTCTTCACCACGACAACCCAAACCGCTCTCCGCGAGGACCACCATGGACTACACCAATCCCCACGCCCTGGTCGATACGGCATGGCTGGCCGAGAACCTGGATGATCCCGAGGTGCGCACCATTGATGCGACTTCTTTCCTGCCTACGGTGCCCCGGGACGCCGGCGCCGAGTTTGGGCAGTGCCACATTCCAGGTGCCGTCTTCTATGATATCGACGCCATCGCCGACCACAGTACCGACCTACCCCACATGCTGCCCGACGCTGCGACGTTCGGCCGTGAGATCGGGCGCCTTGGCATCGGAAACGCAACCCACGTCGTCGTCTACGATCTGCACGGAGGCTGTGCGGCAGCAGCGCGGCTGTGGTGGATGTTTCGCGTCTTCGGTCACCAGTGGGTCGCGTTGCTCAACGGCGGCTTGCCCAAGTGGCAGCGCGAGGGACACCTGACGGAGACAGGAACGCCGAGCCCCGAAACAAAGCGGTTCGATGCGACAATGAACTCCGCCATGGTACGCAACGCCGACGACCTCTTGGCCAATGTAGCCAGCCGGGCCGAGCAAGTAATCGATGCCCGCAGCACTGGCCGCTTCGCCGGCGCCGATGCGGAACCGCGGCCGACCAAGAAAGCCGGACACATTCCGGGCAGTCTCAACCAACCTTTCAATGACCTTATGAACCCAGAGGCCGGCGTGATACGCCCGGCGGACGAGATCGCAGCCGCTTTCGATCGCGCCGGCGTGGACCGAACCCAGCCCATGGTCACCACCTGCGGTTCGGGCATAACGGCGGCCTTTCTCAGCTTCAGCCTTTATCTGATCGGTGTCGAGAACGCTGCTGTCTATGACGGTTCTTGGGCAGAATGGGGCAACCATGCCGATACCCCAGTGGATACGTGAGACCGCTTACGAAATTTGTCTTGCCTACACTTGAAATTTCCGCCGGCCGTAGTTTCCGGGGTTTGGCCCGGTTACATGCACGGCCTGTCGGGAACGTCCGACGGGCGCAAGGCGGTCATAGGGTTCATCAAAAGCCACACCGTGACATGCCGGCAATCTGTCCGGGCCGGGACCTGCGTGGCCTGTATCGCTGAATTGTGTTACCCTCGGTCAAGCTTGTCCATCGGTGATGTGTGCCGGCAATCTTTAGCCCGAGGGGAGCGACCATGAAGCTGAATGAACAGGCGGACAAAGCGGCGCAGGATGTATTCAAGGTCCTCGGCACGACCCCCGACGAAAAGCAAGTCAAGTATGTCGCCGCTGCCATTGAGAAAGCGGTGATCGGAGCAGTGCCGGATGTGGCGAGCCGTTGCGCCACCGTGGCTAAGGCCTCTTGCTCCGCCGAAAAAAGCATGGCTAATAAAATCGAGAGGGAGGTTCGCCGCACCAACGAGCTCTTGATTGCTAACCTCTCCAGTATGCGGTAACTGCCCTTCATGGGGAACGATGCGGTGACGGCTGAGCTTGCAATCCGTCCTTACGAGGACGCCGATTCCGACGCGGTCAGGACACTGTGGAATGCCTGCCGACTGATTGTCCCCCATAGCGACCCGGCCACGGATATCACCTTTTGCCGCGCCGCCGCTGACGCCGAATTGTTCGTTGGATCGGAGGGTGGCCGGTTGGTGGCAACCGTGATGACCGGCCACGGCGGTTGGCTCTACTACCTAGCCGTCGATCCGGCACTACGCTACCGGGGCCTGGGTGGGCAAATGGTTGCCCACGCCGAGACCTGGCTGGGCGCCCGGGGCGTGGCCAAGGTGAACTTGATGATCCGCGATGGCAACACGGACGTTGCCGAGTTCTATGAGGCCGTCGGCTACACCTGCGAACCCCGCGGCGTCATGTCGCGCGTCCTCGCCGATAAACAAGGTTGACGGTCGATGAAACAGGTGGCGAGCAAGCTCGAAACCCACATTACGTACTTGGAGATGACCGAGCCGCCAAGTACGCCGTCGGGCCCGCTTCCGGCCCTTAAGCTCGCCATGCTGCACGCCGAGCAGCCAAGCGTGGCGTTCTATCGATTTCTCTATAATACGGTGGGTGAGCCCTGGCTATGGTGGGAACGGCGCCAGATTTCCGACGACGCGCTAGCCACCATTATCCAAGACCCTTTGGTGGAGATCTACGTTCTCTACGTGGGTGGCGTCCCAGCCGGCTTCAGCGAGCTTGACCGGCGCCACAAGCCGGATATCGAGCTCGCCTACTTCGGCCTCATGGAAGACTTTATCGGCCGCGGCCTCGGGCGCTTTCTCCTGCGCTGGACGATAGATCAGGCGTGGACACGAAAACCCCAGCGGCTCTGGGTCCACACCTGTGACCTGGACCATTCGCGATCACTGGCGGTCTATCAGCAGGCCGGGTTCGTCCCCTACCGCCAGGCCACCGAGATCATCGACGACCCTAGGCTTAACGGAATATTCCCCGCCGCGAGCGAACTTCCTAATGGGCCAGAATCTGGCTGAGGAAGAGCTTGGTGCGGTCGTTTTCGGGGTTGTTGAAAAATGCGTTCGGCTCGTTCTCTTCGATAATCTCGCCCGCGTCCATGAAAATGACACGATTGGCGACCGTCTTGGCGAAACCCATCTCGTGGGTCACCACCAGCATGGTCATGCCGCTTTCGGCCAATTCGACCATGACGTCGAGAACTTCCTTGATCATCTCGGGATCGAGGGCCGAGGTGGGCTCGTCGAAAAGCATGATCTTGGGGTTCATGCACAGCGAACGCGCGATGGCGACGCGTTGCTGTTGACCGCCGGAAAGCTGGCCCGGATACTTCTTTGCCTGTTCCGGAATCTTAACCCGCTCCAAGAAGCTCATGGCG
>JASLZL010000018.1 GCA_030754885.1 Rhodospirillales bacterium | reverse complement strand
GAGAGCTCGCCGCACCGGCTCGGAGCTCTCCATCATCACCGCGGCGACGCTCAAAACAATCGTAACGATGACGGCGATATCGAACGCTTTCCCGGCACGGCTATCGGCCAAGAAGATGATGTCGCGAATTCGCGCGCGCCACGGAGAAGCGTCGTCTTTGGTCCGCCGTCGCGGGCTGCCCTCCACGACCTGATCGCCGGAAAATCCGTTTCCTGCAAAGTGGTCAAGGAGGACAGCAAGGGACGGCCGATGGCACGATGCCAGGTCGGTGGCCGGGACGTGAGTGAGGCAATGATCCAGGGTGGCTGGGCATTTCCCCACCGCCGCTTGACGGCTGAATACGACGCAACAGAAATGAAGGCGCGCCGGGGGGAAAGGGGTTTTTGGAGCCTCATCGAACGAAGTCGCTCGTCGAATTGGATGTGGAACTTTTTCGCCGTTCTGGTCGGTGCCCTTGTGGCCGGCCTGATCGGCCTATTTGCGGTGCGCCACATTCGCGCGATTGAGCGTCGCGACGAGTCATTGGGGCTTGCTTCCGCCTTGGGGGGTGAAATTCGGGTTATCGGCGCGCTTTTGGATGTTGACGCCGATCTCGACAATCTGGACGGAGCCGATGCTGCGACCGAGGTTCTGGCGCAAATAGTGGATACGCGGACCGTTTTCGACGGCTCGGCCGGAATCTTGGGGCTATTGCCCCATCCCGCCCCCGACTTGCTTGTTCGGTTTTACGGGCGCGTCCAGGCAAAGGTCCCACGTATGATTGGGTTGGTGAACAGCAAAGGGTTCTTCAAGAAAAGGAAATCCACCGAAATATGGCGACGCGAAGCGCTGCGCAGAGAATACCAAGAGGTACTGCAGCTCCTCCGCGTGGAGGCGGCCACTCTTCGCGACGACCTGAGCAAGGTGCTCGGTGCATAGGTCTCAACAGGACGTTCCGGCTGTATATCCAAAAGTAGGAACCAAAGATTGAACGCCAACGCAACGACATCCCAGGGCCGGGACGGCCAGACGTTCTTCCAGCCGCGCCGTCTCGGTCACGTCAACCTTGTCGTCGACGACGTCGATCGCTCGATGGATTTCTACATGCAAGTTGTTGGTTTTGAGGAAGCCTATAGACGCCCCCAGGTCAAAGCCGGTTTCCTGAGCAACGGCAACACTCATCACGACATCGGCTTAGTCGAGAGCAGCGGGCCGCTCGGACAGGGCCGACCGGCGGGGCTCAATCATACCGCCTTCGAACTAGAGACCGAGGTCGACCTGGTCGCCGATTACGACCGCGCGATTTCGTCCGGCATCGAATTCGACCGTACCTCGGACCACGACATCGCCCACGCCGTTTATGGCCTCGACGCCGACGGCAACCAGTACGAAGTTTACGCCGATGTAATCCGCGAATGGCGCCAAGCGCGCCACGGCGTCGTCACCAAGCCGAAGCCCAATTGGACGCCAGGCAGCACGCCGCCGAATTCGGAACGGAACTATCATCGCGATCCTGAAATCCGCCGGGTCAAGGATGCTATATTCCATCCTCTTCGCACCACCCATGCTGTCTTGGTGCTCGAAAATTTCGAACGTGCCTTCGAGACCTATTGCACCGTGGTCGGGTTGTCGCCCATCGTCGGTGATGCGGATAGCGCCTTTGCCGTCCTTGGCGGAACCTGCGGGGAGAGAAACCTTGGCTTGTTTCGCGCGCGTGACGGCCGCGTGCCGGGACTTCATCACGTCGGTCTGCAAGTCTGGGGCGAGTCCGACCTGAATGAGTCTCTGAAGCGGCTGGCCAGCACGGGCCACGAGATCGAGGCGGAGTTCGACTATCCGACGCGACGCGGTGTCTTCCTTAAGGACCCCGACGGCATCCGCCTGCAATTTTACGTGGACCGTGATCCAGGTGCCGAGGCACTTCGCCACTGTGACGAAGAAACAGCCTTGTTTCTGGTGTAGTCCAAACGCAGAGTCCGATGGCAAATCGCAAACACGTGGAAATTGCCGGTGGTGGTTTTGCCGGGCTGGCGGCCGCGACGGCGTTTCGTCAACGGGGTTGGACGGCGCGAATCCATGAGGCGGCGCCCGAATTGCGCACCTTCGGCGCCGGCATCTTCATTTGGGAAAACGGCCTGCGCGTCCTTAAGGCATTGGGCGCCTACGAAGCGGTCATCGGCGCGGCCCACCAGGCGCCCGGATACGAAGGGCGGGACACCGACGACCGTCAAATCAGTTACCACACCTTCGGCAACGACTGCCGCATGTTGACCATGACCCGCCAGCATCTCTATTCGGCGATGTTCGCGGCCGCCGAAGCCGCCGGGGTCGATTTCGAAACCAACTCAGAGATTGTCGCCGCTGATCCGGCAGGCCTGCTCATCGGCGCCAATGGGCGGACCTACAAGGCCGATTTGGTGGTCGGCGCCGATGGCGTGAATTCAAAGGTTCGCGAGTCTTTGGGTATTGCAACGGAAAGAACGGCGTTCACCCATGGCGTCATCCGCCTACTGGTCGGGCGGCAGAATCAAGACCTTACCTCGACCAACCCCGACAACGTCATCAACTATTGGGGCCCGCGTCTCAAGGTCCTTTATGTGCCGTGCAACGTGGACGAACTCTATCTGGCGATGATGGTTCGCAAGGACGATGCCGAGGCAACGGCCATCCCGGTGCAAAAGGACATTTGGAGCACGGAGTTCCCGGTCCTTGCCCACATAATCGGGCGGATCGGCGATCAGGGCCGCTTTGATACCTATGAGACGACGAAACTCGACCGTATGTCAGTTGGGCGTGCCGCGCTGGTCGGCGATTCCGCTCATCCCATGCCGCCGACGCTGGGACAAGGCGCCGGCTGCGCAATCATGAACGCCCTTGGCATGGCCGTCGCCCTTGACGAGGCAGGGGACGACATAACGGGCGGATTACATGTCTGGGAACAACGTGAACGCCCACTGACGGACCACACCCAAGATATCTCGAGCCAATATGTGCGTGCCCGCGCCGGTTCCGACGGCGCCAATAAATGGGACGCGACGGCGATGCGCACGGCGCGTCATATCCCGACCGGAACCGTCGGCATCACCTTTTGATCGCTACACTTCCAGGGCGCCACTTGCCCGAATTCTGCGGAACTGGAAATTGACGGCGAAGCGGAGCAGCGGGTCGGGTGGCAGCAGGCCCGCCTTTGGTATGCCGAGCTGGAGGCGCAGAAGCTCGCTATCCGCCCCGACCACGTAGTCGGCGAGCAGCTTGCCCGCCATGGTGCCCCGGGTCACCGGCGAGATGTCGGAGGTGACAACGCCGTAAACATTCTCGCCGAGCTTGCCGAAGATGGCGCCGTCGTTGCGCGTGAAGGCCATGATGCCGCCCCAGGTGTCGGTGAATTCGACGGCGGCCAGTAGAGGCCAACGCCGCTTGACCGATTCGCGGTGTAGGTTCCGCGCGGTACTCAGGTCGCCGGGCTCGAAACGCTTGTCGGCTTCGTAGGTCAAGCCGTTGCGTATCAGAAGGCGGCCGTCACCCATCCAGCGGATGGTGCTGCCAAAGGGCGAAGTCGGCAGCAGGGCGAATTCATCGATGTCGCGAAACGGTGCCCTCTCCTTTGCCGTCAGGGGCCGGGTCAGGCTGGCGTAGGTCGCCACGGGCACGATCCGGTTGCGGCAATGATCCAGATCGGTGATGAAAACGCCGCTCGCCAGGATGAGTTTTTCCGCGCGCACGGTGCCTTCGGCCGCGACCAGCTCGAACCCGTTTCCGTGATGGATTTCGCGGACCGGGCAGTTCTCATAGAGATCGACGTTGGCCGGCAGGGTCTCGGCCAAGCCGCGCATCAGGGCCGCCGGCTGGACCAGGGCTGATCCGTGGGCGCGGATGCCCATGGTGTAATACGACGTTCCCGTATGCCGCTCCATGTCGGCCCGATCGAGTCGCCGGTAGGCGAGCCCGAGACGGTCGTAGGATTGGGCTACCTCCGCCATATGCGCTTCGCCTTCCGGACCCGCCGCGCCGTAAACGCGGCCCCAGTCGCTCCAGTCGCACTGGATCTGGTGTGTCGCGACGAGCCGGCGCAGGTCTTCCAGGCCGCCTTCCCATAATCGCATGTTGCGGCGCACGATCCCCAGCTTCTTCGCCATGCCGTGGGTATGAACGTTGAGCATGAAACCCGAGTTGCGGCCCGAGGCGCCGAAGCCGACCCGTTCCGCATCGATAAGCACGATACGGTCTTGCGGGCGGTGTACGGCAAGTTGGCGGGCGACGGCTAAACCGCAACACCCGGCCCCGATGATTGCCCAGTGGGTGGTCTCACGCGGCCCTAGGCGGCGGGCGGGCGGCGGCGGCGGAAGAAGGTTGTACCACCCGTTGTTGTTTCCGTTGTCGGGCAGCACCCGTGCCGTGGTCACGCGTTGATGAATATCCATTTGTCGATCCGACCGCGGGCCCAGCCCTCCATGGACCAAGCGTGCCGCATCATTGGCCGATCCAGGTGTCCGGCGCAAGGTGTCCTTAGTTGTCGCCGTTGACCCTTCGTCTCGGCAGTCGTAACATTTCCTTTGGTCGGATCGCCGCCATAGGCGTTGCGCACACGGAAATTTGGGAGGATCGAGCCATGAAACAACTAGAAATTGGCTGCTACCCGGCGCCGGTGACGCCGTTTTCGGAAAAAGGCGACCTTATGCTGGATGCCTTCGCCGAGATCCTGCGCTGGCACATCGCCGGCGGTGCCAAGGGATTTCTGATTGCCGGCGACAACGGCGAGAACTGGGCGCTTTCAAATGACGAACTGCGCCAGGTGACCGAGGTCGCGATGCGTGAGGCCAAGGGCCGGCCGGTCTATGTCGGCGCCTGGGCGATCACCGAACGCGAGGCCATCGAACGCGGCCGGGCTGCCGCCGAAGGGGGCGCATATGGTCTATGCATCAAGCCACAGCACTACGTGCATGCCTTCGCCAAGGCGGCGACGGCCGACGTGGTGGGCCGCTTCGAAGCCATGGCTAAGGCGGTTCCCCTGCCGGTGATGGTGTACAATTCGCCCAACCGCAACAACGTCAGCATCACCCACGAACAGCTTTCCGCCATTCTCGACGTTTGCCCCGCCGAGGCGCTGAAGGACAATAACTACGACGTCCAGCACCAGATCGAGAACTGCATCCTCTTCCACGACAAGATCAATATCTTGATTAGTTATTCGTTCTTTTCCCTGACCGGTCTTTTGTTGGGTGCCCGGGGTGTGATCGGTTCGCCGTTTGAATATTTCGGCAATCCGGACCGCATCTTCGAATTCCAAAACATGGAAGAGCAAGAGCGCCGCGATCTCATGCAGATGGCCATCGATATCAAGCAGGTGAACAGCTATCTGGGCGTGGTGCCGGCGCCCTATAAGGCGGGGCTGAACATGATCGGTCTACCCGCCGGCTACACCCGCGATCCGGTGCGTCCGCTGACCGACGAAGAATCGGCGAAGCTGCGCGCCGTGTTGGTGAAGTGGGGGGCGCCGGTGATCGACGCGGCACCCGTCCGCGCCGCCGAATAGGAAGGACTAGGACACAAATTCATAACGCAACGCCAGTGATGTCTGCTTTTGGTGTTATTGCAGCGATGAACTTGCGGACTTCAATACGGGCAAAATAGCCAAATGCGGACATCAGGAGAGTGTCAGCCTAGCTCTTTTTTGCAGGTTGAGCCGGGTCCGGAGGAAGCGCAACGTCCGTTGGGCTATCTTCGTGTCGATGCGCTGGTAGACTCCCACCAAGGCATCCATATCCTTTTCTTCGGTCTTTTCGTTGAGATTGATGAAATAGATGATTTCAC
>JASLZL010000017.1 GCA_030754885.1 Rhodospirillales bacterium | reverse complement strand
GGTGCATCCGTGTGTAATTACTGTGTAAACGTGCTCGGAAAGGGTGGGGAAGCGCTGTGCCCGCGAGCGGCGCTGAAACGAGTCTCCATGCTGACTTATTGCTGACTTGAAGCAACAAGGGGCTAGCCCGTCATGGACTAACCCCTTGTCTTTGTTGGCTCCGGCGGTTGGACTCGAACCAACGACCTAGCGGTTAACAGCCGCTTGCTCTACCACTGAGCTACGCCGGACTAAACTGGAGGCGCGGGCCGGAATCGAACCGGCGTACGGGGCTTTGCAGGCCCCTGCATAACCACTCTGCCACCGCGCCAAACTAAGGAAGGCCTCCGATCTCTGCAAGCAAATTTCCCGGCGCCCCCGTCATGCCGTGCACGGCATTGTCAGAGGTGCCTTCACGGAGTATATAGCGGGGCATCTCACGATATGCCAGAGGGGGGATGCCCCATGGATTACAATGCCGCCCGCCACAACATGGTAGAAAGCCAGATCAGGCCCAATCGGGTCACCGATCCCCTGGTCATGTCAGCCATGGCCGAAGTGCCGCGCGAGGCCTTTTTGCCCAAGTCCCTGCGCGGTGTCGCCTATGTCGATGAGGACATTCCGCTTGGCAACGGGCGGCACATGATGGAGCCGCTGGTACTGGCGCGCCTTCTGCAAGGAGCGGAAATCGCCCCCAGCGACATGGTTCTGGTCATCGGTTGCGCTACGGGCTATTGCTCGGCCGTGTTGGCACGCATGGCGAACACGGTGGTGGCGCTGGAAAGCGACCATGGTCTTGCCGAGGCGGCCACGGCGACCCTGGGCGAACAAGGGATCGATACCGTGGCCTGCGTTGAAGGTGCGTTGCGCGATGGCTATGCCAAGCAAGGGCCTTATGACGTCATCTTCTTTTGCGGCGCCGTGCCCGAGGTTCCGCCCGCCATCCGCAACCAACTATCCGAGGGTGGGCGCATGGTGGCGGTGATATCCGAAGGCCCGATGGGTAAGGCGGTCCTGGTAACGCGCCGCGACGGTCTGTTTTCCAGCCTTGAGAAGTTTGATGCCGCGATACCCTTGTTGCCTGGCTTCGAAACCGAGCCCTCGTTTGTGTTTTGAGTATGTCTTGAGCCCGCGAGGGCCTTTTTCGACGGCATCCGCGGCCATTCATCTCTTTGCCTTCCAGCGGTCGGGCCGTTAGACTAGTCACCGAAAGACGGACGTTTCAGGGGTTCCTCATGCATGAACGGATGGCGGCGGTTCTGATCCTCTTGACGGGTTTGACCGGGATGGCGGACGGCGCCCTGGGTCAGACACTTGAGCAGGCCCTGGTGGCGGCTTTCAACAACAACCCCACCTTGCTCGCGGAACGGGCCAAGCTGCGCGCCATCGACGAAGACGTGGCCCAGGCGCTATCGAATTGGCGGCCCACTGTGGAGATGGTCGGCGACTATGCCGGCCGGGCCGTCGAGAGCAATATTGCGACCAACCGCCGACAACATCGCAATCCGCGCAGCCTCAGCTTCACGATCGAGCAATCGCTTTATCGCGGCGGGCGGACCGTGGCCGCTACCAGCGAGGCCGAGAACAACGTGCGCGCCGGCCGCGCCAGGCTGATCGCCGTCGAGCAGAGAGTGCTGCGCGACGCAGCGACGGCCTACATGAACGTGGTGCGCGACCAGGCGGTCCTGGAACTGACCACTAACAACGAACAGGTCCTAAAGCGCCATCTTGAGGCGACACGCGATCGCTTTCAGGTCGGTGAGATCACGCGTACCGACGTCCACCAGGCAGAGGCTCGCCTGGCCCGCGCCAGTGCCGAACACATCCAGGCGGAAAGCGACCTCAAGGCATTCCGTGCCGCCTATCGCAACGTGGTCGGCGAAAACCCCGGCAGACTTGCCCCGGTAACGCTGCCCACGGACTTGCCGGTGGACGGAGAGGAAGCAGTGCGCATTGCCGCTGTCCAGGCCCCCGAAGTGGTGGCCGGATCCTTCGACGAGCAGGCCCTGACCGACGATGCCGAAGGGGTGCGCGGAGAACTGCTGCCCGAGATCGACGTGGAGGGAACGGCGTCGCGAACCTTCGATTCGGTGGGTCAGGAATCGCGCATCGATTCCTTCCAGGCCAAGGTGACTCTGACCGTCCCGCTCTACCAATCGGGTGCGGTCTATTCGCGGTTGCGCGAGGCCAGGCAGTCGGTTGCCGAGCAGCGGTTGAAAACGCGCCAAGCTCGCCGCGATGCCATTGAAGAAGCGACTCGCTCGTGGGAGGCTCTGCAGGCGGCGCGGGCGCGAATCGTGGCTTTTCGAAGCGAAATTCAGGCCGCCGAAGTAGCCCTGGAAGGTGTGCAGCGTGAAGCCGTGGTGGGATCGCGGACCGTTCTAGACGTTCTCGACGCTGAGCAGGAGTTGCTTGACGCCAAGGTCGATTTTGCCCGTGCCCAGCGCGACGAGATGGTTGCCATCTTTGAACTCAATGTCGCCCTCGGTAAGATGACGGCGAAACACCTCAAGTTGCCGGTCGAAATTTACGATCCCGAGGACCATTATCGAGAAGTCCGCGAAAAGGCTTTCGGCGGTGAAGCCAGCGGCCAGCCCGAAGCGGAGGAGGGCGGATCGACGGGCAAAAAGTAAGGAGCCGGCCCCAGGGCAATTAATATTGCGGGTGGTGTTCCTTCGGCCTGTGCTTTAGTTTATGTGCCGTTATGGTTGAGGGTACAATTCTTGCCTAATCGGATAAGACGTAGATGAGCGAAGAAGAAGGTCAAGAGGGCGCGGAAGGCGCGGAGGGCGAGGGGCAGCAGGAACCCTCGATGGAGGCTATCCTCTCTTCCATTCGCCGCATCCTGTCCGAAGATGGCGAGCCGGAGGAGGCCGAGGCCGAGCCGGAACCCGAACCGGCACCCGAAATCGAATTCGTCGAGCCCGAACCAGAGCCAGAGCCCGAACCAGAGCCCGAACCGGAGCCAGCGCCAGCGCCGGAACCGGTACCCGAGCCCGCGTTCGCTGATGTTCTCGACCTTACCCAGGATATGGTCGTCGCGGCGCCGGCTGTCACTCCGAGTGTGGTCTCCGCCCCAACGGCTCAGACGTCGACCGATGTCTTATCGGAATTGGCGCGCGCCATCCTCGACAGGCGTGACATGGTCGTGGGCAACCGTGACCTGACCTTAGAGAATATGATACGCGAGATGCTTCGCCCGCTTCTCAGAGAGTGGCTGGACCGCAACCTGCCCTACCTGATCGAGCGTCTCGTCAAGAAGGAAATCGATCTCATGATCAATCGGGCGGAGAGGCTGGAAGACTGACGGTGTTGGCTTCCCGCGTGACCAAACCGTTCCGGCGCCCAGGGACGGTTCTCTCGGACGGACTCAAGGTATAGCAAAAGGACGGTTCAGCCATGCTGGACAAGACTTACCGGCCCGTCGCGGTCGAGGAGCGCATCTACAGCCGGTGGGAAGACGCGGGTGCCTTCGCTTGTGGCCGTAGCCCCGATGCCCGGCCCTATACGATCGTCATCCCGCCGCCCAACGTCACCGGCAGCCTGCACATCGGCCACGCCCTCAACAACACTTTGCAAGATATCTTAGTCCGCTTCGAGCGCATGCGCGGACGCGACGTCCTGTGGCAACCGGGAACCGACCATGCCGGCATCGCCACCCAGATGGTGGTCGAGCGCCAGCTTGAAGGGGAGGGGACTGATCGCCATCAACTGGGTCGCGAAGCCTTTGTCGAGCGCGTGTGGAAGTGGAAAGCGGAATCGGGCGACACCATCACCCGGCAATTGCGGCGTCTTGGCGCGTCGTGCGATTGGTCGCGCGAACGGTTCACCCTTGACGACGGCCTGTCGGCTGCGGTGCGCAAGGTTTTCGTCGATCTCTACAAGCAGGGCCTTATCTACAAGGACAAACGGCTGGTCAATTGGGACCCCAAGCTGCATACGGCGATTTCGGACCTGGAGGTCGAACAGCGCGAGACGACCGGTAAGCTGTGGTACTTCCGCTATCCCATCGAAGGGCGCGACGGCGAATCCATCACTGTCGCGACGACCCGGCCCGAGACCATGCTGGGCGATACCGCCATCGCCGTTCACCCGGAAGACGACCGCTACCGGGACCTGGTGGGCCAGCATTGCATCCTGCCTATCGTCGGCCGGCGGCTGATTATTGTCGCCGACGAATACGCCGATCCAGAAAAGGGCTCCGGCGCCGTCAAGATGACCCCGGCCCACGACTTCAACGACTTCGAGGTCGGACGCCGGCACGACCTTGAATTGGTCAACATTTTCGATCGCGACGCGCAGCTCAATGACAAAGTGCCAAAGGTCTATCGGGGCCTCGACCGCTTTGTGGCGCGCGATCGCGTCATCGCCGAGATGGAGTCCCTCGGACTGCTGGAAAAGATTGAGGAAAACCTCATGACCGTGCCCTACGGCGACCGCTCGGGCGTGGTCATCGAGCCGTGGCTGACCGACCAGTGGTTCGCCGATGCCGCGACTTTGGCTAAACCGGCCATCGAGGCGGTGGAGTCGGGTCGTACCCAGTTCGTTCCCCGCAATTGGGAAAACACCTATTTCGAGTGGATGCGCAACATCCAACCGTGGTGCATTTCGCGCCAGCTCTGGTGGGGACACCAGGTTCCCGCTTGGTACGGCCCCGACGGCACCATCTTCGTTGAGATGAGCGAAGAAGAGGCCCGGGCGGCGGCTGACAAGCACTATGGCGAGACGGTGGCGCTTGAGCGCGAAGAGGATGTGCTCGACACCTGGTTCTCGTCGGCGCTGTGGCCTTTCTCGACTCTCGGCTGGCCGGAAACGACGCCGGAAGTCGACCGCTATTTTCCCACCGACGTCCTGGTCACCAGTTTTGACATCATTTTCTTCTGGGTGGCGCGGATGATGATGATGGGGCTTCACTTCATGGACGAGGTGCCCTTCCACACCGTCTATATCCACGCCCTGGTGCGCGACGAGAAGGGCCAAAAGATGTCGAAGTCCAAGGGCAACGTCATGGATCCCTTGGACCTGTTCGAGAAATACGGCACCGACGCCGTTCGTTTCACCCTTGCCATCCTGGCCGCCCAGGGACGCGACGTCCGGCTTGCCGAAAACCGGATCGAGGGCTATCGCAACTTCGTCACCAAGCTGTGGAACGCGGCGCGCTTTTGCTTGATGAACGGATGCACGCCCGATGACGGGTTCGACCCGAATACCTGCTCTGAGACGGTCAATCGCTGGATTGTCGGCAAGGTGGCGGAGACCACGGACGAGGTCGTAAAGGCGTTGGAGGCCTATCGTTTCAATGAAGCTGCCGGGGCGCTCTACCACTTTGTCTGGGGTACTTTTTGCGATTGGTACCTGGAATTCACCAAGCCGATCCTGACCGGAGACGACGCCCGTGCGGCTGCCGAGACGCGGGCGGCCACCGCCTGGGCCCTGGACCGGATCTTGCGGCTTTTGCATCCCTTCATGCCCTACGTCACCGAGGAGCTGTGGGCCGAGACCGCCGACGAGCGGCCTGGCCTGCTGGTGCTGGCGGATTGGCCCCAACACGATGGCGCCCACTTCGACGGCGAAGCAGAGGCCGAAATGGACTGGGTCGTGCGCTTGGTCACCCAGGTTCGATCCATCCGCTCTGAAATGCACGTGCCGCCGGGCCAGACGATACCGCTTACCCTGAGGAACGCGGGTCCTAAGTCGCAAAGCCGCTTGGCCCGACATGGCGATTTAATTGTCCGCCTGGCGCGGCTATCGTCGGCCGAGGCTGCCGACGGCGAGGTGCCAAAAGGATCAATCCAAGACGTACTCGACGAGGCGACGATTATTCTGCCCCTGGCCGGGATCATCGACATTGCAGGCGAGAGGGCGCGTCTGAAAAAGGAAATCGCCAAGCTCGATGGCGAGGTCGGTAAGCTCGACAAAAAACTGGCCAACCAGGGCTTTCTTGCCAAGGCGCCGGCCGAGGTAGTAGAGGAACAACGCCGACGCCTCGCCGATACGGCGGCGGCGCGCACCAAGCTGGACGAGGCCCTGATCCGGCTGGCAGCCCTTTAAATCATTGAGAAATCAGCACTCTGGTGCCGGCATCCGGACGGCGCCGTCCGCGTCCAGTGTCCAAAATGGATTCCACGCTACTTCCCAAGGATGGCCGTCGGGATCGGCGAAGTAACCGGAATAACCGCCCCAGAAGGCGTCCTGGGCCGGTTTGAGAATACGCGCTCCGGCGGCCTGGGCCTCTGCCAGGACAGTGTCCACGTCTTCGCGCTGGCGCACGTTGTAGGCCAGCGTGATACCGCCGAAACCAAGGCCGTCTTCGTCGAGACAGGCGTCCTTGGCAAGGTCGGCAAGGGGATAGAGCGCCAGGACCAGGCCGCCAGCCTGAAAGAAAACGATCTCTTTTTGGGTATTCCCTCGCCGCCAACCCAGGCCGTCTTCGTAGAAGCGGCGCGATCGTCCAAGATCGGCAACGCCAAGGGTTATCACGCTGAGCCTTTGTTCCATCGCTCAACCTCCCGCTAATCGACACCACCGTGATGGTGGTGTTTTCGGTCGCCATCGTAACAGATCGCATGTACGCCAAGATTTGCATGGCGTGTCGCCTGAACTGGCTTAGAGCTCTTCGATCATCGTGTGTGGCCGATCAATATAAAAATTTCCCAACAGCAAAGATATGGTTTGAAATAATTCCCATTCGCATGATATAACTCAATCAGTGCGCAAAGCATTGCGTCTATTCATGGACGTTCGACTCCTAGCCTAAGGCCCCGCTTATCCCCCAAGCGGGGCCTTTCTTTCGCCTGTGCCCCTGATTTGGTGCGCCTTCGGTTGAATGGGGGCGGCAATTCGGGGCACAATCGCACCCTCAGCGGGGGTACTCCCGGACAACGAGGACAGGGAAAAGGAATCGTCGATATGCGCGAAAACCGGATTCGCACCATCTGGGCGGAAGGGGGCAATGTGCTCAGTGGCTGGGTTGGTTTGCCGACCTCCTTGGGCGCCGAGATCATCGCCAATCAGGACTTCGATGCCGTCACCGTCGACACGCAGCACGGTATGATCGGTTTCCAGGTCGCCGCCGAAATGCTGCAGGCCATCTCCACCACTTCGGCCATCCCCCTGGCCCGGGCCCCATGGAACGACCCGTCGTCGATCATGAAACTTTTAGACGCCGGCGCCTATGGAATCATCTGTCCGATGGTCAACAATCGCGCCCAGTGCGAGGCCTTCGTCGGCGCGTGCCGCTATGCGCCTCAAGGCTACCGCAGTTTCGGTCCGGCGCGCGGCATACTTTATGGCGGCGAAGATTATCTCGAGCATGCCAACGACACCTTGGTGACCCTGGCCATGATCGAAACCAGCGAAGCCGTTGAGAAACTGGACGAGATCACCACTGTCGAGGGGCTGGACGCCGTTTTCATCGGGCCCGCCGATCTTGCCATCAGCCTCGGTTGTGCGCCTTCCATGGAACCGACCGAGAAGGTCGTTGTCGACGCCATAGACGCCATCCTGGCGGCGGCTGAGAAGAACGGCGTCATCGCCGGTGTCTACTGTGCCGCCGGTGCCGTTGCTAAACGTTGGTTCGACAGGGGCTTTCGTTTCGTTGCCATCGGCAGCGACACGCGCTTTCTGGCTTCCGCCGCCGAGGCCGAAATTAAGGTCGCGCGGGGAGGATAATGTTGGATTCTGTTCGTGCCCGGTTCGCGGCCACGCCGCCCAAGCTATTCCACAATCCGCGCGCCGAGATTTCTAGCGGTTGGCCCGAAGACCTGGAGAGTCTTCTCGGCCGCGAAGATTGCGTCGCCGCCCGCCTCGACGTCGCCGCTTGGCCGGACTACGCGCCGACCCCTTTGAAGGACTTGCCTGGGCTCGCCCAGGCGGCGGGCCTGGCATCGCTGTCGTACAAGGATGAAGGCGGACGTTTCGGCCTTGGCAGCTTCAAGGCCCTGGGCGGGCCGCTGGCGGTGAGGCGCTTGTTGGCCCGCAACCCGGACGCCGGGAACGCGGCCCCGCGGGTCACCGTGGCCTGCGCTACCGACGGCAACCACGGCCGCGCCGTCGCCTGGGCGGCCCAAGCCTTCGGCTGCGCCTCGGCCATTTATATCCACGAAGGCGTGAGCCAGGGCCGCGAGGACGCCATCGCGCGCTATGGTGCCCGCGTTGTGCGGGTTCCCGGCGTTTATGATGATTCGTTGCGCCGCGCCCAGGCGGATTCAAAAGAGAACGGCTGGATCCTGGTCTCCGACACGGCGGGCGACGACTTCGACCAGACCCAACTCGACATCTTGCAGGGCTACACCACCCTTGCCGACGAGGCCCTGACGCAACTCGGCCAGGCGCCAACGCACATCTTCGTACAAGGCGGTGTCGGCGGCCTGGCGGCGGCCGTCTGCGGCCATGTGTGGCAGGTTCTGGGCGACGAACGGCCCCATACTTCTATTGTAGAGCCGGAAAAGGCGGCCTGTCTCTACGTCAGCGCCGTCAATGGAAAACCAACGCTATTTCCAGGTGATCTGGAGACCGTGATGGCCTGTCTCGCCGCTGGCGAGGTCAATGTACCGGCGTGGCGCATCCTTGATCGCGCTGCCGATACTTTCATGACTGTCCCCGACGAGGCCGCCGTCGCCGGCATGTGCCTTCTGGCCGAAGGGATCGATGGCGATGCCCCGGTGGTAGCCGGTGAATCGGGGGTCGCGGCCTTGGCCGGCCTGCTTGCCGCCTGCGCCGATGACAGTGCTCGTACCTCCCTGGGACTGACTGACGACAGCCGGGTTCTGGTCATCGGTAGCGAGGGCGCTACCGACCCTCAGCTCTATCAGCGCATCGTCGGCCGGTCGCCCGATGAGGTTGGCGGGGGGAGCTGATATCGGTCTCTCGAAACGAGGGCTTATTTAGGCGTGACAATGGACCGTGCCCGATGCCATCCTTAAACGGGTATTGTCTAGGACAGTGACGGGAGAGGTGGAAGCATGGGCTTCATCGAAGCGATTTTGGTACTCATCTTGGTGGCCGTGGTGGTGATTTTGGTCGCCGGGCTGTTCGGCTTCGCAAATCCGGGTGATACCTCGGAAGAGCGCCGCAACCGCTTGATGCGCCTTCGGGTTATCGCCCAGGCCGTCGCCGTTGGCCTCCTGGCGGTTCTGGTCTATCTGACCCGGTGATCGGGAATCTGCATTAACACCTAGAAGCGGTCTACCCTATAGGGCGTGGTGTCGATGGTGGTGGGTCGGCCAGTAGCCATTTCCGCGATGAGCTTGCCACTGATAGCCCCCAGTGTAAGGCCGAAATGGCCAAAGGCGAACAGAACGTTCGGGTTATGGGGCGAGCGGCTGATGATGGGAAGTGAATCGGGTGTCGAAGGCCGATTTCCCATCCAACGGCTGGCACCGGCGGGATTGAGATCGGGGATGAGGTCTCGGGCGTGTTTCAATACCACGTCGGCGAGACGGTAGCGCGGTGGCGCGTCCAAGCCTGAGAATTCGGAGATGCCACTGACCCTAAGACCGGGCTCCATTTGCGTGATGGTAATGAACCGGTCCGATGACATGATGGTGCGTGTGAACGTGACCCCAGGGTCGGACATCGACAAGTGGTAGCCCCGTTCCGCTTCAAGAAGCACGCGGCTGCCCAGTTGCGCCGCCATCCGGCCGGAATAGGCGCCGGCGGCGATAACCACCTGCTCGGCGTCATGGCCGCCGGTGTCGGTCAACACCCGGGGTGGTCCGGGGTCTTTCGCTTCGAATCCCCTGACGGTTTCGCGCAACACGGTCCCACCGTCGCGGACGAATTGCTCGGCCAGGACCTGGGTCAGGCGCAGGGGGTTGACCGTATGGGCGTAGGCGGGCAGGAAGGCGGCCCGCTTGACCAGGGGGGTAAGCGCCGGTTCCATTTTCCGTGCTTCATCGCCGCTTAGGATTTGCACGTCGATTCCATGGCGCCGCCGAAGCTCCAGCGCGTAGGCATCCTTTTGCAGGGACAATTCGCTCTCGTAGGTGGTCAGCCTGCCCCGGCACACGATCAGGTCTTGGGCACCGGCGGACTTGAGGAGGGCGTCGTAGGCATCGAGGACGTGGCCGTAAAGGGCCTTCAAGGCGAGACCGATTTCTTCCACTCGCCGGCGCCGGCTGTTCATGGTAAAATGGGTGAACCAGGGCAAGGCGGCCGGCAGATGGCGCCAACGAATCGATAGGGGGAGCAGAGGATCCATCAGCATGCCCGGAACCTTGCGCCAGATTCCGGGCATCGATTGGGGGAAGACGGAACCGACGGAGAAGTTTCCCGCGTTGCCCGATGAACAGCCTTCGCCCGGACCGTCGCGGTCGATCAGCGTAACGCGGAAACCCTCACGTTGCAGATAGACCGCGCAGCAGGTGCCGACGATGCCGGCGCCGACGACCAGGACTCTCGCGGGGGCGGACATGGGTTTCCTCTTACAGGATCTCGTCCAGGGCGGCGATTAGGCGGTCGACGTCCTCCATGGCCGTATAGTGGACCATGGAGGTGCGTACGACGCCATCAGCCGGGTCCAGCCCCAAAGGCTCCATCAGGCGATAGGCGTAAAAATTGCCGTTCTTGATGGCGACTTGGTTTTTGGCCGCAAGCGGCGGCAGTTCGGCGGACTTCATCCCTTCGACCAGGAACGAGAAAGTGGGGGCGCGGCTCGCGGCGCGTGGGTTGTTGCGTCCGATGAGGCGCACGCCGGGCTTGGTGGCGAGGAAATCGAGAAAGCGCGCCGAAATTTTTTCCTCGTGCGCGGCAAAGAGCGAGAAGACGCGCTTGATCCGTTGATTGAGGCTGTTTTCCGGTTCATCGAAGTGGTGGCTGTGGACGGCCTCAAAGTAATCCACGATCCCGGGCAGGGCGGCGGTCGATTCGTGGGGCGGATAGCCCGCGTTGACGCGCAAGGCCGGGCGGTCTTCTCCGATGAAGAAGTGGTTCTGTGGCTCGCACCGCAACAACAAATCGCGCTTGCCATAGACCATGGCAAGGTGCGGACCATAGACCTTGTAAAAGCTCATGGCATAGAAATCGACGTCGAGCGTCTTGACGTCGACCGCCCGGTGCGGCGCATAGGCGACGCCGTCGACAAACACCATGGCGCCCGCCGCGTGGGCCCTTGCGGTGATTGCCGCCACGTCGTTGATACCGCCGGCGACGTTCGAGCAATGGGGGAAGCACACCAGGCGGGTGCGCTCGCCCAGCAGCGCATCAAGGTCCCCGATCTCCAACTCTACGCTATCGGGGTTGACCCGCCACTCCTTGACGGTGACGCCGGTCCTCTCGAGGCGCCGCCAGGCGCCGCTGTTGGCCTCGTGGTCCAGGTTGGTGACGATGATTTCGTCGCCGGCCTCGAAGAAGGGCGCCAGTGCGTGGGACATGACATAGACGTTGGTGGTGGTTGAAGGGCCGATGATAACCTCGCCCTCGTCGGCGTTAATCATCTCCGCCACCAGGCGCTGCGCCTCGTCGCGCTTTTCTGCGGCGCGTCGGCCCGATTCGAAGACGCCGCCCGGCTGCACCTGCATCTCGGTCATGTAGGCGGTGACGCGCTCAATCACCGTCTTCGGCACATAGCTGCCGCCGGCATTCTCGAAAAAGGCCCAGCCGTCGTTCAGGTTGGGAAAGAACGAGCGGACGAAATTGACGTCCAGTTCAGGCGTGACGCGATCAGATGTCGGCATAGGTATGGGTCTCGGCCTTGGCTCCGGGGTGGGTGACGGCGCCCTTGCAGGCTTCGCCGACGTTCTGGGCGTAACGCCACAGGGCGCCGGATTGGTGGTCGGTCTTGCGTGGTTTCCAAGACTTGCGCCGCTTGTCCAATTCCTTCTTGGTCAGATCGACTTGGAGGCGCCCCTTGACTGCGTCGAGCGTAATCACATCGCCGTTCTTGAGGAGTCCGATGGGTCCGCCGACGGCGGCCTCGGGCCCGACGTGGCCGACGCAAAAGCCGCGCGTCGCGCCCGAGAAGCGGCCGTCGGTGATAAGCGCCACCTTGTCGCCCATGCCCTGGCCGTAAAGCGCCGCCGTGGTCGACAGCATCTCGCGCATGCCGGGGCCGCCCCTGGGACCCTCGTAGCGTATGACGATGACTTCGCCCTTCTTGATCTTGCGCTTGACGACGGCCTCGTAGGCGTCTTCTTCGCAATCAAAGACCCGCGCCGGGCCGGTGAACTTAAGGCCGTCCATCCCGGCTACCTTAACGATGGCTCCTTCGGGCGCCAGGTTGCCTTTGAGGCCGATGACGCCGCCGGTCGGCGAGATCGGGTCCTTGGTCGGGCGGATGACGTCCTGGTCCTTGGGGAATTTCACCCGGGCCAGATTCTGGGCCATGGTCTTGCCGGTGACCGTTAGACAATCGCCGTGCAGGTAGCCGCCTTCCAGAAGTGCTTTCAGGAGTACTGGCACGCCGCCAACCTCGAACATATCCTTGGCGACATAGCGCCCGGATGGTTTGAGATCGGCGATATAGGGCGTTTTCTCAAAGATCTTGCAAACGTCCATCAGGTCGAAGTCGATACCGGCTTCGTGGGCCATTGCCGGCAGATGCAACCCGGCGTTGGTCGAGCCGCCCGACGCGGCGACCACCATGGCGGCGTTTTCCAATGACTTGCGGGTGACGATATCACGCGGCCGGATGTTCTGGGCCAAAAGCTTCATTACCGTCTCGCCGCTGGCCTCGGCATAGGCATCGCGCGAATCATAGGGCGCCGGCGCGCCGGCCGAACCAGGAATGGCGAGGCCTATGGCTTCCGACACGCAGGCCATGGTGTTGGCCGTGAACTGACCGCCGCAAGAGCCCGACGATGGGCAGGCGACGCATTCTATGTCGCGCAGTTCGCGCTCGCTGATCTGACCACCGCTATGGGCGCCGACGGCTTCGAAGACGTCCTGGACGGTGATGTCCTTGCCCTTGTAGCGGCCGGGCAGGATGGAGCCGCCGTACATGAACACGGACGGCACGTTGAGGCGCAACATGACCATCATCAGCCCGGGCAGCGACTTGTCGCAGCCGGCCAGGCCGACGAGGGCGTCATAGCAATGGCCGCGCATGGTCAGTTCGACCGAATCGGCGATCACCTCGCGACTGATCAGAGACGATTTCATGCCCTGGTGGCCCATGGCGATACCGTCGGTCACGGTGATGGTGGTGAACTCGCGCGGCGTGCCCTTGGCCGCCTTGACGCCCTTCTTGGTCGCCTGAGCCTGGCGCATCAGCGAGATGTTGCACGGCGCCGCCTCGTTCCATGTGGTGACGACGCCGACGAAGGGGCGCTTGATCTCCTCTTCGGTCATGCCCATGGCGTAATAGTACGAGCGGTGCGGCGCGCTCTCCGGGCCGACGCTGGTATGGCGGCTGGGCAGGTTTTTCTTGTCGAAGACCTTAGCGTCCATGAGGAGTTCCTCCGTTTCGGGGCACGGTGTCTGGAATTTTGTCTATGATTATCGACCGATAGGGGGTCGGCGCAACAAATAACGTCATTCCCGCCCCAGGGCAGGGGTTGGGAATTGACACCCCCCAACCGATATGAAACCTTCGCTCGGCTCCGCCGGAGAGCAGCAGCGCCGTCCTAGGTGCGCTTGTCACCGCCGACATCGAGGAATTGCGCCGATTCGAAGGCGAGGCGCGTTTGTCGGAGCAGTTTCCATTTGGACGCCTGCGGACCGGTGGAGAATGCCATGGCGAAGGACGTGAAGGGGACGCGGAGGTGAGCAAGGAGCGCCAGGCCGAACCTATCGCGCTATCGATCCTGGTTCCCGTGCGCAACGAGGGCCTCAACGTGCGCGTCATGCTCAAGGTGTTGCGCGCCGTCGTCGAGGTTCCACACGAGGTTCTGGTCGTTCACGATGAGGCCGACGACGACAGCGTCGCCGTGGTGGCGTCCATGGGGGCTGACTTTCCCCACTTGCGCACCCTGCACAACACCTTAGGCGTGGGTGTCATCAATGCCATTCGCGCCGGTGTCGAGGCGGCGGCCGGCGACATCATTCTTATTTTTGCCGCAGACGAGGTCGGGCCCGTACTAGCCATTGACGACATGCTGAAATTGATGGACGAAGGCTGCGATTTTGTCAGTTGCACGCGCTACGCCCACGGCGGTCGGCGGCTCGGGGGCTCGCTCATTGGCGGTATACTGTCGCGTTTGGCCAATCGCCTGTTCCACGCCCTGGCCGGCTCGGCGCTCACCGACTCGACAACCGGCATCAAGATGTTTCGGCGCGCACGGTTCGGCGACTTCGATCTGCAATCACGACCGGTTGGCTGGGCGGTGGCTTTCGAGATGGCCATCAAGGCGCAGATCATGGGTCTTCGGCTCGGTGAGGTTCCGATCGTCTCCATCGACCGCTTGTTCGGTGGCGAATCTACATTCCGTCTCGGACCCTGGACGATGGAATACCTGCGCTGGTTCCTGTGGGGCATGACGCGCCTGCACCGGGCTCCGAAGGCCGGGCAACAGGGCGCGGTGGTAGTGCGGCTTCCCAGGGCCGATGGCGAAGGCCGGCAGATGCCGCCTCGTTAGACCATTTCCCGATCGCTCGCGCTTACGGAAAATGCTCTAACATATTGATTTTAAGCAAATTTATCGTTGCGAACGATTCCGCTCGCTCGGGATTTGCTCTAGGTTGTGGTGCCGGAAAGGGTTTGGCGAATAATGCCGGCGGTCAGCGCCGCCTCCTCGCGGGTCAACTCGAACGACGACGGTAGCCATAGGCCCTGGTAAGAGACCGCCATGGCGCCCGGAAAACCGTTGTCCGATGCCTTGTCGGGTGCCTGGGTATGCAGGGGATACCAGAACGGCCGGCAGCCGATGCCCTGATCGGACAACGCGGCGACAACGTCGTCGCGCCGATCGGTCAGGATATCGGTCCATTGGCGGACTTCCTCGCCATCGTCGAGCGGTGGCAACGAGACGCCGGGGCAATCGGTAAGTAAGTCCCGATACCACTGATCGCGGCGGCGAAAGTGATCAAGGCGGTCGGCCAGGCGATCCATTTGGCAGAGCGCCACGGCGGCCTGCAGGTTGGTGTACTTGAAATTGAAGCCAACGACCGGATGGAGGTCGTTGCCGCCGGTTCCCTGGCTGCGCCGCCCCTGGTCGCGGAGTTCGCGCAGCCGGTACGTGAGATCCTCGTCGTCGGTGGCGATCATGCCGCCTTGACCGGAAGAAATGGTCTTGGCGGCTGAAAACGAAAAAGCGCCGGCATCGCCGAAGGTGCCGAGAAAGCGCCCGGTGCATTTCGAACCAAGCGCTTCTGCTGAATCGCAAATAAGAGCCAAACCCTTGTCACGGCACAGCGTTTCCAAGACGCCGTAATCGGCGCCGCGGCCATTGACGTCAACCGGGACAACGGCGCGGGTCCTTGGCCCGATGGCGGCCCGCGTTCGTTCGACATCAAGGGTGAAGCGCTTAGTCTCCACATCGACCAGCTTGACGTTGGCGCCGGTCAAACGGACGGCATTGGCGGTGGCGATGAAGGTAAGGTCCGGCACAATGACCTCGTCGCCGGGACCGATCCCCTTGCCCATCAGGGCTAGGGCAATGGCCGCTGTGCCACTGCTAACGGCGATGCAATGTCGGGCGCCGATGGTCTCTGCCACGCGTTCTTCAAATTCGCGGGTTACCTCGCCGGCGTTGATGTAGCCGCTTTCCAGGACCTCGGCCAAGCGCTTCTCTTCGGCCGCCCCGACCTGGGGCTGGAACCAGGGAATACGTTCGTCGGGCGGTGTCACCGTTTCTTTTTCCTTCTGCCTGAAGAGGGTGCCTGAATTAGATTCGTCCCGAGCCGATGTAGCGCCATATGTCGATCAACGGCGTTTCGCCGACATCGAGGTCCTTATAGGCCCCATGCGGGGTGCACAGGACGAGAAGATCGCTCTTGGCTATAACCTCGTCCAAGGGCTTAATCTCGGCGTCGGAGGTGACGTGGGGGTCGGTGGTCAGGACCTCCTTGGCGTGGGCCTTGAGCGCGTTCTTCATCTTGTAACTGAGCGAGGCCCGGGTGTCGTCCACGTCGGCCTTGAAGGCCATGCCGAGAAGGCCCACCGTCATTTCGGCCAGCGGGTACTTGCGCCGCGCCTCGTCAACCACGTAGAGCACAAGCCCCTCATTGACCAGCATGGCCGCGTGGCCCAGGCCGAAACGGTTGTTGGCAAAGGCCGAGAGCTGCATGGTGTCCTTGAACAGGCACGGTCCCGCCGCGAAGCCGGGCCTCGGGATGTACTGGGCGCGCGGATAATCCTGGGTCATGCCGTCGAGGACCCGGTGGTAATCGACGCCCGCGTTCTCGGCGATCATGTAAAGCTCGTTGGTCACCGCGAAATGGATGTAGCGGTACGTGTTGCTGAAAAGCTTGGCGAATTCGGCCTCCTGAGGCGTCAGGCGGACAATCGCGGGACCGATGCCGGCAAACAGTTCCGCCGCCTCGTCCTCCGCCTCGGGCGTCGTTCCGCTGACGATCTGGGGCACCTTGCGCAGTTCTTGGGTGGCATGACCCTGCACCACGCGCTCGGGGCAGAAAGCCAGCTTGGGGGATTTTCCCCGGGTGCGCAGGTGGCGGTGCAGCCAATCGGTGGTGCCCGGAAAGACCGTCGAGCGCAGAATGACCAGGCAATCGTCCGTCATTTTGGACAACAGATTGTCGATGCAATCCGAGACAGCCTCGTATTCGGGGTTAAGGAACTCGTCAATCGGCGTGCCGATGGTGACGACCATGACTCCGCCCGCCGGCACGTCATCGACGGACGCGGAAAACCGTAGTTTGTCTTCGCCGAGGGCCTTGTCCAGCAAGGCCTGGCCGCCGTATTCGACAAACGGCAGGCGGCCCCCGGCGATGGTCTTAAGGGCCTTGTCGTCGATATCGTGGATGAGCACACGCCGGCCGATATCGGCGAAGGCCAGGGCCAGCGGCAGGCCAACATGGCCGGCGCCGCCGACGACGGTTATTTCGGCGTTCCATTCGGTCATGGTTCCCCCGGCCGGGCCGGCGTAGTTGCGTACAGATAATGCATGGCGCGTCGATGCGCAGATAAACCCGTGCCGCCGGGGTTGTCAATCGACGCTGATGTCCGACAAAGGGCTTGCCATCGAACGGCGCCTTGCCCAGTCTCGGCGCGGCCCACCTTTGGCACCAGAGGACCATGAACGAAAAAGCATCCGAACCGCCGGGCCGGAGCACGAAACCCCGGCCCAGGGTTGCCACCCGCGAGACGGTTTTGAAGACGCCGTGGTTCGAGGTCGTGGCGAAAACTCTCGATAGTGACCAGGGCGGCGATCCCTATTACGCCGTCGTGCCCGACGACTACGTCGCCATTCTGGCGCTGACGCCCGAGGGACGTATCCTTGTTGTGCGCCAATACCGCCCAGTCACCGAGACGGTGTCGCTGGAGCTTCCCTGCGGGCTCGTCGATGGCGGAGAGACGCCTGAGGCAGCGGCCAAGCGCGAGTTGCTGGAAGAGACCGGCTACCGCGCCGATAGCATGGAATTGCTGGGCAATCTGGTCCCCGATGCCGGACGCCTGGGCAACCGCATGTGGTGCTTCTTTGCCGCGACGACGGTGCCCGTCACACCCCTTCAGCCGTCCGAACCCGAGTTGGAGGCCCTGACCATGGCGCCCGAAGAGGTTGCCCGGCGCCTTGCCGACGGCGGATTCGAGAATGCCCCCGTCTACGCCATCTTCATGCTGGCCCAGGTTAAGGGGCGCCTGATCCTGCCCAAGGTCAAATAATGCGGGGCCGGGGCAGGGGCACGATGAATTTACCCGCGTACCCCTTGTCGCGAAGCTTGGGCGCCAGTTCGTCGGCGATGTGCCATGAAAACATGAGGGCGTATTCGGGCTGATCGGCGAACAGGCGCGATTCCTCGATCACCGGGATCAATGTGCCGGGCAGGGAGCGGCCGATCTTGCGTGATCCGTCGATCTCCAAGATGCAGTCGATAAGGCCGTCGTCGAGGCCCGCGTAATGGGCCAGGGTGCTGGCCCGGGACGGCGCGCTAATGGCATATATGCGCTGACCCTCGGCTTTGATGGAGTGGAGCATGGCCAGGAGTTCCAACTTGCTGGAAATGACTTGGTCCTTGAAGACGCTCAATTGTTCCGCCATCGGGCCCCGGGCCGCCTCGGCGGCCAGCATCTTCTTGACCCAGGGGAGCACCGGGCGCGAACCGTGCCGTGCCGCATAAACGCGGATTGATCCGCCGTGGCTTGGGATGGGTCGGGCGTGGATGACTTCAAGGCCGTGCATGGCAAGAAGGTTCGCCAGGCTGGTCAGGGAGTAATATCGCAGGTGCTCGTGATAAATGGTGTCGTACTGCACGGTCTCCAAAAGCGAGATCAGGTAGTGGGATTCGGAAACAAAAACCCCGTCGTCGGCCAGCAGCGCCATGACGCCCTTGATGATGTCGTGGACGTTTTCGATATGGGCGAAGCAGTTGGCTGCCGTTACCAGCTTGGCGGCGCCGTGCTTGGCTCTCATCTGCTCGGCCAGCGCTTTGGTAAAAAAGGCGGTTTCGGTGGCAATTCCCTTCTCAATGGCAAGTTGGCCCGCCTCGGTCGGCTCTATCCCTAAGAGCCGCCAGCCGCTATCGGCAAACTTCGACAACAGCGTGCCGTCGTTGGAACCGATATCGACGATCAGGTCATCCGCCGCCGGGGCCAGCAAGTCTGCGCATTCGCGCGATAAATCGGCAAAATTTTCGTGCAGGATGCGCGTCGTGCCGCTGGTATAGGGATAATCGGGCGGAAACAGGATGGCGGGATCGACGATAAGGCCGATTTGCACCATCTCACAACCCGGACAGTAGAGAAGCTCGGCCGGATAGGCCGGTTGTTCATGGGGGCGCGCGCCGATCATTCGCATCTGATTGACCGGCGGCAGATAGCCCAGAAAAAGCACAGATTGCAGGTCGGCACCGCCGCAGGCCTGGCAGGTCTCGACGACGACGCTGCCACCGCTCCCGGCGGCCAGCTTGGGCTTTGTTTCCATCGTCCTTCCCCTTTAACTCGCGTCCACTGGCGCCTTGCCGGCATTGGCGTCGTACCAGCGCGCCAGGACCGGCAAGCCCTCGCTCAACGTCATCCGGGGCCGGTAGCCGAGCGCTTTGAGCTTGGCGATGTCGGGGCAGCGCCGGGGCGTTCCTCCTTCGGCGAGGGGGCCGGCGACGACATTGATGCGGCGGTCATAAAATTCTCCGACCATCCGGGCGACATCGGTGATGGCGACCTCTTCGGTACTTCCGATGTTGTAAATGCCCAAGTGCTCGCCCAGCTCGAACATGATCGCCAGGCCATCGACAAAATCGTCGATGAAGACGAAGGCGCGGGTTTCCTTCCCGGTTCCCTGTATGGGAAATTCTACAGTTGAATCAAATTGTTGTGATAGTTTTTTCATTCTTAACACGAACTGAGGAAGGACGTGCTCCCAGCCCATGTCGGGGCCATAGACGTTGTGCGGACGGAAGATCAGCACGCGCTCGAAATACTTGCGTCCGTAGTTGAGCGCCATGATCTCGCTGATGATCTTGCCGCCGGCATAGGAATAGCGCGGATTGGTGGGGTCGGGAATGCTGAGCGGTACGGTTTCGTCGGTGGGCACCTTGGGTGCGTGCTGATAGACCTCAGAAGATGACGCCAGCACCAGTTCTCCGACTTCGGCCTTAATACAGGCGTCGAGCACGTTGACCATGCCCTTGACGCCGACGTCGAGGACCAATTCGGGCTTTTCGTAAAAGAACTCGGTGCCGTTGACGAAGGCCAGGTGGTGGACGGCATCGACGCCTCGTGCCGCCTTCTCCACCGCCTTTGCATCGCGCACGTCGCCCGAAATCCTCTCAAAGTCATCGGCGATGTCGTCGAGCCGACCGGCGGAGCCGCGCGAGTCGTTGTCCAGCACCCTCACCCGATGGCCGTCGCCGACCAAACGGCGCACCAGTGCGGCGCCGATAAAGCCGGTGCCGCCGGTGACCAGGATGTGCTTAGGCATCATCGCCCCCTCCGATCGCGGGCCGTTTGTCCGCCGGTGTGGACTCGGCGTAGGCTACCAAATGGTCGTCGAGACGAAGCCACGATAGGCGGCTCTTGGCCCAGGTGTGCCTGTCGGCCCGATGATCTTCCGGGTGGTCCAGGGTGCCGAGCGAGACATCCATCTCGTTTGGGTGTGCGTTCGACCAAAAAGTCAGTTGAGAGCCACAGGCGGGACAGAACCGGCGCTCGGCGTTCTCCGACGACCGGTATGTGGCGGGCTCCCCCTGGGTAATGGCAAATCGCGTCGCTGGCACGGTGGCCCAGGTGAGGGCGACGGCGCCGCTGGCGCGCCGGCACATGGCGCAATGGCAATGGGCGGCCCACGCAATGGGGCCGGCGATGCGATAGCGGATGGTGCCGCACAGGCAGCCGCCTTCGTAAACGGGGTTGTCGCTCATGGCATGTCCTCGCTGCCGTCCCGCTCACCCGGATAGCGGGGCAGGCCGTCGCCCATGTTCAGCCAGCCGAGCTTGGCGGAGTCCCAAATATGGTGGACAGGTTGGACGTCTTGGGCATTATCCAGGCTTCCGGCCGTCACGTCGACCTGATGGGCGCTATCGACGTGGCGAAAGGTCAGCGGGGTGCCGCAATCGGGACAAAATGAACGCTCCGCCTTGTCGGTGGCCCGATAGATCCTGGGGGCGCCCTGGATAAAGGCGAACGAAACCGCTGGAAAGGCAACCCAGGTGAGGAAGGCCGCCCCGCTGGCGCGGCGGCATTGAGAGCAATGGCAGTGGGCGGCATGCGAGGACTTAGCACCAAGCCGATACCGAATGCCTCCGCACAGGCAGCCACCCAGGAATTCGCTCATGTGTCTTCCAGTTGGCACCACACCGGCGTGTGGTCGGATGTCTTCTCGCGGCCACGCGGCCCGCGGTCGATGCCGGTGTCGACCAAGCGATCGGCGGCCTGGGGCGACAACAGAAAATGATCGATGCGCAACCCGTGATCCTTGGACCAGGCGCCGGCGCGATAGTCCCAATAGGTGTAGCGCCCGACCTCGGGGCTGGTGGCGCGCAACGCGTCGGTGAGGCCAAGGTAGATAATTTTGCGCCAAGCCGCACGGGTTTCGGGGCGGCACAGAGCATCGTCGCGCCAGCCCTCGGGATCGTAGAGATCGCCATCGTCCGGCGTCACGTTGTAGTCGCCGCCAAGGACGAAGGCATCCTCGTCGGCCAGAAGGGTCTGAACGTGGGTATAAAGGCGTTCCATCCAGGCCAGTTTATAGGGGTACTTGGGCCCGTCCGTCGGGTTGCCGTTGGGCAGATAGATCGAGGCGACGCGGACGCCGCCGGTAAAGGCCTCGATATAACGCGCCTGTTCATCCTCGGGGTCGCCGGGAAGGGCCCGGAGGTCGACCTCGATAGGGGATTTCGACAAGATGGCGACACCGTTATAGCTCTTCTGTCCCGCCGTCTCGATATTGTAGCCCTTGTCTTCGATCTCAAGGCGCGGGAACTGATCGTCCGTCGCCTTGGTCTCTTGCAGCAGCACCACGTCGGGCGCCGCTTCGCCCAGCCAGTCGAGAAGGATGGGAAGGCGCGAGCGGACGGAATTCACGTTCCAGGTGGCGATCTTGACCATGGGACCCCGCTATAGGTCGATTCGGGGCCTTTTGTCACGAAAAAGACCCACTTCTGCGGGCCCTACTTTTAGCACGAATTATTCGCAGCGGTAGTGCATATTGCCGTCCCGATCGTGGCCGTACCAGACCGCCCCCTTGCTCGATTCGGCGCAATGCTCGGTCGCCTGGCGGCGACTATCGACGCCATCGACGGCGGCGTCATAGGCGATGCCGATCTTTATCTCTTGTGGGCTGCTCTTGACGACTTCGCCCTTTTCGTAAGCCGAGCAGGCACCCAGCACAAGAAGGACCCCTGTGATCGTGGCCAGACGTTTCATCTAGTCCCCTTCCCCAGATGGCGAGAAGGCGACGTTACCCCAAGACCGCTTATTACTTTATTAACGCCGGTTTTCCCTATTGGCCCGCCCGAGTACGGCGCCGAGGAGGACGTCACAACCGGCGGCTAGGTCTTCGGGCTTGGCATTTTCTTTCTCGTTGTGGCTGATGCCATTCTCGCAGGGTACGAAGATCATGCCCGTCGGCGCGCAAAGCGAGATATTGCAAGCGTCGTGTCCGGCGGCTGAATAAATGTCCCGATGCGAGATACCACGCTCCTCTGCGGCCTCGCGAATTGCCGTAATGCAGGACGGATCAAAGGTCACCGTCGGCCGGTGGGTGCTCTGTTCGACGTTCAGGCCGAGACCCGCCTCGTCGACAATCTCTGCGCACACCCGGCGCAAGTCGTCGCCGATGGCAGCCAGCAAGTCGCCGTCGGGATGGCGGGAATCGATGGTGAATTCGGTTCGCCCCGAGATTGTGTTGGGTGAATTCGGCCGCGCCCTGATGGCACCGACGGTGATTACCGGGCGGGGCTGGTGAGAGAAGGCGACGTGGTTAACGGCGTCGATCATGCGTGCCGCGCCGAGGAGTGCATCGCGGCGCTGATCCATGGGAAGCGTCCCGGCATGTCCTTCCTCGCCCTCGACGGTGACGCGAAAACAGCGCTTGCCCTGGGCGCCGAGGACCACGCCGACGGATTTGCCCTCCGATTCCAAAAGTGGACCTTGTTCGATGTGAGCCTCGAAAAAGGCGTCGATCGGATAGCCGCCCACCGGTTCGGGCCCGGCGTAGCCGATGCGCTCCAACTCCCCGCCCATGGTATTGCCGTTGCTGTCGGCGGAAGAGAGCCCGTGGTCCAGATCGTACATGCCGGCGAATATGCCCGATGCGATCATGGACGATTGGAAGCGTACTCCTTCTTCGTCGGTCCACACGACGACGTCGATGGGCGCTTCGGTTTCGATGCTGGCATCGTTCAGAGTGCGCACCACCTCAAGTCCCGCAAGCACGCCGTAGACGCCGTCGAACTTTCCGCCGAGCGGCTGGGTATCCAGGTGGCTTCCCGTCATGACCGGGGGTCGGGCATCATCGGTGCCGGCACGACGGGCAAAGATGTTGCCCATGCGGTCGATCCGCACCGCGCAGCCCGCCTCCCGGCTCCAGTCGACGAACACGTCGCGCGCCTCGCGGTCCAGATCGGTCAACGCGATGCGCCCCGAGCCGCCGCCAGGCGTGGCCCCGATGCGGCCCATGTCCATCAGGCTGGCCCATAGGCGCTCTCCGTCGATCTTTGGTTTTTTCATTTGAATCAATCGATTCGTGGTAGATAGACGGTATCCCCCGTGTTGAGCGACTGGCACACCGCGTCCGACCATTCCATGTACTTGACCGCCGTGACCAGGTCGGTATGGGTCACCGCCTCGGTACCGCGGACGGCGTTGATGAACTCCTCTTCGACGCGCCAATCGCCCGCTTTCTCCGGTGCGATCTTGACCGGCTTTAGCGCGTCGTCGCCACGCCGTCCCGACCACAATCCAAACCCGTCATCTCCTTCGGCGAGCTTGATCGTGCCTTCGGTGCCGTAGAGGCCGACTTCCGTGCCGGACGCCAGGCCGAGCACGTTGGAAACCGACATGCGCATCTGCCCGCCTTGTTCCATTCGGCCGAGGACGTCGATCAAATCGGGAATGGGCATGGCGATCCGCCGTCCGGTCGCGTCCTTGCGGTGCTTGACGACCGCCTGTCCGACCGCGTGAACCGTCTTGGCGGGGCCGACCCAGCGCATCATCGCCTCGTACCAGATTCCCATCACCATGATGTTATTGCCGGAAAGATCCCGGTCATGGCGCCAGTGCGGGGGCGAGTCCCACTGTGGGAAGTCGCTCCCGGTCACGATCTGGGCGTGGATGGCAAGAAGATCGCCGATGGCGCCGTCCGCGACCAGATCGATGATGGTTTGATCGAAGTGCAGGGTATGGGGCGCCGGAACGATCTGCGCGACCAAGGCGGGCCGGGCCCGCGCCGCGCGCAGCATGGCATGTCCCTCTGTTGCATTCATGGCCATGCGGGCCTCGCACAGCACATGCTTGCCGGCCTCGAGCGCCGCGATTGTTATCGGCGCGTGCAGATAGGGCCAGGTGCCGATGCAAACGGCGTCGATCGTCTCGTCGGCAACGATATCCTGCCAATGGGCGGCGGCGTGGGGAATACCGTATTCCTTGGCCGCCCGCGCGCTGGATTCCGCCGACCGGTTGGCGACCGCCACAAGTTCGACGCCGGGCTGTTCTTGCAGGCCCGGAATGTGGCGTAGCCGCGTGTTCGCGCCGGCGCCGATAATGCCCACTCGGATCTTGTCTGCACTCATTTTCGTCCTCCGACGTCGTCTGGATTACGTGTTCCTGGGGCGAACGTATGCCGAAGCGCGGGTGGTGTCGAGTTTCCCGGTCCAGAACATCGGGCCGAATCGCACTGGCGCCCATGAACGAGACGGGCTAGTGTCGTCGTGCCGAGAAGGAGGAAGCTGGTGACGCCCTATACGCCCTGTGCGTATGCGGCCAGGCCGGCGCTGCCCCCGCAACTGTAAGTGGCGAGGGTCCGGCAAAACGTCACTGACGCGGTTGCGTCGGGAAGGCGCCGGATCCGATGACCCCAAGCCAGGACACTTCGCTCGGCCGCTCGTTCGTGATCCTCGGAGGGAGGAGGGCACTTATGCCTTCTAAGACTGTTTTCCAATCGCCATCCGCATTGCCACCGCTCACCCTGGTCCTTGGTGGTGCGCGGTCGGGAAAGAGCCGATACGCCGAATCCCTGGTCGAAGGCCAAGACGGCGAGTGCGTCTATCTCGCCACCGCCGAGGCGGGCGATGACGAGATGGTTTCGCGTATCCGCGTCCACCGCAAGCGGCGCGGTCGGCGCTGGCGGACGGTGGAGACGCCGCTTGACCTGATAGCCGACCTCAAGGCGGCTGTGGGTCCGGATCGTTGCGTGCTCGTCGATTGCCTGACGCTCTGGCTATCCAATCTGATGGCTGCCGGGCGTGACGTCGAAGCGGAGCTCGCGGCGTTGACCCGGGCGCTGCCGAAACTCACCGGGTCAGCGGTTCTGGTCGCCAACGAAGTGGGCCTTGGCATCGTGCCCGAAAATGCCCTTGCCCGTCGGTTCCGCGATTTTGCCGGACACCTCAATCAGGCAGCGGCGGAGGCCGCGCAATCGGTGGTGTTCGTGACCGCCGGCCTGCCTATGCATCTTAAAACCCCTGCGGTCGTGGAGAATTCGACATGAGCTTAGCCAACAAGATCCCCGCCACCGTGATCACCGGTTTTCTCGGCGCCGGTAAGACGAGCCTAATCCGTCACGTGCTGAAGACCGCCGACGGGCGGCGGCTGGCCTTGATTATCAACGAATTCGGTGACCTGGGCGTCGACGGCGAAATCCTCAAGGGCTGTGGCGACGACGCCTGCACCGAGGACGATATCGTCGAGCTTGCCAACGGCTGCATCTGTTGCACGGTTGCCGATGACTTCATCCCGACGATCGAGGCTCTGCTGTCCCGGCCCGAACCGCCCGACCACATCGTCATCGAAACTTCGGGCCTGGCGCTGCCCAAGCCATTGCTGCAGGCGTTCAGCTGGCCCGAGATCCGCACCCGCGTCACCGTCGACGGGGTGATCGCGGTGCTTGACGGCGCTGCCGTCGATGACGGCCGCTTCGCCGACGATCCCGACGCCATTGATGCCCAGCGCCAGGCCGACGATGCTCTCGATCACGACAGCCCGCTCAAGGAGGTCTTCGACGATCAGATAGCATGCGCCGATATGGTTATTCTCAACAAATCGGACCTCTTGACGGTGGATGCCCTGGCCAACACCGAAAGAACGCTGGCCGATCAACTGCGCCCCCAGGTCAAGCTGGTGCGTGCAGCCCACGGAGCAATTGACGCCAATGTACTTCTTGGCTTGGCGGCGGCGGCAGAGGACGATCTGGCTCAGCGACCATCGCACCACGACGGCCAGGACGACCACGAGCACGACGACTTCGAAAGCTTCACCGTGACCATGGGCGAGATCGCGTCGCCAGACGCCCTGGTGGCCCGCCTGACACCCATCATTGCAGAGCACGGTATCTTGCGCATCAAGGGGTTCTTCGCGGTCGCCGGGCGCGATATGCGACTCTTGGTGCAAGGCGTCGGGCCTCGCATCCAACATTACTTCGACCGCGACTGGCACGACGGTGAAGAGCGCGATGGGCGTCTAGTGGTGATCGGGCAGACCGGGCTCGATCGTCTTGCCATCGAGACGGCGATACGGGGCTGAACCATGCATTTGTTGGCGGCTCAACCGGGTGGCATCGCCGATGGATCGGAGGCCATCGATCTCGGCCAAAGCCCGGGCGATATCGTGGTCTTGTCCGCCGCCGATACCGAACTTGCATCTTTGGCCGCCGCGCGGGCCGAACACGGAGACGAATTCCCGACCGTTCGCTGCGCCAATCTTTTGAACCTGGCCCACAATTTGTCCGTCGATACCTACATCGAGGCGGTGGTCATCCGCGCCAAACTGGTCGTTGTCAGGCTTCTTGGCGGTGTCGGGTATTGGCCCTATGGCATTGAACAAACGGTCGCGGCGTGCCGGGCCAACGGCGTCAAATTGGCGTTATTGCCGGGCGACGACCAACCCGATGCCGAATTGACCGCCTTGAGCGGATTGGAACCCGAACCCTTGCACCGGCTATGGCAATACTGTGTCCATGGCGGGCCCGAGAACGCGCACAATTTCCTGGCCTATGCCGCCGAATTGATCGGTCATGGCGGCGAATGGCGCGAACCGGCACCGGTCTTGCGGGCCGGACTTTACTGGCCGGGGATCCAACGTCCGACCCTTGACGATCTCGGGGCACTGTGGACCGACGGCGCACCCATCGCGGCAATCGTCTTTTACCGGGCGTTGTTGCAGGCTTCCAACCTGGCGCCGGTCGATGCGCTTGTCCGCCAGCTTAGGCTCAACGGTATGAACCCGCTGCCCATTTATACGGCGAGCCTCAAGGATGCGGTCTCGGCCGGAATCATGGCCGGGTTGTTCGAAGAAGCCCGGCCCGACGTTATTTTAAATGCCACGGGTTTTGCCGTCTCAAGCCCTGGGCACGAGCGCCGAGAGACACCGTTCGATATGGCTGGCTGTCCGGTCCTCCAAGTGGTCTTCGCCGGCGGAACCGAAGAAGCCTGGGCTGAGGGCGCAAGCGGTCTTTCGGCCCGCGACATCGCCATGAACGTCGCCTTGCCCGAGGTCGACGGCCGCATCCTGGCCGGCGCCGTCTCCTTCAAGACCGAGGCCCGGTTCGATCCGGCGACGGAATCCTCGGTCGTGACCTACAAAGATGTCCCCGACCGCATCGCGTTCACTGCCCAACTTGCCGCAAACTGGGCGCGTCTTGCGCGCACTTCAGCAAAGGATAGGTGCGTCGCCCTTATCCTCGCCAACTACCCGAACCGGGACGGGCGCATCGGCAACGGTGTCGGCCTGGATACGCCGGCGAGTACGCTCACGTTGTTACGCGCGATGGCCGAAGCCGGCTACACCGTGGGTGAGCTGCCGGCCGACGGTAACGCCCTGGTGCGCCGTCTGGCGATGGGGCCGACCAACGATCTTGTGGTGCGGGCGGCACGGATAGGCGGTGAACGGCTCGCCCTGGGTGATTACGAAGCCTTTTTCGCCACGCTGCCCGATGCCGCGCAGACGCGTGTTATCCAAAAGTGGGGCCGGCCCGAAGACGATCCGTTCTTCGCCGACGGGCAATTCCGCCTTTCCGTGGTGCGGTTCGGTAACGTCGCCCTGGGGCTACAGCCGGCGCGTGGCTACAACATTGATCCCGTGCGCACTTACCACGACCCGGACCTGGTGCCGCCGCACGGTTATCTGGCGTTCTATGCCTGGCTGCGCAGCAAATTCGGTGCCCACGCCATGATCCACATGGGCAAGCACGGCAACATGGAATGGCTGCCGGGCAAGTCCCTGGCTCTTTCCGCCGATTGCTTTCCCGAGGTCGCCCAGGGTCCGACGCCCCATATCTATCCCTTCATCGTCAACGACCCGGGCGAGGGGTCCCAGGCCAAGCGCCGTGCCCGAGCGGTTATCGTCGATCATTTGACACCGCCGCTGACCCGCGCCGAGACCTATGGTCCGCTGGCCGAGTTGGAGCAACTTGTCGATGAGTATTACGAGGCCGCGGGTGTCGACCCGCGTCGCCTCGCCGTGTTGCGTGACGACATCTTGGAACTGACGCGCACCACGGGTCTCGACAAGGACAGCGACGTCTCCGCTACCGACGAACCCGACGCGGCGCTGGCCAAGCTCGACAATTATCTTTGCGAACTAAAGGAGATGCAAATTCGCGACGGGCTGCATGTTTTCGGCATGGCGCCCGAAGGACGGTTGTTGACCGATCTTTTAGTGGCGCTTACCCGGTTGCCTCGCTTCCAAGGTGAGAACGGTGATGCCTCCTTAATCCGCGCGCTGGCCGCCGATTTCGGACTGTCGGGTGGTGAGAAAGGCTTCGATCCCCTCGACTGCGAGATGGGGGCACCGTGGACCGGACCCAGACCGAACGGGCTGGTGAACGGCCAAACGTGGCGATCAAACGGCGATACGGTGGAGCTGTTGGAAAATCTTGCAGCGCGGCTCGTCGGCGGGCAAGCCGTGCCCGACCCCGAGTGGTGCCAGACCCGCGACGTGCTTGAGGTCATTGCTGCTGATATTCGGCCCGCCGTGACAGCGAGCGGTGCGGCCGAGATCGGCGGTGCGCTTACGGCCCTTGATGGGCGGTTCGTCGAACCGGGACCGTCGGGCGCACCGACGCGCGGACGAACCGACGTACTGCCCACGGGCCGTAATTTCTATTCTCTCGACAGCCGCACCGTGCCGACGCCGGCGGCGTGGCAACTGGGCTGGAAATCGGCCGCACGGCTTCTCGACCATCACCGCCAGACACACGGACGTTGGCCCCGGCGTTTGGCGCTCAGCGCCTGGGGAACGTCCAACATGCGTACCGGCGGCGATGATATCGCACAGGCGTTGGCTCTGATGGGGGTCAAGCCGTGCTGGGAGGTAGCATCGAGGCGGGTCACAGGATTCGAGGTGATGCCGCTCGCCGTCCTCGACCGGCCCAGGATCGATGTGACGTTGAGAATCTCGGGGTTTTTCCGCGATGCCTTTCCGGCCCAGATCGACCTGTTCGATTCCGCCGTGCGCGCGGTGGCGGCCCTTGACGAGCCCGACGTACAAAACCCGCTGGCGGCGCAGGTTAAGGGTGATGCCCGGCGATTCGTCGG
The DNA here is from genome assembly GCA_030754885.1 of Rhodospirillales bacterium. Taxonomy (GTDB): domain Bacteria; phylum Pseudomonadota; class Alphaproteobacteria; order Rhodospirillales; family JASLLZ01; genus JASLLZ01. The sequence goes on along the minus strand of JASLZL010000017.1, from coordinate 56,655 downwards.
CGAGGGGATGGACAAAGATGAGGCCGAACGCCGTGCCGGGTTCCGCATCTTCGGCTCCAAGCCCGGAGCCTATGGCGCCGGATTGCAGGCGCTCATCGACGAGAAAGGGTGGAAGACCGACGCCGATCTGGCCCGCGCCTATGTCGCCTGGGGCGGATACGTCTACGGCAGCGGGGCCGAGGGCAAGGCGGCTCATGGCCAGTTTGAATCCTTGTTGGCCGGGACCGAGGTCGTGCTCCACAACCAGGACAACCGGGAACATGACCTTCTCGATTCCGATGACTATTACCAGTTCGAAGGCGGTATTGCCGCCGCCGTACGTCACCTGTCGGGCGATCAGCCGGTGGTCTACCACAACGATCATTCGCGGCCTGAAAGCCCTAAAGTGCGGACGCTGGAAGACGAAATCGGGCGTGTCGTTCGCGCCCGCGTTGTCAATCCGAAGTGGATAAAAGGGGTCATGCGCCACGGCTACAAAGGCGCCTTCGAGATGGCGGCGACGGTCGATTATATGTTCGCCTTCGCAGCCACCGCGCGGGCCGTCGCCGACCATCATTTCGACCTGGTCTTCGAGGCCTATCTGGAGGACGAAGAGGTCCGTAAATTCCTTGAGGACAATAACCCAGTGGCGGCGTGCGAGATTGCCGAGCGGCTTACCGAAGCCATGGAACGCGGTCTGTGGAAGCCGCGCTCCAACTCGATCCACGGGCGCCTTGCCGAGATCGCCGCAACATCAGCGGAGGAAGTACCATGACCGAATCCGATCAAGACGACGTCAACCGCCGGGCCAACGAGAAGGCCAAGAAGCGCAAGCAGGCGCGCGACAAGATGCTGGCCACCAAGACCATCGAGAAAGGCCTGGTGATTGTCCATACCGGTAAGGGTAAGGGCAAGTCGACCGCAGCGTTCGGCCTGGCTGCCAGAGCCATCGGCAACGGCATGAAGGTCGGCATCGTCCAATACGTCAAGGGCAAGTGGGACACCGGTGAGCGTGTGGTGATGGAGAAATTTCCCGACCAGGTCACGATTCGCACCATGGGCGAAGGCTTCACCTGGGAAACCCAGGACCGGGCGCGCGATGTCGCCGCTGCCTGGGCCGCGTGGGAAGCTTCGAAGAAGATGATCAAATCGGCACGCGGCGATGACGCCGGATACGACATGGTGATCCTTGACGAACTCAACATCGTATTGCGGTACGGCTATTTGCCGCTCAACGAAGTGCTCGAGGTGCTTACCGGCAAGCCCGACAATTTGCATGTCGTCATCACCGGGCGCAACGCCAAGCCCGAGCTAATAGAGGTGGCTGACCTGGTAACCGAGATGACGATGGTCAAGCACCCGTTCCGATCCGGGGTGAAGGCGCAAAAGGGCATTGAATTTTGAGCGTTGCGGCGATCATGATGCAGGGCACGGGTTCCGATGTCGGCAAGTCGCTGATCGTCGCTGGATTGTGCCGCGCCTACACCCGGTTGGGCCTCGCGGTACGCCCATTCAAGCCCCAGAACATGTCCAATAACGCCGCCGTAATTCAAGGCGGTGGCGAAATTGGGCGTGCCCAGGCATTGCAGGCGCGCGCCTGCGGCGTGGCGCCTTCCTTCGACATGAACCCGGTTTTGTTGAAACCCGAGACCGATACCGGCGCCCAGATCGTCGTTCACGGTCAGTTGCGCGGTACGGCCAAAGCGCGCGAATTTCAATCGACCAAGAGTGCGCTTATGCCCGCGGTGCTGGAAAGCTTTGCCCGCCTCTCGGCTGAAGCCGATCTGGTGGTGGTTGAGGGCGCCGGCAGTCCTGCCGAGATCAACCTGCCCGGACCGGACCTTGCCAATATGGGTTTCGCCGACGCTGCCGACGTGCCCGCGCTGCTGGTCGGCGACATAGACCGGGGTGGCGTTATCGCCAGCATCGTTGGGACGATGGGTTTGCTGGCACCTGCCGCCCGTGCCCGCATGAAGGGCTATATCGTCAACAAGTTCCGTGGCGATCCCGAATTGTTCGAAGGGGGCTTGGCCGCCATCGGCGCGCGCACCGGGCTCGAATCTATGGGAATCGTTCCATATTTTGCCGATGCAGGGCGTCTCCCAGCCGAAGACGCGGTCGCGGTCGAGCAGCCTTGGCGTGCGGTTGGCCCGCGAGACAGTCGGCCCATTCGCATCGCGGTCCCGGTGCTCTCGCGGATCGCTAATTTCGACGACTTCGATCCGCTTGCAGCCGAGCCCGACGTGGCCCTTGACATGGTGGCGCCGGGGCGCGCCATTCCTGGCGACGCCGATCTCATCGTCCTGCCGGGCAGCAAGTCGACACTCGGCGATCTCGCGTTTCTACGCGCCCAGGGCTGGGATATCGATATCTTGGCGCACCACCGGCGGGGTCGGGCGGTGCTTGGTATCTGCGGTGGCTACCAAATACTGGGCCGTAACGTCCGCGACCCAGACGGTATCGAAGGCCGAGCAGGATCCGATCCGGGCCTTGGCCTGCTCAACGTCGAGACCAAACTCGAAAAGGGCAAAACCCTCACCGAGGCAGAGGGCATTGATACCGCGACGGGCGAACGTGTCACCGGGTTTGAGATGCACATGGGTCGCACCACCGGCCCCGACACCCGACGCCCCATGTTTCACCTTGACGGCGACCGTCCGGACGGCGCTGTTTCCCCCGACGGAAGGGTGCGGGGCGCCTATCTGCATGGAATGTTCTCAGCCGACGGGTTCCGCCATGCCTTTCTCGATCGCATCAGGACGCGGACGCCGAGCGGCCTCAATTATGAAGCTGAGATCGACGGTGTGCTCGACCGCCTGGCCGGGCATCTCGAGCGTCATCTCGACGTTAAGCGTATCTTGGAGGTGGCCCGTGCCCGTTGAGCAATCACGACAGCAATCCCATGGCTGCCAGCACGACCACAATGGCTCCGGCACCGAGATAGATGACGAGCGCGCGGCGGATATCGTGGTTGTTGGCGTCACGCCGCCCGTTTCCCATCCACGCGCCGTCCACCGTTTCGCCCGCATACTGCCTGGGGCCGGCCAAGGCCAGACCGAGGGCTCCGGCCATCGCCGCCTCCGGCCAGCCGGCATTGGGCGAGTGATGGCGGGATGCGTCGCGCATCATGGCGCGCCACGCTTTGGTCGCGCTGGCGCCGGGGATTGCGGCAGCGGCAATTACGATCAGGCCACCCGCGATACGCGCCGGCAGAACGTTGGCTACGTCGTCGAGGCGAGCGGCAACGCGGCCGAAATCAGCATGCCTGGACGAGCGATACCCGATCATGGAATCCAGCGTGTTGATGGCCTTGTAGGCGGCCATGCCCGGCAGGCCCGCGACAAGAAACCAAAATGCCGGCGCGATCACCCCGTCGGCAAAATTCTCGGCCGCCGATTCGATGGCGGCGCGGGCGATGCCCGGTCCATCAAGGCTGGCGGGATCGCGCCCGACAATCTCGGCCACTGCCTGCCGTCCGGACCCGGTCCCTTGATCAAGCGCCGATGCCACGGTGCGAACATGATCGTGGAGCCCGCGAAAGGCGATCAGCGTGCTCGCCGCAACGGCCTCGACACCCCAGCCCCAGGAGAATTGGCGCAAACCATAAGTGAGCGCCCAGGCAAAACCGGTGGCGCCGGCGATAATCAGCAATACGCTCAACGCGCCCAGCCGTCGCCGCCGGGCGGGAGTGGCTTGGCCGTCGTTCCAGCGCGCCTCAAGGACCGCGACGGTACGGCCCAAGACGGCAACCGGATGGGGAATGGCGCGATAGAGCCAAGCCGGGTCGCCGGCAACGGCGTCGATCGCCAGCGCGATGAGGAGAACGATCAGAATGCTTGTACCGTCCGGGTAGGGCGGCAACCAAGGAATCACCATGACACGAGGATGGAACGGGCGTCGCGTCCGGTCAACGCGTCATTGTCATGTCTATTTTGAATGAGGGATACAGCATGTCGAAGATGGGAGTAATGGTGTGTGGCCATGGCAGCCGCGATGCTGACGCGGTGCAGCAATTCCAAGCGGTCGCGCGCGGGATCGCCGAGCGTCTGCCACAATACGATGTCGAAAGCGGGTTCTTGGAATTTGCGACGCCGATCATCCGCCATGGACTCGACGCGCTTATCGCCAGGGGCGTGACCGATATCCTGGCTATCCCCGGGATGTTGTTTGCCGCCGGGCATGTCAAAAACGACGTGCCATCGGTCCTTAATACGTATGCGGCGGAGCATCCAGGTGTCTCAATTCGCCTCGGCCGCGATCTCGCCATCGATTTAAAGCTGATTCGCGCCGCCGGCGACCGCGTGCAGGAAGCCCTGGACCAGGTCGACGACACGGTGCCGATGACGGAAACCATGCTGATGGTGATCGGGCGCGGCACTTCGGACCCCGACGCCAATTCCAACATTTCGAAAATCACCCGTCTGCTTTGGGAGGGCAAGGGCTTTGGCTGGGGTGAGACTGGGTATTCCGGGGTTACTTTTCCGCTGACCGAACCGGCGCTCGATCATGCCGCTAGGCTGGGTTACAAACGGATCATCGTTTTTCCCTATTTTCTGTTCACCGGCATCTTGGTCAAACGCATCTATCATTACGTCGACGTCGTCCAGGCCCGCCATCCAGACATCCAGTTCATCAAGGCCCCCTACCTCAACGACCATCCGTTGGTGCTTGATGCTTTCGCCGAAAGGGTTGGGGAGATTCTTGACGGCACCAATGCCATGAATTGTTCGCTCTGTAAGTATCGCGAACAGGCACTGGGATTCGAAGACGAAGTCGGGTTGGTTCAGGAAAGTCACCACCACCATGTCGAGGGCATCGGCACCGGCGAGGCCCACGATCACGGCCATGGTCACGATCATGGCCACAGCCACGATCACAGCCACGGGCACCATCCCTACGTCCAAGCCGACCATCCGCTTGGCCCCAGAAGTATGAAAGCGGAAGTTCACGACAAGTCGGGTGACGGCTCGACATGATCGACTATCTGCGTACGCCGGAAGAAATCTACCGCCGTTCGTTCGCAACGGCGCGGGCAGAGGCGGATTTTGACGGCTTGGACCCAGATCTGGCCGAGGTTGCGCTACGCTTGGTTCATGCCTGCGCCATGCCCGACATTGTCGGCGACCTGGCTTGGGGTGGCGATGTGGTAGCGCGGGGCCGGACCGCGCTCGACGCCGGCGCTACCGTGATCGTTGACGCTAAAATGGTGGGCGAGGGGGTAACCCGGGCCCGCCTTCCGGCCAATAACAAAGTCATCTGCACTCTTGGCGAGCCAACAGTCAAAGCGCGGGCGGCCGAGGCCGGCTCAACGCGCTCGGCGGCTGCGGTTGAGCTTTGGCCGCCACTGCTGGCCGACGCCGTCGTTGCGATCGGCAACGCGCCGACGGCGTTGTTTCGGCTGTTGGAGCTGCTTGCCGACGGCGCGCCGAGGCCGGCGGCAATCCTTGCCTTTCCAGTTGGCTTTGTCGGCGCCGCCGAATCGAAGGACGCGCTGATCGCCGACGGATCGGACCTGACGTATCTGACGCTTCGTGGCCGGCGCGGTGGCAGTGCGTTGGCCGCTGCCGCCGTCAACGCGCTCGGCGGAGAGTCGCCGTGACGGCGCGCTGGCTGAGCGTCGTCGGGATCGGCGAAGGGGGCCTTGATGATGTGTCGTCGAGGGCGCGGGCGTTGATCGACGGCGCCGAGGTGCTGGTCGGTGGGACGCGCCACCTGGCCATGATTGACGAAGATGGACGAGAGCGCATAGCGTGGCGCGCGCCGCTGCTTGACGTCGTTTCTGATATTAAGGCCCTCAAGGGCCGGCTGGTGTGTGTGCTGGCGACGGGCGATCCCCTGTTCTTCGGCATCGGCGCCACATTGACCCGCCATATCCCCATTACCGAGATGACGATCATGTCGGTGCCGTCGGCCTTCAGTCTGGCCTGTGCCCGGCTTGGCTGGCCCATGGCCGAGGTCGAGGCGATTTCGCTACACGCACGGCCGCTTGATCTGTTGAACGCCCACCTTCATCCGGGCGCCCGGCTGTTGTTGCTGAGCAGGGATGGAAAGACGCCGGGCAAGGTCGCCAAGTCCCTGGTGGCCGGGGGCTTCGGGGCCAGCCGGATATGGGTATTCGAGCACATGGACGGAGCCCGCGAACGAGTGGTCGAGGGCACGGCGGCGGCTTGGCGGGCGCGCAAAATCGCCGATCTCAACACCATCGCGGTGGCCTGCGTGGCCGACGCCGGGACCATGGCGCTGGCGCGCGTTCCGGGCCTGCCCGACGGCGCCTTCACCCATGACGGCCAGATCACCAAGCGCCAGGTGCGCGCCGCGACCCTGGCCGCACTCGGTCCCCTGCCCAGGCAGCTCTTGTGGGACGTCGGCGCGGGCAGCGGCGCCATCGCCATCGAGTGGATGCGTTCCGCGTCCGGTGCCCGCGCCGTGACCATCGAACGTAACGCGAAGCGTGTCCGCCATATCGCCACCAACGCGGCCCGGTTGGGCGTGCCGGGGCTCCAAATCGTTGCCGGAGAGGCGCCGGCCGCCCTCGCCGGATTGGCCAAGCCGGACGCCGTCTTCATCGGCGGCGGCGGCCAGGACGATGTGCTCGTTCGCCGCTGTTGGCGGGCCCTGGCTTCGGGCGGCCGCCTGGTGGTCAACGTCGTCACCCTTGAGGGCGAGGAGGCGGTTCTGCGCTGGCGGCGTAAACTCGGTGGCGACGTGGTGCGTATCGCCGTTTCCCACGCCGCGCCGATTGGACGGTTCACCGGCTGGCAGCCGCTCCGCACCGTGACACAATTTTCGAAAGTCAAACCATGACCGCCACGGGCACCCTTTACGGCTTGGGCGTCGGGCCGGGCGATCCCGATCTGATCACCCTCAAGGCGCTCAAGATCCTGCGCGCTGTTCCCGTCGTCGCCTACCCCGCGCCCGTCGAGGGCGACTCCCTGGCCCGTTCCATCGTCGCGCCCCATATGACCGAGGGCCAAATTGAGATCGCCATCCGCATACCCATCGTGGCCCAGCGCTTTCCGGCGCAAGAGGTCTATGATCAGGCGGCTGTCGAGATCGCCGGGCACCTGGCGGCCGGGTGCGATGTCGCGGCAATTTGCGAGGGCGATCCGTTTTTCTACGGCTCTTTCATGTATTTGTTCGAGCGCGTGGTTACCGATTTTCCGGTCGAGGTGGTGCCCGGCGTGTCTTCGTTGATGGCCTGTTCGGCGGCACTCGGCGCGCCCCTTGCCGCGCGCAACGACGTGTTGAACGTGATTCCGGCGCCGCTTGACGAGGCCGAGCTTAAGGCCCAGCTCGAACACATCGACGCGGCGGCGATCATTAAGGTCGGGCGTCACTTCGCCAAGGTCCGGCGCGTGCTGGCCGATCTCGGCATGACGGCCCGCGCCCGCTATGTCGAGCACGCAACGATGACGAGCCAGCGCATCCTGACCCTCGACGAGGTGGATGAGGCCAGCGCGCCTTATTTCTCGATGGTCTTGGTGCACCAGCGCGGCGAGGCCTGGCGATGAGGACCGGCGCGGCAATCTTGGTCCTCGGCCCCAGCGGGCTTGCCACGGCCCGGCGTATCCGCGATGGGCTCGACGGCGCCCTGATCCACGGCCGAGCCGGGCGGGTGGACGGGGGCGAGGCGACGTTCGATTCGTTTACCGCCCATGCGCGCAGGCTGTTTGCGGGCGGTACGCCGATCATCGGGGTCTGCGCGGCGGGCGCCCTCATTCGCGTTCTGGCGCCCGCTCTCGGTGATAAAGGGGCCGAGCCGCCGGCCGTTGCCGTGGCCGAAGACGCAAGCGCCGTGGTGCCGCTTCTCGGCGGCCATCGGGGAGGCAACGACCTGGCCCGCGCGATCGGCGTTGCCCTTGGCGTTGCGCCAGCCCTCACTACGGCCGGTGATGTCAGGTTCGGCGTTGCGCTTGACGCGCCGCCAGCCGGTTGGCGCCTGGCCAATCCGCAAGACGCAAAGCCCTTCATGGCCGATCTGTTGGCCGGCGCCGAGGTGAAGATCGACGGGAACGCTGCGTGGCTGGACGAAAGCAGTATTCCGTTCGCCGATGCGGGCGACTTGACCATCGCGGTCACCGATCGGGTGCGGGACGGCGGCCCGGCCTGTCTCGTTTACCACCCGGCGACCCTGGCGCTGGGCGTGGGATGCGAACGCGATACCGCGCCCGAGGAAGTGCGGGACTTAGTGCGTGAGACCCTGGCCGACGCGGGACTGGCCGCAGGCGCGGTGGCGGGGGTTTTCTCCCTCGATCTCAAGTCCGATGAAGCGGCGATCCACGCGCTGGCAAATGCAATGAACGTCCCGGCCCGGTTTTTTAACGCGCCGCGGCTGGAAGCCGAGACGCCGCGTCTCGCCAATCCGTCGGAGACTGTTTTCCGGGCGGTCGGCGCCCATGGCGTAGCCGAGGCCGCCGCCCTTGCCGCCGCCGGGCCCGAGGCTGAGCTGATTGTCGCCAAGCGCAAGAGCCGGCGCGCCACCTGCGCCATTGCCCGGGCGCCCGAACCCATCGACGCCGGGACCGCCGGTCGGCCGCAAGGCACGCTCGCCGTCGTCGGCATCGGGCCGGGGACGGCGGATTGGCGCACGCCGGAGGCCGACGCCGCCATTACCGAGGCCGACGATGTGATGGGGTATCGCCTCTATCTCGACCTTCTGGGGCCGCTGATCGACGGCAAGACGCGTCACGATTTCGGGTTGGGCGAGGAACAAGAGCGGGTGCGTCACGCCATCGAGTGCGCCGCCCAGGGTCGGCGGGTGGCATTGGTCTCATCGGGGGACGCCGGCATCTATGCCATGGCGGCCTTGGTGTTCGAGGAATTGGAGCGCCACGACCGCGCCGAGTGGAACCGGGTCGCGATCAGCGTGGCGCCCGGTGTTTCGGCGATGCAGGCCGCCGCGGCGCGCGCCGGGGCGCCGCTCGGTCATGATTTCTGCGCCATCTCGCTCTCCGATCTGTTGACGCCGTGGCCGGTGATCGAGGGGCGGGTCAGCGCGGCGGCCGAGGCCGATTTCGTGATTGCACTATACAATCCGGTCTCGGGTCGACGCCAAAGCCAACTCGCCCGGGCGCGGGAAATCATGCTGGCCCACCGGCGGCCCGAGACGCCCGTGGTGCTGGCCCGCAATCTGGGGCGCGACGGCGAACATCTCGAATTCATCACCTTGGGCGAACTGACCCCCGAAAGGGTTGATATGTTGACCTTGGTGATCGTCGGCTCTTCGGCGACACGGCGCCTTGATCGCGGCGGTGCTGCCTGGGTCTATACGCCGCGCGGTTACGCCGCCAAGGCGGGCCCGACATGACGGTTTATTTCATCGGTGCCGGGCCAGGGGCGGCCGATCTCATCACGCTGCGCGGGCACAATCTGATCGCCCGCTGCCCGGTCTGCCTCTATGCCGGCTCCTTGGTGCAGCGCGACGTCGTCGCCGCCGCGCCCGAGGGCGCAAGGGTGATCGACACGGCGTCCCTGACCCTCAACGAGATCATTGCCGAGATGAAAACAGCCGACGCCGCCGGTGATGACGTGGCGCGGGTGCATTCGGGCGATCCGTCGCTCTATGGGGCCATCGGCGAGCAGATGCGCCGCCTCGATGCGCTCAACATCGCCTACGACATCACGCCCGGCGTGCCGGCCTTTGCCGCTGCCGCCGCCGCGCTCGGGGTCGAATTAACCTTGCCCGAAATCAGCCAGAGCCTGATCCTGACCCGGACTGCGATGAAAAGCTCAGCCATGCCCGACGGGGAAAGCCTGGCCCGGTTGGGGGCGTCGGGGGCGACGCTGGCGATCCACCTTTCGATCCGCAACTTGAAACAGGTTGCGGCCGATCTCCGCCCCCATTACGGCGACGACTGCCCGGTTGCCGTGGTCTATCGCGCCAGTTGGCCGGACCAGCAAATCATCTTAGGAACTCTCGCCGATATCCGCTCCAAGGTGCGAGAGGCCAAGATCACGCGGACGGCGATAATTCTTGTCGGCCGTGTTCTCAATGCCGGAGATGCGGCCGAAAGTCGTCTCTATGCGCCTTCCCACGTTCATCTTCTGCGACCGCATCGCAAGTCGTCCTAGGCTTGGTGCGTGGCGAGCCACTCAAGGGTTTCCTCAACGCTGACGACCGTCGGGCCGTCGGGCGGTGCCGGGCGGCGCACCATAACGACAGGCAGGGCGAGCGAGCGGGCGGCGGCGATCTTCGCATAGGTGGCCGCGCCGCCGCTGTTCTTGCTCACCACCACGTCGATCTTGTGGTCGGACATGAGTGCCCTTTCGTCGCCTATGGTGAAGGGCGGACGGCCTTCGATGATGTGGTGGTTGGCCAACGGCGGCGGTTCCGCCGGTGGATCGATAACGCGGACCAGAAACCAGCTATCCTCCATCCCGGCAAACCACCCGAGCTCAACCCGTCCGATGGTCAGGAAGGCGCGCCGTCCGGCCACCGCCTTCGCGGCCTGGGTAAGGTCGTCGACCTCGATCCAGGTGTCGCCTTCCTGGCGCTCCCACGGCGGGCGCACCAGATGGACGTGGGGCAAACCGACGGTTGAGCAAGCCTTGGCCACGTTGTGGGAGATGACGGCGGCGAAGGGATGGGTCGCGTCAACCACAAGATCGACGCCGGCTTGGCGCAAGTAATCAGCCATCCCGTCGGCGCCGCCGAAACTACCGCTACGCACCGCGCCCTTGAGGCGCGCTGGATTGCGGGTTTCCCCAGCCAGCGAGGTGGTGACCTTGAGACCGGGCCGGGTTGTTGTTTGGTGTGCCAGTTCGGCCGCCTCGCCAGTGCCGCCCAGGATGAGGAGATGCATCGGCCTAACCATTCGATCGACCAACGAGGGCACCGTCGCGGTCGAAAATGAGCACCTCGACCTCTATGCCCCCCGCCAGGACGTTGAGGGAGGTCTTTCGAGCGTCGTTGGCGATGTGTTCGGCCAGGGCCAGGCCGGCGGTGCGCGCCTTACCCAGAACCTCGCTCGCGGTGTTGGCGTGCCGGGCGTCGTCAACCAGTGCGGGGTCGGCGTTCAAATCGGTCAATATCTCGGCCAGCCGGTTGAAATCGACTTGGCTGCGGCCCGAATGCAGATCCATATTTCCTGCCGCCAGCTTGGCGATCTTGGCGAATCCGCCGGCGATGGTGAGGCGCCCAATCGGATTGTCGCGCAGGTATTTGAGAAGCCCCCCGGCGAAATCGCCCATGTCGAGAAGCGCGCTTTCAGGGGCACCGTATATGCCCTGCGCCGCCGCTTCCGACACCGAGCCCGTGGCGGCGATGGCGTGGGTGATGCCTTCGGCGCGGGCGACGTCGATGCCCTGGCGGATCGAGGCGATCCACGACGCACACGAATAAGGCACCACGATGCCCGTCGTGCCCAGGATCGAAAGCCCGCCCAGGATGCCAAGCCGGCCGTTCATGGTGCGTTTTGCAAGGTCTTCGCCGCCGGGGATCGAGATTTCAATCTCGACGTTGCCGTTATGGCCGTGGGCGGCGGCGATTTCAGCCACGGTCTCGGTCATCATTCGGCGTGGGACGGGATTGATGGCGGGTTCACCCACCGCCAACGGCAGACCCGGTTTGGTCACCGTGCCGACGCCCTCGCCGGCCTTGAAGGTCACGGCGCGCCCGGTGGGACGTACTGTTGCCATGATCTGGGTGCAATGGGTCACGTCGGGGTCGTCGCCAGCATCCTTGACGATAGCGGCCATGGCCTCGTTCCGCCCAAGCGATTCGCGCGCTAGGGCGAAGCTTGGGCGTTCGCCCCGGGGCAGCGTGATGGTTACCGGGTCCGGAAATTCACCCGTCAACAGGGCCGTGTAGGCGGCCCGCGTCGCCGCCGTGGCACAGGCCCCGGTGGTCCAGCCCCGGCGCAACTCTCCGCTTGGTTTCCGATCCAGAACACTAGCCATGACAAACGCTACCTTAGAGAACCCGCCCGAGGTAATATAGCGGCAACGAAGCGGAGGAATCATTGGATCGTCTGGCGATGGAACTGCCGCCCTTCGAGGCGGGCTGGGTGTGGCTGGCGGGCGCCGGACCGGGTGATCCCGGTTTGCTGACGCTCCATGCGCTTCACGGCCTCGAATATGCCGACGTGGTGGTCTACGACGCGCTGGTCGGCGAAGGGGTCCTCAAACATGCCAATTCCAGTGCCCAACTCGAATATGCGGGCAAGCGGGGCGGCAAGCCCTCGCCCCGTCAGCCTGATATCTCGCGCCGGCTGGTTCAATTGGCGCATGAGGGAAAGCGGGTCCTGCGCCTGAAGGGCGGTGATCCCTTTGTATTTGGCCGTGGCGGCGAGGAAGCCTTGGCGCTGGTCGAGGCCGAGGTGCCGTTCCGTATCATCCCCGGCATATCGGCGGGCATCGGCGGCCTGGCCTATGCCGGTATTCCGGTTACGCACCGCGAGATCAATTCGGTGGTTACTTTCATCACCGGGCATGATGCATCGGGTGACGTGCCCAATAGTATCGACTGGGCCGCCATCGCGGCCGGCTCGCCGGTTCTCGTCATTTACATGGCGATGAAGCACTTGGGGAAATTGTCAGCATGTCTCATTGATGCGGAGCGCGGGGCGGATGAGCCGGTAGCCATCGTCAGCCGTGCCTCGACTCCGCACCAGAAAGTCTTGGAGAGCACGCTTGGCGACTGCGCGGCGGCGGCCGTGGCGGCTGGCATCGAACCACCGGCGTTGGTCGTCATCGGCGAAGTGGTGCGGCTGCGCGGTGGGCTCGATTGGCTTGGCGCGCTGGCCGGCCGGGCGCTCGTCGCCGATCCCCTGGGAGTCAAGTCCCGGGTCAAGGCCGGCTGATCGCGTCCAAGCGATGACCCAAGCGCCCACCCTGATGATAGCGGCGCCCGCCTCGGGCAGCGGCAAGACCATCTTGACCCTTTCCCTTCTGCGCCATTTCCGCAACCAAGGCTCGGTCATTTCGTCCTTCAAGGCCGGCCCCGATTTCATCGACCCGGCCTTCCACTTGGCGGCGTCCGGGCGGAAGTGCCTTAACCTCGATTGTTGGGCGATGAACCCGGCGACGCTGGCCCGCCTCGCCGCTGCCGCGGGCGAAGGCGCGGATCTGGTCATCGGCGAAGGCGTGATGGGGTTATTCGACGGCGCCACCGACGGCACCGGCTCGACCGCCGATCTGGCGGCGCTCGCCGGCTGGCCGGTGGTGTTGGTGGTAGACGTTCGTGGACAAGGGACTTCGGCCGCTGCGACGGTAAGCGGCTTTGCCCGTTTTCGCGCCGATGTCAGGCTCGTCGGCGTCATCTTCAATCGTGTCGGCGGCGAGGGACACGCGAGAATTTTGCGCGATGCCATGGCGCCCCTCGGCATTCCGGTTTTGGGCTGCGTGCCGCGCGATCCAAGGCTTCACTTGCCGGACCGCCACCTCGGGCTGGTGCAGGCCGGGGAACTGGACGATCTGGACGCTTTCCTCGATGCCGCCGCCGCTGTCGTCGGGGCGCATGTCGATACCGATGCCCTCGGGGCGCTGGCCAGGCCCGGGACGGCGCCCGGCGGCGACGGGGCGGCGGCGGGTATTCCACCGCTCGGTCAGCGCATCGCCGTCGCCCGTGACACCGCCTTTGCCTTCGCCTATCCCTTCGTCCTAGACGGCTGGCGCGGGGCAGGGGCGGAAATCGTGCCGTTCTCAGCCTTGGCCGATGAGGCACCGGACGGCGCGGCGGACGCAGTCTATCTTCCGGGCGGCTATCCCGAATTGCACGCCGGACGCCTGGCCGGCAACGCGGCGTTCCTTGACGGCCTCCGCGCCACGGCGGCACGAGGCGGCGTGATCTATGGCGAATGCGGCGGCTACATGGTGCTGGGCGAGGGGCTTGTCGATGGCGACGAACGACGCCACGAAATGGCCGGGTTGGTGGCGCTCGAAACCTCGTTCGCCCGGCGCCGCCTGCATCTTGGCTACCGCCAGGCGCGGCTGGTGTCGGACGGTCCCCTCGGCGCGGGCGGCACCGAGTATCGCGGCCACGAGTTCCATTACGCCACTATTCTGCGCGAGCCGGCGGCGGAACCGCTTTTCCAGTGCCGCGACGCGCGTGACGACGATCTTGGTCCCGCCGGGTGTCGGCGCGGCAACGTGATGGGTTCCTTCGTGCACTTGGTGGATGCGGCGTTTAACGGAGTCCCACGGCAACGATGACGGAGAGACAAAAGACTTCGGCCATTTGTTGACAAGCGCCCAGCACGTCGCCGGTGTGGCCGCCGATCTGGCGCCATGCGATCCATGCCAGACCGCCGGTACCGAAGGCAGCGCCCGCCAGCCCGGCCGTACCGGTAAGGGGGCCAAGTGCCAAAAGGCTCAAGACGACGGCAATGATCAGGGCGGCCGCAACGGTTCCTGTTTGAGGTCGCCCCGCTTGGGCGCTGAGGCCGTCGCTCCTGGCCGGTACGATCAGATCCATGACCACCACCATCGAAGCACGTGACAGGGCACCGGCGGCGACCAAGGCGGCGATGACCATTTCGGTTTCGGCCATGGCCGAGACGGCGGCCACCCGCGCCGCGAAGACCAATATGAGCGCCAAGGCGCCGAAAGTGCCGATACGGCTGTCGCGCATGAGTTCAAGCTTGCGTTCGCGAGTGGCACCGCCGCCGAGGCCATCGGCGACATCGGCGATGGCGTCCTCGTGCAGGGCGCCCGTGAGCATAATCTGCGCGGCAACGGTGAAAACGGCGGCCAACAGAGGCGGCAGGCCGAGCCAATGCGCGACTCCATAAACCAAGCCGCCGGCGATGCCGATAACCAGACCGACGATCGGAAAGGCCCACGACGCCCGTGCCAAGCGGCCGGGGCCCGGCGGGTGGGCGAGGGCCAAGGGCAGGCGCGTCAAGAAGGCCGCTGCGACCCTTGCGTCATCGATTCGGGATTCAGTCTCCACCATGGCACACTTTCGATTGGTATTTAGGCCTCGGTTATAGGATAGTCTTTGCCGCGTGTCGCCCTCGCCAAAACCATCCGAAGACAATGGAAACGCCGATGAAAACGCCCGGGACGATTGACGAGTTGCGTGACCTGATCAGTGATTTGCCGCGCGCCGACGGCGCCGCAGAGGCGGCTGCGCGCGACCGTGATGCACAGTTGACCAAGCCCGCTGGTTCGTTGGGACGTCTCGAAGGTATTGCCGCTTTCATGGCCGCTTGGCAGAGATGCAACCCGCCCCGCTGCGAGATCGTCAAAACCCTTGTCTTCGCCGGCAATCATGGGGTAACGGCACAAGGTGTCTCGGCCTTCCCGGCCGAGGTCACGGGGCAGATGGTGGCGAATTTCGCCGGCGGCACCGCCGCGATCAACCAAATCTGCAAGGCCGTGGGCGCCGAGCTTGAGGTATGCGCGCTCGACTTGGATCAACCGACCGTCGATTTCACCCAGGCCCCGGCGATGAGCGAGCCTGAGTTCTTGGCAGCGGTCGCGCTCGGCATGGAAAAGGTGCCCGACGGTATCGACCTCTTGTGTGTCGGCGAGATGGGCATCGGCAACACCACGGCCGCGGCGGCGATCTGTCGTGGCCTCTATGGCGGTACGGGCGCCGACTGGGCGGGACCGGGGACCGGTGTCGATCAGGTGGGCGTCGATCGAAAGGCACAGGTGATCGAGGCGGCGATGATGACTCACGGCGCGGCCCTAGACGATCCTCTGGAGGTCATGCGCCGGGTTGGCGGGCGTGAGCTTTCGGCCATCGCGGGTGCTGTATTGGCGGCGCGCTTTAAACGCATCCCGGTGGTGCTCGACGGGTTCGTCGCGGGCGCGGCGGCGGCGGCGCTGGCACGGCAGAACGCCGGCGCGCTCAATCATTGTCTCGCCGGACATTGTTCGGCCGAGCCTGGCCACCGGCGGCTTCTGGAACGGCTCGACAAGGTGCCGCTTCTCGATCTTGGCATGCGTCTCGGCGAGGCATCGGGCGCCGCTCTGGCCGTCGCCATCGTCAAGACGGCGATCGCTGTCCATGCCGGCATGGCGACCTTTGCCGAGGCCGGCGTCAGTACCAAGGACGATTAAGCCCTTATAAGGCTTGCCAGGGCATCGGCCAGTCGCTCGAAGGCGGCCTTGTCGCCGGGCAGGCCGATCCGGGCCAGGGTCGGCTGGTCGTCGAAGATACGCACCAAGATACCACGCCGCGCCAGTCCATCGCGAAGGCGCGCCGCGTTATCCGTCTCAACGAGGCGGAATAGCGACGTGCCGCCAACGACGCTGACGCCCGCACCGGCAAGGAGGGCGTCAAGCCGGCGCGCATCGTCGGCCAGTCGGGCGCGTATGGTCTGGCACCAGATGTCGTCGACGAGGGCCGTCCCGCCGATCGCGAGCGCCGGCCCCGATACGGCCCAGGGGCCGAATGAGGCCTGGAACTCATCCCCAATCGCGTCATCGGTGAGCACGAATCCAAGACGCAGCCCGGCAAGACCGAAGAATTTGCCGAAGGACCGCAAGATCACGAGTCCGGGCCGCCCGGCCCAGGCGGCGATGCTCACGTCCGGATCAACGTCGGCGAAGGCCTCGTCGATCACCAGCCAGCCGCCGCGTTTGGCGATCGACCCGTGAAGCGCCCGGAGCGTTCCGCCGTCGATTACGCGGCCATCGGGATTATTGGGATTGACGATAACGGTGACCTCGGCCTTAGCGGCTTTATCCAAGGACGCGACTTCGTCAACGTCATGGCCGGCGGCGCGCCACACGTGGGCATGCTCGCCATAGGTCGGGCCCAGCACCGCTACACTGACCGCGTCCCGGCCGACCCGGCCCAGGCGCGGCAGGGCCTGGATCGCCGCCTGGGTTCCGGGCGAGATCACGATGCGGGCTTCGGCGGAGGCGCCATATGCCTTGCGCGCGGCACGGATGAGCGTCGCCTCGGCATCCGGCTGCGGTAGCTTTCGCCAAGCTTCGGTCGCCAGAGGCGGCAGGGGGTAGGGGTGCGGACTGATACCCGTCGAGAGATCGAGCCAGCCACCCTGAGGCTCGCCAAAGAGCCGGCCGGCCGCGTCGATATCGCCGCCATGGCATACCGAGTGCGGCGTCGATGGGATTGCCATGCCAGTCGTCAGTCGAGGCCAATGCGGTGGCGCGCGAGATGGCCGCTCATCGTACCGATGACAAGCCAAAACACGCCGGTGGCGACCAAAGAGGCTGCAATAAATTCGTTGACCAGTTCCGGCGGGACGGGGCCGGCGTGAATGTCGAGAGCGGGCGCGCCGATGACGTGCGGCGCCACCAGGGCCAGGACACCAAGCACCTTCAACGCCCGTCGTTTGGTCAAGGCAAGAAGCCACAATCCCAAAGCCGTCGCCGCCGCCGTTCCGAGCCACCAAGCCTGTCGCGGAACAAGCTCGCCGGCATCGACCCCGGGTGGGTCGGGAGGCAGCCCGAGGGCCGGCGCGGCCCCGAAGACGGCGAATCCGGCAAGCCCCCACACGAGGCCGAGGCGCCAGTTGACCTGGCGCCCGGAGAAGGCAATCGCGGCACCAAGGAGAAGGGCGAAGCCGAAACCGTTCAGAACATCGGCGAGGAGAGTAAAGAGTGTCCGCTCGATACCGTCTTGTGGAGCCCAGGGATGGCCGTGCTCGTGCCCGTGCTCTTGATGCCCGGCGCCGGCCGTCTCGAACGTCTCCGCTTCAAGAATAAGCGGTGTGACCCAGGATTGCTGAACGACAAAGAGAACGAATCCCGCGGCGAGACCGGCAAACAACGCCGTCGCCACGATACGCCTGAACACAGCGTGTTCTCAATGGCAGGGGAAGGCGAGCGAATGTCGGGAATCGTGGGCTGCGTTGTGCGCCGCGCTGATCTGGACGAACCCGGTGCCAAAGAGGATAAAAGCGCCCAGCAAGGCGGCCAACACGGTCTGCGCCAATGCACTGGTCTTGGTGAGGGATTCGGTGGTCTGTGAGTAAACGTGGTCGGTCATGATGCAATCCTCCGTTGCCGGTTTAAGCTATCGCGTCTCGTGTCGCCGCTTTCCCCAGTCTCGGCCACGAAAAGCCCGGACGGTCGCGGTGACGGTGTGGTGGCAGGTCTCCTGGCTTGCGGTTTTTCGTTTCCTACCTGGCCTTCCCAGTTGCCCAGTGGCACTCGCCGGTCAGAAACTCGCCGCTTACAGTTGCGGGGACAGCCGCGGAATTGTGCCCATGTGTTTGACGCGCACCGCGTTCCCTGTTGTCTCCCCCGTCAAGGGGAACCACCATCGGCCATGGTACGGGTCATGCCTGGTCGGGTCAACCGACGAGTGCCTTCGCTTTTGATCCCGCCGGGCTTGTTCAGCCGCCGGTAACGCTCATGTGGCGGGACACCGCCGGGTCGGCCCGTTCGATGACGAAATCGTGGCCCTTGGGCTTGCGCGCGATAGCCTGGTCGATGGCTGCCTCCAGGGGCGCGTCGGAGGACCCGGCGCGCAGGTGGGTGCGCAGGTCGGCGGAGTCGTCGCGGCCCAGGCACATGTAAAGGGTGCCGGTGCAGGTAAGACGTACCCGGTTACAGCTTTCGCAGAAATTATGGCTGTGGGGGGTGATAAAGCCGATGCGCCGACCGGTCTCGGCAACGGTGGTGTAGCGCGCCGGTCCGCCGCTGCGGTAATCGATGTCGGTCAGCGTCCAGCGTTCCTCGATCCTGTCGCGCACGGCGGTCAGGGGCAGGTACTGCTCGGAGCGATAGCCGTCGATCTCGCCCATGGGCATGACCTCGATAAAAGTCAGGTCGCAGTCCCGATCCCCGCACCAGGCGACCATGTCGCCGATCTCGTCGTCATTGACGCCATTGAGCGCCACCGTGTTGATCTTGACCGCCAGCCCCGCCTTGCGCGCCGCCTCCACGCCGGCGATGACCTGGTCGAGCCGGCCGATGCGGGTGATGGCGCGGAATTTATCGGCATTGAGCGAATCGATGGAGATGTTGACGCGGCGCACCCCGCAGTCGGCCAGTTCGGCCGCGTATCGCGCCAGCTGACTGGCATTGGTGGTTAGGGCTAATTCGTCGAGCGCGCCCTTGTCCAGATGGCGGCCCAGTGCCCGGAATAGCCACATGATGCCGCGGCGGACCAGCGGTTCGCCACCGGTAATTCTCAGTTTACGCACCCCCTTGCGGACGAAGGCGGAGCACAGCCGGTCTAACTCTTCCAGGGTCAGAAGCTCGGCCTTGGGCAGGAAGGACATGTGCTCCGACATGCAGTAGACGCAGCGGAAGTCACAGCGGTCGGTAACCGATACCCGAAGATAGGTGACTTGGCGTCCGAAGGGATCGATGAGCGAAGGGCCGGTGGTGGACAGCATGGGGAACATCCCTGGAAAGCGTTATTCTAATCCGTATATAACGGTTGATCAGGATAACCGGGAACGGCTGAAAATTCATCCTTAAAGTTGGCGTCGGTCGAAACCCGTTGATGCCATATAGATTTCACAAAAAGATTGTGGCCCCAACTATAGTCCCGTTTCGGTTTGACAGGATAATTCGGAAGTGAGATAATAGTATATAATAAATATAAAATTAAGTATTGGTGTAATAAATAAACTCTATAGAAATGTTAAATTTGTTTGTTCATGAATTTTGTTATCTGCATGCGAGGTTACCAGTAAAATTTATTTAGTAGTTCTATAGGCACTTTATGCTTAACCAATCAACGAACGGTACAGGGAGAGTTTCCATGGCAGACAAATCAAAGACAAAGATTCATCCGGCGGTGCCCGAGTTGGCCAATCAACTGGCCAAGGGCGACATCGACCGCCGCGAATTTCTGCGTACGGCAACCCTGCTCGGCGTGTCGGCCAGCGCCGCCTATGCCATGGCCGGCGGGGTGACCGGTTCGCAATTCGTGCCCAGCGCCCAGGCGGCGACGCCCAAGAAGGGCGGCAACCTGCGCTGCTCCATGCAGGTGCAGAGGATGGACGATCCGGCGACCTACGAATGGACCCAGATGTCTAACACGAGCCGCCCCTTCCTCGAATACCTGACCATCACCGGAACCGACAACGTCACCCGGCCCTATCTTTGCGAGCGTTGGGAGGCTTCCGACGACCTCAAGACCTGGACCTTGCACATGCGCAAGGGCGTCAAGTGGTCGAACGGGGACGCATTCGACGCCGAGGACGCGGCGTTCAACTTCAGACGCTGGCTCGACCCCAAGACCGGGTCGTCGAACATCGGTCTGTTCGGCTCCATGGTGACGGAGACCGATACGGGCAAGAAGGACAAGGGTGGCAATCCGATCAAGTCGAAGAGCATGACGCCCGGTGCCGTCGAGGTGGTGGACAAGCACACGCTCCGCCTCAACCTCAACCGCCCCGAACTGGCCATGCCCGAGAACCTTTACAACTACCCCACCGCCATCGTCCACCGCCGCTTCGAAGAGGAAGGCGGCAACATCTCGAAGAACCCGGTCGGCACCGGCCCCTTCGAGCTCAAGGAGTTCAAGGTGGGCGAGAAAGCGGTGCTGGCCAAGCGCAACCCCAAGGATTACTGGGGCGACGAGGTTTATTTGGACCAGATCACCTATGTCGACCACGGCGACGACCCCGCCGCCGGACTGGCCGCCCTGGCGTCGGGCCAAGTGGAACTATTGTACGAAACCTTCGTCGAGCAACTCGAGGTGGTGCAGGGGATCCCCGGCACCCAGCTCTTCGAGGCGGTCACCGCGCAGACCGGCGTCGCCCGCATGCAGATCGACAAGAAACCATTCGACGACATCCGCGTGCGCCAGGCCGTGACCTTGTGTCAGGACCACCAGCGGCTCCTCGACATCGCCTACCGTGGCAAGGGTGCGCCGGCGGAGGACCATCACGTGGCGCCGACCCATCCCGAATACGCCAAGCTGCCGGCCCAGAAGCAGGACTACGCACGGGCTAAGAAGCTGTTAGCCGATGCCGGCCACCCGAACGGCATCGACCTCAAGCTGGATTGCAAGAAGACGCCGTCGTGGGAGCCGGCCCTAGCCCAGGCCCTGTCCGAGATGTGCAAACCGGCGGGGATCCGCATCCAGATCAACGTCATGCCGGACGCTCAGTACTGGAAAACCTGGGACAAGACCCCCTTCGGGTTCACCGCCTGGACCCACCGTCCGCTCGGCGTCATGGTGCTCAACCTCGGTTACCGCTCGGGCGTACCGTGGAACGAGAGCCACTACAATAACCCCGCCTTCGACAGCGCCCTCGACGTGGCCAGCGCCACCTTGGACGTCGAGGAGCGGCGCAAGCAGATGGCCAAGGTGGAGAAGATTCTCCAGGACGACGCCGTCATCGCGCAGCCCCTGTGGCGCTCGGTCTTCGCGGCGGGCACCGAGCGGGTGCGGGGTTACGAACTGCACCCGACCATCTACCATCAGCTCGGCAAGGTGTGGCTGGCGTGACGCCGGCTGACTCCCGCAGGGGCGCCCAGAGCGTCTCCGCGGTTCGCTCCGCGCCCGATCCCCACTGCGGGGTCTGACGGCTGATGATCGTGTTCATGTGCAAGCGCCTCGGCTTCATGGTCGTGACCATGATCGTGGTGTCGACCCTGTTGTTCCTGTTGCTCGAGATCGACGCCGAGAACGTCGCCGTCGGCGTGCTGGGACCTTACTCGAACGACGAGCAGCGCCGCCTGTGGCTCGAGGCGCACGGCTATTTCGAGCCCTTGTGGCTGCGCTACGGGACGTGGCTGATGAAATTCGCCAGCGGCGATTTCGGCCAGTCCATCCGCTTCAACGTGCCGGTCGCCGAGGTCTTGTGGCCCAGGCTCTGGAACACGGCTATCCTGGGATTCTGGACCTTCGCCCTCATGATCCCGCTTTCCCTGGCGCTCGGCATCCTGGCCGGCATGCGCGAGGGCTCCAAACTCGACCGGTCCATTTCCGTGACCTCCGTCACCACGACTTCGATCCCTGAATTCGCCAGCGCCGTTTTTCTCTCGGCCATTTTCGTCTTTTGGCTCAAGATTCTGCCCGGCACCAGCGGCATGTCGTCGGGCTTCGAGTTCAAGCAGTTGATCCTGCCCGTTATGGTGTTGGTGATCTACGATTTCGGTTATGTCGCGCGCATGACCCGCGCCTCGATGGCCGAGGTGATGACCCAGCCCTACATTCGCACCGCCGTCCTCAAGGGACTGCCTTACCGACAAGTGATCTTGCGCCATGCCCTGCGCAATGCCCTCATCGCCCCCTTCACGGTGATTATGCTGCAGATCAACTGGCTGTTGTCGGGCGTCATCGTCGTCGAGTTCTTCTTCGCGTACAAGGGATTCGGCGCGCTGCTGTTGGAGGCGTCGTTGAACGGCGACATCTTCCTCATCGAAGCCTGCGCCATGGTCGCCGTCTTCGTCGCCGTCGCCACCCAGACCATCGCCGACGTCGGTTACACCTACCTCAACCCGCGCATCCGGTTCGCTTGAGGGGGGTGGGAATATGACCGACATCGTCCGCACCATCACACCGGCGCCCACGCCCGGTGCCGCGTTCATGCGCGCCCTCAAGTCTTTCGCCCTGATCAGGGAAAGCTGGGTCGGCATGATCGGCACCGGCCTAGTCGTGTTTTGGATCGTGGTCGCCCTCGCCGCCCCCGTCATCGCGCCTTTCGAGCCCAATGCCACCTTGCAGCCGTTCGCCAAGCCGGGCGTGGCGTTCACCAAGGGGGGAATCTTCTGGCTCGGCACCGACCACATCGGCCGCGACATCCTGTCGCGCATCATCTGGGGTTCGCGAGCGGTTCTCCTCTATGCGCCGCTGGCCACCATCTGCGCCTACACGGTGGGCATCGTCATGGGCCTCGCCGCCGGCTACTTTCGCGGCTGGATCGACGAATTGCTTTCGCGCCTCGCCGACATCATCTTGTCGTTCCCGGTGCTGGTCCTTTACATCATCATCATCGCCACCATCGGCGCCTCGGCCCTCAACATCATCGTCGCCATCACCTTCGCCAGCGCGCCGGGCATCTTCCGCATCGTCCGCGGCCTGGTGCTGGACCTGCGTAATCGCGACTACGTGGCCGCCGCCCAAACCCGCGGTGAAAGCTCGTGGCAAATCATGCTGGTGGAGATCTTGCCCAACGCCCGCGGACCGTTGATCGTCGATGCCTGTTTGAGATTGGGTTACGTCATCATCACCATCGGGGTACTGGGGTTCCTCGGACTTGGGCTTCCGCCGCCGGACCCCGACTGGGGCGGCATGATCAACGAGACCCGGCAGATGGCCCTCGCCTTTCCCCACATGTCCGTATTCCCCTGCGTCGCCATCTCGTCCCTGATCCTGGGCTTCAACCTGCTGGCCGACGGGCTGCGCGAGATCTCATTGAGAGATTAGAAGGGACAACATGTCAGACAACTTGACGCCGCTGCTCGATATCAAGGGGCTCTGTGTTTCTTATTTCACCCGCGCTGGAGAGATCCCTGCGATTAAGGATTTCTCGCTTTCCCTGAAGGCGGGGGAAAGCGTCGGCCTGGTTGGCGAATCGGGTTGCGGCAAGTCGACCGTGGCTCTGGCCATCATGCGCTACCTGGGCAACAACGGCGATATCGTCGGCGGCAGTGTTTCGTTCAAGGGCCGCGACCTCGCCACCCTGAGCGCCGACGAGTTGCGCCAACTCCGGGGCTCGGAAATTGCCATGATCTATCAAGAGCCCATGGCGGCGCTCAATCCCAGCCTGACCATCGGCACCCAGCTCATGGAAGTGCCCATGGTGCACGAGAATGTAAGCGCCGCCGACGCGCGGTCTCGTGCTCTCCAAATGCTTGACGACGTGCACCTGCCGGACCCGGAGCGAATCCTCCAAGCCTATCCCCATCAGCTTTCCGGTGGACAGCAGCAGCGGGTTGTTATCGCGATGGCGTTGTTGTCCAAGCCGGCGCTCCTTTTGCTGGACGAACCAACGACGGCCCTCGATGTCACCGTCGAGGCAGGCATCGTCACCTTGATCGCAGAGCTCAGCCACAAGTTCGGCAGCGCGCTCCTTTATATCTCCCACAACCTTGGTCTCATGCTCGAGGTCTGCGACCGCATCGGCGTCATGTATTCGGGCGAGGTGATTGAGGAGGGGACCATCGATTCCATCTTCACCTGGCCCAAGCATCCTTACACCCACGGTCTTTTTGGTTGCATCCCCTTGCCTCATGCCGACAAAAATGCGCGCCCCTTGGTTGCTATCCAAGGGCAACTTCCGCTGCCCCACGAACGGCCGCCGGGATGCAACTTTGGCCCCCGGTGCGACTTCTTCGAATCGGGGCTTTGCGACGCCGGCGACATCGGTGCCGAGTACGTGGACACCGACGACGATCCCCGCCATCGGGTCCGCTGTGTCCGCTGGCGGGACATCGACCCCGACCAATTGATTGCCAAGGCCGACGGCAAACCGCCGGTCGAATACGGCGAAAAGGTGCTCGATGTCGTCGGCATGCAGAAGTATTACGAGGTCCATGATCGTTCCATCGGGGCCATGATCTCGGGCGACGGCATCCGCTACGTCAAGGCTAACGAGACTCTGAGCTTTTCTGCCCGGCGGGGCGAGACGCTCGGCATTGTCGGCGAATCGGGTTGCGGCAAGTCGACCTTCGCCAAGGTACTGATGGGTCTTGAATGCTGCACCGACGGCGAGGTGCGGCTCGACGGCCAGGACATCGGCGACATGCCGGTGCGCGAACGTTCGCCCAAGCAACTCGGCTCGGTGCAGATGGTCTTCCAGAACCCCAACGACACCCTCAACCCGAGCCACACCATCGGCGGCCAGATTTCCCGCGTTATCAAGAAGTTCGGCGTCGAGTCCGACAAGCACAAGATCCAAGATCGGATGCTGCGCCTCCTTGACCTGGTCAAGCTGCCGCGCGACTTCGCCTTGCGTCGTCCGCGCCAGCTTTCGGGCGGCCAGAAGCAGCGCGTCGGCATCGCCCGCGCCTTTGCTGGCAACCCGTCCATGGTCATCGCCGACGAGCCTATCTCCGCCCTCGACGTCTCGGTAGCGGCGGCGGTTACGGAACTGTTGGTGGACATCCAGCGCGAACACCAGACGACGCTTTTGTTCATCTCTCATGACCTGAGCGCGGTGCGCTACCTTGCCGACCGCGTCGTCGTCATGTACTTGGGACGGATTATGGAAAGAGGCACGACCGAAGAGGTCTTCGGCCCGCCCTATCATCCGTATACGGAGGCCCTGCTGTCCGCCGTTCCGATCGCCGACCCGGCGGTTGAAAAACGGCGTATCGTGCTGGAAGGCAATATCCCCAGCGCCTTCGAGACGCCAAAGGGCTGTCCCTTTGCCACCCGCTGTCCGCGCCGGCTGGGCGATATCTGCGACAAAGAGCCGCCGCCCCAGCGCCAAAACCGCGACCGCCATATTATCGCCTGCCACATCCACCTGGACGAACTGCGCGGGGTGGCGCCGGTAATCAGCCTTACCTCTGAAGCTCCAGACCAAGTCGGGGCCTAGCCAAAGCCGGATACAATCGCTGCCGCTGATCGGGCGACGATGGCTATATCCATGCGTTCCGCGCATGCCTGACCTGCTGTGAAATATATTGACTCGATATATATCGGTTCTATATATATAGTATCGTCATATATCAATTAGACATATTCCAAATTCGCTCGTTAGAGGGACCGCCGTCATGGATGTGAAGACCTTGTGCCTCGGAGTGCTGACACTCGGTGAAGCCAGTGGATATGAGATCAAGAAAGCTTTTGAAGACGGACCGTTCGCCCACTTCCACGCCGCCGGCTTCGGCTCCATCTACCCGGCCCTCAACAGACTGAGTGCCGAGGGCTTTGTGACTTGCACTGAGGAAACCCAGGCCGGGCGGCCACCCAAAAAGGTCTATCGCATCGCTCCGGCGGGCATGTCGGCCTTCCGCGATGCCCTGGGCAAGGAGCCGTCCCGCGACACGCTGCGTTCGGAATGCCTGTTCATGCTTTTCTTCGGCCACCTTCTGGAAGATGTGCAGCGGCGCCGGGTCTTTGAACAATACCTCGGAACCTTCGCCGAGCGAGTGAGCTACATGGCGGAGATCGATCTATCGGAACTGCCTGGCGATCGAAGATTTGTTTGCGGCTTCGGCTTGGCCATCTACCGGGCGGCCATCGAGTACATGGAGAACAACCGCGATCTTCTGTTCGACGAAGTGGCGGACCCGGCTCTGAAGACGGGTGCCAGAAAATGAGGCGTTCTTACATCATCGCCGCCGCGCTTAGCCTCGGCGTTGCCGGATGGATCGTGTCGGGTCAGTTGGACGGTGCCAATTCCCCGCACCGGCCGTCGTCGGCGGCGTCGGATACGGGGACCACCCCACCCTTGCCGCGCGTAAGGGTACGCGCCTCTACCGCCCGCGAGACGGTCAACGAACTGGTGCTTTTCGGCCGCACTGAGGCGGAACGCCAAGTCGACATTAAGGCAGAGACAGGGGGCCGGGTGGTCGCCGTTGGGGCCGCCAAAGGCCAAACCCTCGGCAAAGGCGGCGTCATCGTCCGCCTGACCCTGGACGATCGCCAGGCCCGCCTTGAGGAAGCCAAGGCGCGGCTTGCGCACGAACGCATCGCTTTCGACGCGGCGCGCCGACTGTCGCTCAAGGAGTTCCGGTCCAAGGTCCAGCTGGCCGAGGCCAATGCCAAGCTGGAGGCGGCCAAGGCCGCCCTGGCGCGCATCCAGACGGACATCGCCCATACCGTCATCCGCGCCCCCTTCGACGGCGTCCTCGACGACCGGCCGACCGAAGTCGGCGATTACGTCGCCATTGGCACCGTGGTTGCCCGCATGGTCGATCTCGATCCCATTTTAGTCGTCGGCTCGGTCTCGGAACGCGACGTGGCGCGTATCGACGTCGGCGCCAAGGCATGGGCGCGGTTGGTCACCGGCCAGCGGCTGGAAGGGCGGGTGCGTTACGTCTCGCGCATGGGCGACGACGCTACGCGCACTTTTCGGGTCGAGGTGGCAGTCCCCAACCCAGGCTCTGCCGTCGCTGAGGGATTGACGACGGAACTGCGCCTGCCGACGGCGCGGGTGCGTGCCCACCATGTTTCGCCGGCGGTTCTCACGCTCTCCGACCAGGGCGTGGTCGGCGTCAAGGCGGTGGACGCCGGCGGCCGGGTGGTGTTTCACCCGGTGCACCTGATTGCAGACGGCACCGAGGGCGCATGGCTGACGGGGCTACCCGATCATGTCACCCTGATTACCGTGGGGCAGGAGTTCGTACGCACCGGCCAGAGAGTACGGCCGGAACCCGAGGGCGGAGACTCCGGCTCGCAAGTCCGGACGGCGGGGGAAGAAACGTCGTGAAGGGGATCATCGACGCCGCCATCGGCCGCTCGCGCATGGTCATCGCGACCTTGGTGCTAATCCTCATCGCCGGCTCCGTCGCCTACAAGGAGATTCCCAAGGAATCCGATCCCGATATCAACATCCCTATTCTCTACGTGAAGATGGCCTTCGAGGGTATCTCGCCCGAGGATGCGGAGCGCCTCTTGATCCGGCCCATGGAAAAGGAGCTCAAGGCGATTGAGGGCGTTAAGGAGATGCGCTCTTCGGGCTATGAGGGGGGCGCCAGCGTGGTGCTTGAATTCGAGGCCGGCTTCGATGCCGACACGGCCCTGCAAGACGTGCGCGAGAAGGTTGATTTGGCCAGACCCGACTTGCCCGACGGCACCGAGGAGCCGACAGTGCACGAGGTTAATTTCAGCCTCTTTCCGATCATCGTCGTGATCCTGTCGGGTGAGGTCCCGGAGAGGACCTTGTTTCGCCTGGCACGCGACTTGCGCGACGACATTGAGGGGCTTTCCAACGTGCTTAAGGCGGAGCTGGCGGGAAGCCGGGACGACCTGGCCGAGGTCATCGTCGATCCGGTCAAGGTGGAGAGCTATGGCCTTTCCAGCGAAGACGCCATTGCCGCCGCCGGGCGCAACAACCTTTTGGTCCCGGCCGGCACTCAGGATACCGGCCGCGGGCGCTTCGCTGTCAAGGTTCCCGGCCTGTTCGAAGACGTGCGCGACATCATGGCCATGCCTTTGGTGGTCAAGGGCGATGCCGTGGTGCGTGTCGGCGACATCGCCGACATCCGGCGTACTTTTAAGGACGCGTCCGGCTTCGCCCGGGTCAATGGGCGTCCTGCTGTCGCGCTCGAAGTATCGAAGCGGGCGGGAACCAACATCATCGAGACCATTGAGAGTGTGCGCGACGTGGTCGAGGCGGAACGGGCCACTTGGCCCGAGACGCTTAAGGGCGCGGTGCGGGTAACCTATGCCCAAGACAAGTCGAGCGACATCCGGACCATGTTGAAGGACCTGCAAAACAACGTCATCAGCGCCGTCCTGCTGGTCATGATCGTGGTCGTGGCGACCTTGGGCTGGCGCTCGGCGGGTTTGGTCGGCGTTGCTATCCCGGGTTCGTTTCTCACCGGTATCCTGGTCCTGGTGGCCCTCGGCCTCACCATCAATATCGTCGTCCTGTTCAGCCTCATCCTGGCGGTTGGCATGCTGGTCGACGGAGCCATCGTGGTGACCGAGCTTGCCGACCGCAAGATGGCCGAGGGCCTACACCGTGGCGAGGCCTACGCCGTTGCCGCCAAGCGGATGGCCTGGCCGATCATCGCGTCGACGGCGACCACACTAGCTGCCTTCATGCCGCTGTTGTTCTGGCCCGGCGTGGTCGGTGAGTTCATGAAGTACCTACCCATTACCCTGATTGCGACCCTCGCGGCATCGTTGCTCATGGCCTTGGTCTTCGTCCCCACGCTCGGCGCCTACGTCGGCCGTCCAGGGACGAAAGACTCGACCACCGTGAAGTCACTGGCCGCCGCCGAGACAGGCCTGCTTTCCGATATCGGCGGCTTGACGGGAAAATACCTAATCCTTCTAGGCGTCGCCTTGCGCCATCCGACCAAGGTTCTCCTCGCTGCCCTGACACTCCTGGTCGGAGTGCAGTGGTATTACGCCGCCCATGGCAACGGCATCGAGTTCTTTCCCGAAGTAGAGCCCGAACACGCCATGTTGCAAGTGCGCGCCCGCGGCAACCTTTCGGTCGATGAAAAGGACGCCTTGGTGCGCCAGGTCGAGAAGCGCATCCTCGACATGACCGAGTTCGATAGCGTCTATACGCGCACGGGCAAGCAGGAAAACAGCCAGGAGGCCGAAGATATCATCGGCACCATTGCGCTGGAGCTTGCCGATTGGCAGCATCGCCGGCCGGCCCGCGCTATCCTGGCCGAGATAGAACGGCGAACCGCCGATCTCGCCGGCATTATTATCGACGAGCGACAGCAAGAAAACGGACCGCCCGTCGGCAAGCCGGTCCAGATACAACTCAGCGCTCCGGATCCGCGACTCTTGGCACCTGCGGTCGAGACGGTGCGGGCCGGGTTCGCCGGTCTTCCCGGCCTCGTCAACATTGAGGATTCTCGGCCGCTCCCCGGCATCGATTGGGAGATCCGGGTGGATCGTGCCCAGGCGGCCAAGTTTGGCGCCGACGTCAACCTGATCGGACTCGCTGTGCGTTTAGCGACGACCGGCTTTAAGTTGGGGGAATACCGGCCCGACGATAGCGACGACGAGGTCGATATCCGCGTACGCTACCCAAGTGCCTTGCGGACCATCGATCGACTGGACGGACTGCGCATCACCACCGAGAAAGGCCGCGTCCCCATCGGAAATTTCGTTAGCCGCTCGGCCAAGCCCAGGGTTGGCACCATCAACCGCGTCGATAGCAAGCGAGTGATGACCATCAAGGCCGATGTGGCTGACGGCGTATTGGCCGATGACATGGTGCGCGAGCTTCAGACATGGCTCAGCGGCGCCGATCTCGATCCCCGCGTCAAGGTCATGTTCAAAGGCGAGAACGAAGAACAGGAGAAGGCCGAGGCGTTCCTGGTCAAGGCCTTCGCGGTGGCGCTGTTCATCATGGCCATCATATTGGTTACCCAGTTCAATCGCTTCTATTCAGCGGTCCTCATTCTCACCGCGGTCGTCATGTCCACCATCGGGGTCCTAATCGGCCTTCTCATCACCGGTCAGCCCTTCGGCATCGTTATGAGCGGTGTCGGCGTGATCGCCCTGGCCGGCATCGTGGTCAACAATAACATCGTCCTCATCGATACCTTCGATCGCCTGGTGGAAGCGGGTCGAGAACCCCTCGACGCCATTCTGCGCGCCGGTGTACAGCGTATGCGCCCGGTGTTGCTGACCACGGTGACCACCATGCTTGGTTTGATGCCCATGGTCCTAGGCGTGAACATCGATTTTGTCACCCGTCAGGTTAGCACCGGCGCGCCGTCGTCGCAGTGGTGGACGCAGCTCTCGACAGCCGTCGTTTTCGGTCTCGGATTTGCTACCCTGCTGACCCTGATCGTAACGCCCTCGGCCCTCATGCTGCGCGCCAATTTGGCGGCCTGGCGCCGACGAGAACCCAGCATCATCAACATTTGAACGAGCTTTACGCCTTGGGCGTTGGCGCCTCTTCGGTGGCGTCCGGTGGCGTCGTGTCCGGGCCGTCGGTATCCGCTTGTTCGAACTTGCGGTAAGACCTCAGGCTGAACGGGATGCTGGCCAGGTAGAGGATGAGGGTTGTCGCCATGGTCAGCCATGGGGCGCTGACCAGAAGCGCGGCGAACAGACCGACCAGCAGCATGGTGGGTAGGATCCAGCGGGGGGCAACGCGGAACTTCTTAAAGGCGAACGTGGGGATGCGGCTTACCATGAGCGCTGATACGACAACGACAAACACCGCCACCATGGCCGGTTGCTTGAACAGACCCTCGCCAAAGTGGAAGGACAAGAACATGGGCAGCATGACCAGGCCACCCCCCGCCGGCGCTGGAACGCCGGCAAAGAAGTTGGAGGTCCAGGCGGGCTGGTCGGTCTCGTCTAAGTTGGTGTTGAAGCGGGCCAGTCTGAGAACACAGCAAACGCTGAAAAGAAGTGCCAGCACCCAGCCGATCCGACCGGCGCCGCTCAGCGTCCACATGTAGAGCAGCAAGGACGGCGCCACGCCGAAACAGATGAAATCGGAGAGCGAATCGAGCTCGGCGCCGAACTTGCTCGCGCCTTTGAGAACGCGCGCGATGCGGCCGTCGAGGCCGTCCAAGATGGCCGCCACCAGAAGCGCCAGGCCAGCATGCTCCCACCGTTCCTGAAGGCCATAGCGGATGGCGGTCATTCCGGCACAAAGCGCCAGTAACGTAAGGATGTTGGGAATCATCCGGTTGAACGGAAGTCCCTTGAGGCGGTCTCGTCGGCTCAGGCGTTCGCTGTGCGGTTGGTCCATGGCGCCCAATCCTAACGGATTTCTCCGTCGCGTGCTGATTCTTGGGAACGCAGATCGGCAATAACCGTTTCCCCGGCGACTGAATGCTGGCCGACACCGACCAGGGGCGTCACCCCGGGCGGCAGGTAAATGTCGACGCGGCTGCCAAAGCGGATGATGCCCATGCGTTGGCCGGTCAGAACGTTCTCGTCCTGAGTGACGTCGCACACGATACGGCGCGCGACGAGACCGGCGATTTGAACGCAGGCCAGATCCAGCCCGTCGGTGGTGATGACGCGCAGGCTGTTGCGCTCGTTGTGCTCGCTGGCCTTGTCCAACGATGCGTTGAAGAAGCGGCCCGGCCGATAGGCGACAGTGGCAATCACGCCGGAACACGGGATGCGGTTTACGTGGACGTTGAAGACGTTCATGAAGACGCAAACGCGTGAACGTGGTTCGGGGCCCATGTCCAGTTCGGTCGGCGGCACCGCGGTATCAACGGTCTGAATCACGCCGTCGGCAGAGGCGACAATCAGTCCTTCGCGGGTCGGTGTGACCCGGTCGGGATCGCGGAAGAAATAGATGCACCATGCGGTCAGCACGACACCAATCCAGATTGCGGGCTCGGCGACCCAGGCGATTAGAAGCGTGGCACCGGCGAACAGGCCGATGAACGGCCATCCGGCGCGATTGATGGGTACCAAGATCGTCCTCAGCAAGGGGCGTCCATTCGTGGTGCTGTCCAGAATATCAGTTGGTGGCGGGGAGGGCGAAGACCTGTCCGGGGAAGATCAAGTCGGGGTCCTTGATTTGTTCGCGGTTGGCCTCGTAGATCACCGAGTACCCGAAGCCGTCGCCATAGGTGCGCCGCGCCAGACGCCATAGGCTGTTGCCCGGCTGGACAACGACGAATGTCCCCGGTCCCATCGCGGTAAGGAAGGCGGCGCGCGAGAATGGCAGCGACACGCGTGCCAGAACTTTTCCGTCGGCGTCCACCTGATCGGCGCGCAGGGTGTAGAGACCGGGTGCCACTGGCGCCTCGGGATTCAGGGTCCAGGCGCCCGCGTCGTCGGCACGGTTCCGCCCGATGAAGCGGCTATCAAGATAGAGTTGCACCATGGCCTTGGTCGGGGCTTGGCCGCTGATAATCAATTGCCCGGAATCGTCGTAGTCCACTACATCCACGGTTAGCACAAATGTCTGGGAGGCTGGTGTCGGTTTCTGCAATACCTTGGTCGGACCGGCCCCCTTACGCGGCACCTTGATTGCCAAGGGCTGGGTGGGCTTCTCGGTTAACCGTCCGGCAATATCCTTTTCCGGTTCCGGCACCAGCAGGACAACAACGTCTTCCAAACGCTTCGGCCCCTTGACCTCGGCTAGCGTTTCCAGGCTGAGGCGGCGGCTCCCCGGGGGCAGAGGCTTTTCGGGAATGAACACCCACTCGCCGCGCTGATCGGCGGTGACACGGTCGATCTCCTTGTCTGCATCCATGATGATGACGATTTCGCCGGGTTCGGCACGCCCCGCCATTACGGTATCGCCCTTCGGGTTGATGCGGACCACGTCGAAGCTGGGCGCCTGGGGCTCGGTCTTTGGCTTGACCGGTTCAGCGGGGCTCTTGCTCACCGCGGCCGGGGTGTCGGCCTTGGGCGGAGCGCTCTTCTCCGGACTGGGAGCGGTGACCTCGGGCTTCGGCGCGGCGGCTTTCGGAGCTTCGCCACGGGCAACCTTATCGGGAGGAGCTCCCTTTTCGACCTCCTCCTCCCACAGCATGTAATTCAAGCCGATGGCCGACGCGACGATGACGACACCGATGGCTGAAATCGTGAGTGGACGGATCAACTGTACCCCCGCTTGACCAAACCCTGCCCGGGCCGACAAAGCATATCACGAAAGGTTCCGACGGTGCAGCGCAATTCCCGGCAATTCGACCGGGGTCTTGTCAGGAATCGCAGAATTCCGGGCCTCAGGACCCCTTCTTCTTGCTCTCGACCTTGTGGCGTATGGGGGGCAAGGTGCGCAGGTAGGCAATCACCGCCCGAAGGTCCGATTCGCTGAGGTGGCCCGAGGAGTTCTCTATAACCTCGGTCATGCTGCCGCCGACAAAGTCGCCCTCCGGGGTCATGCCCATGCGAAACAGCGAGTCCAGATCACCGTCTGACCAGCGGCCGACGCCGGTCTCCCGATCGGGTGTGATGTTGGGGACTTGTTCGCCCTCTGGCCCACCCGGATTGCCGGACAGCCAGCGATCCCGTTGCAGGCCACCGACCGCATTGCGCGGTGTGTGGCATTCACCGCAATGACCGATGACATCGACCAGATAGGCGCCCCTGTTTACCTGATCGCTGAGGTACGGATCAGGCTTGAAGGGGCCGGGCTCGAAGTTAAGTGTTTTCCAGGCGACCATGAAAATACGGGCGCCGAAGGGCGGTTTGGTGTCGTGGGGGCGGTTGGCCTGGGCAATCGATGGCACGGTTTTGAGATAGGCCCAGAGGTCGGCAATGTCGGAATCGGTGATGCCGGTATAAGACGGATATGGAAAAACCGGGAAATAGTGGCTGCCGTCCGGGGCGACACCCTCGCGAAGGGAACGCTTAAGATCCGTTGACGTCCACTTGCCGATGCCATGTTCGGGATGGGGCGTGATATTGGGACTGTAGTAATGGCCAAAGGGGGTGCGCAGGCGCCGCCCACCGGCCAACGGCTTGCCGTCCTTCTTGGTATGGCAACCAAGACATCCGGCGGCATCGAAGAGATATTTGCCGTGCTTCGCGGATTCTGGCCCGGCGGTGGCCGGAGCGATGGCCCCCGTCCACAGGAGCCCCATCGCAAGAACGATTCGCCCCGGTAACCAGCACCAGGATGGCCGGCCGCCGGGGCTCACGAAATTTGTTCGGCCACTATTTTTTCTTGGCACGAAACGCCTTGTGGCAACCACCGCAGGACTTGCCAAGGTTCCCGAAGGCGGCTCCGATGGCAGCGGCGTCGCCGTCCTTAGCCGCCAGTTCCAGTTTCCATGCCGCGACCTTGAAATTACGCATCACTTTCTTGAAGTCGTCGGGCTTGGATCAGATTTCTGGCTTGGCGGCGGTCTCGCCGGCGCCGGAGCCGTCGGGAAACAATTCACCGGCAACGCGCGACATCCAGCCGATGGCATAGGCATGGGTGCGTACTTCCAGGGGCGAACCGGTGCGCGCACCCTTTACCATGGCGGCCAGGGCGCCCATATGGCCGCCGATCGCCTTCATGTTACTCTGTCGGAACTTGATTTCGGCCGCCGGATCCGCCCCGGCTATTCCGGCGAAGCTAAGACTGAGAATGGCGGCCAGCAGGCCGGCGATGGTCAGATTACGCAAGGGTCCTGTCATGTTCGTCTCCCGATGGATGTGATGCTTTGTATTCGTTAAACAGTTCGTGGCCGAGATTATTCCTTCGC
Organism: Rhodospirillales bacterium; assembly: GCA_030754885.1. GTDB lineage: Bacteria > Pseudomonadota > Alphaproteobacteria > Rhodospirillales > JASLLZ01 > JASLLZ01. The sequence continues at coordinate 22,074 of JASLZL010000017.1, read as the reverse complement.
CGGTTGTTAATGGACAAATGAATTTCTCGTGATCGATGGAGGCCATGCGGCGTGGAACCCTCGTCGCGCGGAGGTGTGGTATAGAGGCTGTTTTCCCGGCGAAACTGTAATTCGGTCGAGTAACAGGCGGAGATGGTCCCATGACCACGATATCGGCGATTTCTGTTTTCTGCGGCTCGCGCTTTGGCGATCCTCCGGCTTATCGCCGTGCAGCCGAGGAATTGGGCGCGCTGTTGGCGGCGAGGGGGATTCGTCTGGTCTATGGCGGCGGCAGTATCGGGCTGATGGGCGCGCTCGCCGACGCCGTGTTGGACGGCGGCGGGCGGGTCACCGGGGTCATTCCGGAGTTCCTGGTCAAACACGAGGTTGAGAAACGTGACGTTACCGACCTGATCGTCGTTGACAGCATGCACGCCCGCAAGACGCGCATGTTCGAACTCGCCGACGGCTGTATCGTTCTGCCTGGCGGCCTGGGGACCCTGGACGAGGCCATTGAGGTCATCACTTGGAAACAGCTCCGCCTTCACGACAAGCCGATGGTGCTGGTTAATATCGATGGATTTTGGGAGCCCTTTCTGGCCTTGGTGGAAGCGGTGGTCGGCGGCGGTTTTGCCCACCCGGCCGTGCGTGGCCTGTTCACTGTGGTCGATCATGTCGACCAAGCATTGCCGGCCCTGGAGGCGGCGCCCGAAACCAATCCCGAGGTCCTCACCAGCCATCTTTGAAGTACGTGGTGAATGGCGGCACGTCGGCTCTTGTATTAGCGCGCAACCCCCTTTATTTTTCGTGTATCGGAACCGATTGAGGCCCGTTCGGGCGCGTTCAGATATCAAGTGAGATTGTCATTTGGGTTGCCATGCCACGGCATTTGGGCGGATGGGCCGCCGAGCCGGGAAATCTTGGATTATTTAGTTGGGGAAGAACATGTCCGTACAGTCTAAAGACGTACAGCCAGACATCATTTACACAAAAGTCGACGAAGCGCCTCAGCTTGCGAGTGGATCCTTTCTTCCGATTATACAAGCTTTTACCCGGGTGGCCGGCGTTACCGTCGGCACAAAAGACATCTCGCTGGCCGGAAGAATTTTGGCCAGCTTTCCTGAAAAGCTTTCCGACGATCAACGCCAATCCGATGATCTGGCGGAGCTGGGCGAACTTGTTAAAGAACCGCAAGCGAATGTTATCAAACTTCCCAATATCAGTGCTTCCATTCCGCAGCTAAAAGCCGCAATTGAGGAACTGCAAGCGCAAGGCTATGACATTCCTTCCTACCCCGAAGACCCAAAGAATGACGCGGAGCATGATGTTCAAGCCAAATACGACATGGTTAAGGGCAGCGCCGTAAATCCTGTTCTAAGAGAAGGAAATTCAGATCGCAGGGCACCGAAAGCGGTCAAGGAATACGCCAAGAAAAACCCACAAAGAATGGGCGAGTGGCGCAAGGATTCAAAATCACACGTCGCATCCATGCAAAGCGGTGATTTCCGCTCGAACGAAAAATCCACGACAATTGCCGACGCATCGGCGGGCGATGCCAGAATCGAATTCGTCGGCGAGAATGGAGAGGTTGCGGTCTTGAAGGACAAGACGGCCCTTCAGAACGGCGCAGTCGTCGATGCGACCGTGATCAATCAAAAGGCTTTGCGCGCATTTTTCGAAGAGCAGATAGAGGAAGCAAAAGAACAAGGAATTCTATTCTCTCTGCACTTGAAGGCCACGATGATGAAGGTTTCCGACCCCATCATTTTTGGCCATGCGGTTTATGTGTTTTTCAAGGACGTTTTCGATAAACACGCCGCCGTTTTTGCGGATTTGGGTGTCGATCCCAACAATGGATTTGGCGACGTCGTGGGGAAAATTCAGACCTTGCCGGCAGACCAAAGAGCGGCGATCGAGGCGGATATTAAAGCTTGCCTGGATGAACGCCCGGACCTTTACATGGTCAATTCCGATAAGGGGATTACGAACCTCCACGTTCCGAGCGACGTCATTATCGACGCCTCCATGCCTGTCGTTATACGGAGCGGTGGAAAAGGCTGGGGCCCGGACGGTGGAGAACACGATGTCAAGGCGGTTATCCCCGATAGCAGCTACGCGGGGGTCTATGGGGTGACGATCGAGTTTTGCAAAAAGTACGGGGCTTTCGATCCCGCGACCATGGGCAGCATTTCCAATGTCGGCCTGATGGCACAAAAAGCCGAGGAATACGGTTCGCACCCGCAAACATTCAAAGCACCGGGAAACGGCGCCATCCGTGTTGTCGATGCCCAGGGGCGCATCGTGCACGAACATCGTGTCGGAGAGGGAGATATTTGGCGTCTGTGCCAGGTAAATGATGCCCCAATCCAAGATTGGGTGAAACTGGCCGTCAAGAGATCTAAAGCCACGGACTCGGCGGCCGTTTTTTGGTTGGATAAAGACAGGCCACACGACGCCGAGCTGATTAAAAAGGTTGAACGTTACCTGCAAGATCACGACACGGACGGCCTGGATATCCAGATCATGTCGCCGAGCGAAGCCACCCGTTTCTCCCTGGAACGGATGAGAAACGGTCAAGACACAATTTCGGTGACGGGAAACGTTCTGCGTGACTATCTCACCGACTTGTTCCCAATTTTGGAAGTGGGGACGAGCGCCAAAATGCTCTCGATCGTGCCTCTGATGAATGGTGGCGGACTGTTTGAAACGGGTGCCGGCGGTTCGGCGCCGAAGCATGTTCAGCAGTTCGTGGAAGAAGGGCACCTGAGGTGGGATTCCATCGGTGAGTTCTCGGCGCTTGCCGCGTCGTTGGAGCACCTGGGCGAAACTCGCACCAATGCAAAAGCCGCAGTCTTGGCGACAACGCTTGATCAGGCAACCGGGAAGGTGTTGGAAAACAACAAATCACCGAGCCGCAAAGTAGGAGAGATCGACAACAGAGGAAGCCATTTCTATCTCGCTCTCTATTGGGCGCAGGCGTTGGCGGCTCAGGATCAGGATGCCGATCTCAAGCAGCACTTTGGGCCCCTTGCCCAACAACTCGAGAGCAACGAAGCAAAGATTATTGAAGAAATTGACGCCGTTCAGGGTAATGCTGTCGATCTGGGGGGCTATTACCACCCCAATCCGGACAAGGCCCAAGCGGCATTGCGTTCAAGCCCGACGCTTAACGCAATTATAGGGTAGGGCATCTCAAAGAAACTCGGTTAGACGGCCCGTGCCCCTTGACGTTTAACGCTATGCTCAGTAGAAATCCCGCTCCCGGGTGCCAAACCACAGGCGCCCGGTTGGTTTGACGAAGGAAACCAAGACCATGGCCAGACGGTGCCCCATCCTGGGCAAAGGCGTGCAGACCGGCAATAACGTCAGCCACGCCCACAACAAGACGCGACGGCGCTTCCTGCCCAATCTTCAGGTCTCGTCGATTTATAGCGACGCCCTGGGCACCAAGGTCCGCCTGCGGCTCAGCGTCCACGCTCTGCGCACCATCGAGTATAAGGGTGGGTTGGATACGTTCTTGGTCGGCGCCCGTGACACCGATCTGGCGCCCGAGGTGCGGCGCATCAAAAAGCGCATCAAGAAGGCCCTGGCAACCAAGGCGGCTTGAGGGTCGGAGCCCGGCAACCCGCCATGAAAGGCCCGCGATATCGCGGGCCTTGTCGTTTGTTCGCCGCTCTTATCAGCAGCCGCAGACGCCGCTCATGGCGCGTTTCAAGAACCCCCCTTGGGTCTTCTCCGGCGTCGCCTCTTCATCCGTCTCGTCGAGGCCGACCAGCTTGTCGACATGGGATGCTGCTTTGCCCTTGATGAAGCGGGCGAGCTTGACGATCGAGTCCACGTCCTCGGCGGTGATGGCGAAGCGGCCGGCGCCGGTCAGATGCCGTTCCAGGCTGGCCGTGCAGTTGACGGCGAAGGCCGCCCCGATGGCGACCAATTCCGTGGTCCGCGTTGTTTCGGGCGAGGTTCCGGTTTCGACCGGCTCGCCGGCGATACCCAGGTGCGCCAGGCCATGGGCCGTCATGATCGCCTGGGCGTAGCCGCAGACCTCCGTGGCGTCAGCGATGGCTTGGCGGATATCGTCATCGGTCGCCTTGGCCTTGCGCGCCGCCTTGACGTGATAGTCGGTGCACGGCTTGCAACCGGCGGCGACGGAGACTCCCACCGCCACCAGTTCCTTTTCCTTCAACCTCAGGGTCATCGTGACCTCCTTTTTTGTTACTCATGGTTCGAATAGGATTTTTGCTCCTACCCCTAAGACGTTGCGCGGCCGTAAAACGTTACAAGGCCCGCTTATCGTGTTTTCGAACGTCCTTGTAACGTTTCTCCATGCACCGGCGTCTATTAGGGGAAGGCCCGATTCCGTGCCGGTCGGAATTCGAAATTCCTTCCACGGGCCGGGGGAGGTGTTCTAGAATGGATGACAGCGGAAGGGACGTCCCATGACCGCGCTGACCCAGACAAGCGAGCCCTCGTCGGCCGACGCCGGCGCCCCGGCGCTCGCCAATCCCTTGGTCGGTTGGCTGCTGGCCGAAGGCTGGAACGTGGACCAGCCGACGGACCTTGTCGGACGATTGGCTGAGCGAATGGTGGAAGCGGGAATGCCGCTTCTCAGGATGCGGGTGGTCATCCGCGTTCCCCATCCCCCGGTCTTCGGGATCCGCTACACATGGCGCCGCGATACGGGTCAAACCGAGGTCTCTTCGCCTTCGCACGACGCCTTGCGCACGGCGATTTACCTGAAGAGCCCGATTGCCGCCATCCTCGACGGCGCCGCTCCCATCCGCCGCCGCTTGGACGGTCGGAACCCGAAGCTCGATTTCCCCTACCTCGAGGACCTGGTGGCGGAGGGCGGCACCGATTACGTGGCCCTGCCACTTCTTTTCCAGGACGGCAGGATCAATGCCTTGACCCTGGCCGCCGATCGCCCCGGCGGTTTCGGCGAGGTCGAACTGGAGACTGTCTCCGGCATGCTGCCGGTGCTGGCGCGCTTGCTCGAAGTCCATACCCTGCGCCGCACTTCCAGGACCCTCATCGAAACCTATCTCGGCCGACACACCGGCGGGCGTGTCCTCGACGGGCTTGTCAAACGGGGTGACGGCGAGCGTATCTACGCCGTGATCTGGTTCTGCGATCTGCGCCATTCGACGACCCTGGCCGAGTCCATGGTGCCCGAGGCATTCCTCGCCATGCTCAATGATTTTTTCGACGGCATGGCCGGTGCCGTCTTGGACCACGGTGGCGAAGTGCTGCGTTTCATCGGCGACGCGGCGCTGGCCATCTTTCCCATCGGCACCGCGTCGCGGATCCTGGAGGAGTCCTGCACGCCCGAGGAAGGCGCCTGCGCGCGACGCCCGGGCCCGCGTCGAGGCTGTCAACGGGCGGCGCCGGGATCGGGGCGAGCCGATCATCCATTACGGGCTGGCGCTGCATGTGGGCGACGTCATGTACGGCAACATCGGGGTGCCCGAGCGCCTGGAATTCACGGTCATCGGGGCCGCCGTCAACGAGGCGGCACGCCTGGAGGGCCTGTGCAAAACTCTGGACCAATCGATCCTCATCTCGTCGGCGTTCCCGCGCTGCTTTCCCGGCCAGATGAAGTCACTCGGCTGCCACGCCCTGCGCGGCGTCCGCGCCCCGCAGGAGGTCTTCACCCTGTCCGACGGCGCGGAAGAGGTGGCGGGAGATCCCACGCATCAAGAGGGAAGGGACGTCCCATGAACGAAGTCTCGTTGGACGAAATCACCGAACAGCGGCCCCGAGTGCGGGGTTTCGTGCTGCGTCTGGTTGGCGACGAGGCCCTGGCCGAGGACCTGACCCAGGAGACGTTCCTGCGTGCCCAGCGCCGGGTGGGCACGTACAGGGGCGAGGCGGTCGTGGCCAGTTGGCTCTCGGCCATCGCCCTCAACCTGGTGCGCGACCATTATCGCGCCCAGACACGCATACCCGATGCCGTGGCCGATGACCAAGCCATCGATGAGGTGCCGTTCGACGGCAATGACGCCGAGCAGGCATTGCTTCAGGCCGAGATGTCGGCCTGTATCGGCGAGTTCCTGGCCCGTCTGCCGCGGTCTCAGTACGAGGTGGTCGCGCTACACGACATGGCCGGCCTCAAGCACCGCAAGGTGGCGGCGCTGCTTGACCTCACGACAGCCAACACGCGGGTTCTCTTACACCGGGGTCGGACTGCCCTGCGCCGGATCATGGAGGACAATTGTTTGCTGTCGTTCGGCGACGACTCCGTCCCCTGCGAACGCCGCCCGCCGCCAGAGGATGACTAGCGCCTTAGACCGCCTTTTCCCTGAGGATGGCGATCAGGCCGTCGACGCCGCCCTTGCGGCGCAGCACCGACGAAAATTCCTGGCGCAGGGTCAGCGCCATGCTGATGCCCTCCACCGATAGGTCGAGGATACGGAAGGTGCCGTTCGTGTTGGTCAGGCGCCAGTCGGCCCTGAGCGGAGCGCCGTGGGACTGGATAACGCGTGAGCGCACCAAGATGTCGCTTTTGCCGACGGGCTGGGTCTCCAGAACTTGGATCTGCCCGACGTCGGCGCCGCCAAGGCGCGCCGAATAGGTCTGCACGACGAAGGCGGAGAAGACCTCAAGATAGGATCGGCGCTGATCCGGAGAAGCCGATCTCCAATGCTTGCCGGTGACAAAACGGGCGATCAGGGGAATATCGAGATCACGCGCCAAAAGGTCGCGGAAATAAGCGATGCGCTGATCCTTCGACATCGAGGTGTCTTTGAGAATCGCGATCACCTCGTCGCCCAGCTTTTCTATGTGGCGGGCGGCTGGGTGGGTGGATGCGGGCTCTTTCTTGGCCGGGGTCAGGGCCGCGACGGCGCTGTCCTCGGTCTTTCCCGCGGCGGTCGGAAATTCAGCCAGTGCCGCGATCTCGTCCTCGTTCACGGCGGGGCCGTCCCGGGCCGGATCGAAGAAGGCGGCGAGTTTATCCAAGGTGTCGGCACAACCGCCTACGGTCAGGGCGGTCACGGCCAGAGCGAGAACAAGCGCGGCTGGTTTGAAAGTCTTCATCCTCCCACACTCCCTATCGATGGTGCGGCGCGGTCCCAGTTTCCGGGCACGATTTCAAACCTATCTTAGCACAGGTTGGGATCAAAAGGCCACCATCACCGTCTCGCAGTGCCCCTCGACCGTTTTCCGTCTCACGCGGCGGCGGACGAAAAAATCCGTGATGTCAACAGGTTATAAAGCCAGGCGAAGATGGCGCCGCCGATCAGACCGTCGACGAAACCCCAGACGAGGCCGAGGATGCTGCCGAGCGGACTGATGGCGTAGCCAATGTATATCCGTCCGAGAAATGTGGTGTCGTCGGTCGGTCCGCCGATCGCGATGGCCCACCAGGTAAGGAGGAAGAGACCGATGCCCCAAAACAGGCCGGCCGTCAGCGCAAACGCCTTGACGTTCAGTTTCATTAATGTCCTCCATCTAAAAGCGTCGCCCGCCTCCGCGGCGGACCACGAGGCGACGCTTCACGCCCGCCGTCGTCGGGGTGGCGTGAAGCGGTCCGGTTCGTTTTCGAACAGATCGATCAGGTGTTGCATCATGGTGCCGCCCAGTTCCTCGGCATCGACGATGGTCACGGCTCGGCGGTAGTATCGTGTCACGTCGTGGCCGATGCCGATGGCGGTCAGTTCGACGGGCGAGCGGGCTTCGATCCAATTGATGACGTCGCGCAGGTGGCGTTCCAGATAGTTGCCCGGATTGGCCGACAGGGTGGCGTCGTCGACCGGCGCCCCGTCCGAGATGACCATTAGGATGCGCCGCTGTTCGGGCCGCCCCAAGAGGCGGTTGTGGGCCCACATAAGCGCTTCGCCGTCGATGTTCTCCTTTAACAGACCCTCGCGCAGCATCAGGCCCAGATTTCGGCGTGATCGCCGCCACGGCATCTCGGCGCTTTTATAGACAATGTGGCGCAGGTCGTTCAAACGGCCCGGTGTGGCTGGCTTGCCCTCGGCAACCCACTTCTCGCGTGCATTGCCGCCCTTCCAGGCGCGGGTGGTGAAACCCAGGATTTCGACCTTGACGCCGCAGCGCTCCAGGGTGCGGGCCAGGATATCGGCACTGATGGCGGCAACCGTAATGGGGCGGCCGCGCATGGATCCGGAATTATCGATGAGCAGACTAACCACGGTGTCGCGGAACGATGTCTCGGTCTCGCGCTTGAACGACAGCGGATGGCGCGGATCGACGACGACGCGCGACAGCCGACCGGCGTCGAGGATACCTTCTTCCAAGTCGAATTCCCATGACCGGGTCTGCTTGGCCAGCAACTTGCGTTGCAAGCGGTTGGCGAGGCGGGCGACGACGCCTTGCAGGTTGGTCAACTGCTGGTCCAACTGGATCCTGAGCCGGGTCAGTTCGTCGGCTTCACACAGCGCATCGGCGTCTACCACCTCATCGAAGGCAAGGGTGTAGGCGCGATAGGATGGCTTGCCGGGTGCTCCGTCATGCGGCCAATTGCGCCGCCAGTCCGAAGGACCCGCCGGTTCGTCCTCACCCTCGCCTGCCATGAGCTGCTCTTCGGTGAGGGCGGCACTATCCGTATCCTGGTCCAACTCGCCTTCGCTGCTGTCGCTCGACAGCGTTCCCTCGGTGTCGTCTTGTGCATCGTCGGAATCGTTCTCGTCGTCGTCATCGCTGTCGTCCTCGTTCTGCGCCTCGTCACCCGGGGACTCGGGGTCGTCGTCCAGATCAAGGACACGGATCATCTCGGCCATGGCATCGGCGAAGGCCTCTTGGTTATCGACCCGCCGGCCAAGTTCATTGAGCTGAGTGTCCACCACTTCGTTAATCCATGGGCGCCACAATTCCATCATGGTCGCTGCCGAAGGAGGGACCGGCGTGTTATCCAGTTTTTCGCGCAGCATGAGGCCGATGACTTCGGGCAGGTGGCTGTCCTGGCGCTCGGTGGCTTCGCCGTAGCCACGCTGGCGGCAGCGCTGTTCCAAATGGGCGTTGAGGTTTTCGCCGACCCCCGCCAATCGTCGAATCCCCAGGTGCTCAACGCGAACTTGCTCGACGGCGTCAAACAGGTCCCGGGCTTCGCGGTTGGCAGGCAGGCGGCGGCGGTGAATATCTTCGTCGGTATAGCGCAATCGCAAAGCCTGGGCATCAGCGGCGCCGCGTAGCCGGGTGACGTCGCCCGCCGCTACTTGACGGGGCGGTATGGGAAGACGGACTTGGTCGCCCGCTGCCCCGACGGCGTCGTGGACAAAGCTTATGTTCAATTCGTGACGGCCGGCGACGGCCTTCAGCGCGGCACTGGTGACTCGCATGACTAGATCTCGAATGTCCTCGCCCGGGTTCATGCCGCTACGCCCGATTGTTCAGGAAACCGTTGCCAGGGCGACCGATTCGGGCAGTTCCTCTCCCATGCAGCGTTGATAGTACTCGGCGACAACCGGGCGCTCCATCTCGTCACACTTGTTGAGGAAGGTGAGGCGGAAAGCGAAAGCAAGGTCGCGGAATATGTGCTCGTTCTCGGCCCATGTGATAACGGTGCGTGGCGACATAACGGTCGAGATGTCGCCGTTGATAAAGCCGCTGCGGGTCAGAGCCGCCAATTCGACCATGGCATCGACCCGTTTGCGGTCCGCCTTTTTCTCGTATGCAGGCACCTTGGCGAGAACAATTTTCACCTCGTCCTCATGGGACAAGTAATTGAGCGTCGCCACGATGTTCCAGCGGTCCATCTGGCCCTGGTTGATCTGTTGCGTGCCGTGATAAAGCCCGGTGGTATCGCCCAGTCCCACCGTGTTGGTGGTTGAAAATAGGCGGAAAAAAGGATGGGGCCGCATCACCTTGTTCTGGTCCAAGAGCGTCAGCTTACCCTCAATCTCGAGCACGCGCTGGATGACAAACATGACGTCGGGGCGGCCGGCGTCATATTCGTCGAACGCCAATGCCGTCGGGTGCTGAATGGCCCAGGGCAGGATGCCCTCGCGGAATTCGGTCACCTGCTTGCCGTCGCGCAGCACGATAGCATCCTTGCCGACCAAGTCGATGCGGCTGATGTGACTGTCCAGGTTGACACGGATCAACGGCCAGTTGAGCCGCGCCGCCACCTGCTCGATATGGGTCGACTTGCCGGTGCCGTGATAGCCCTGGATCATGACCCGGCGGTTATGGGCGAATCCAGCCAGGATGGCCAATGTGGTATCGGCATCAAACTGGTAGGCATCGTCGATGTCGGGAACGTGCTCTTCGCCGGCGCTGAAGGCCGGGACCTCCATGTCACTGTCGATGCCGAAGGTCTGGCGAACGGAGATGGTGATGTCCGGGGCATCCAAGGGGAATCCGGACGAAAGGGAATCGGAGGGAACGGTTGACGTCATGAATTGGGTTTCCAAAGGTTCGATGGAGATACGCGAAGAGAGACTTTACCTTACCGGGGCCAGGCTCTCCATGATGGTTTGATAGGCTTGGTGAATTTGTTTGAACATCTCCTCCGAGCCCTTGTCGCCGCCGTTGGCGTCGGGATGGTGGCGTTTGACCAGTTCCTTGTAGCGCGCCTTGACCGAAGCGGTAGTAAGCGGCGGGTCGAGTTCGAGGACCATCATCGCCTTCTCTTCGGGCGTTCGCGGGCCCCGCTGTCTCTGCGCCGGCTCGGCGCCGCCGAATAGCCCGAAGGGGTCCTCAAGGGCGTCGGGCCCCTGACCAAATGGATTGCCACCCGTGCCCAGGCGCCAACTCGGTCGCCGCCAGACCGAATCCTTGCGCACGTCGTCTTCGACTTCATGGTCGTTCATTCCACCATAGTAATTCCACGCCGCATTGACTTGGCGGACGTGGTCCAGGCAAAACCAGCGATAGCGGCGCAGGTCGTCCCGCGACCGGGGTGCCCGGTACAGACCATCATCGCTACATCCAGGCCATTCGCAGGCATGGGCCGGTCCGTCGCCAGCCTGTGGCACCCACCACCTGGATTTGCGCTTGCGTCCGCTCATGTCTTAACTATGGTCCCTTGCCGGGGCTCTGGCAAGACAGGCCTTGAACCGGTGGCGTCGTGAAAGAAGTTTGTTCATCCGTGGGCGGCAAGGCGTGATCCGGGGCGTGGGCAGAGGAGTATCGGTGATGAGCATGGCCGCTGTTATCGAGAAAAAACTGAACGCCGCGTTGTCGCCGGCGCGTTTGGCGATCGTCGACGAATCGCTGCACCATGCCGGACACGCCGGCGCGCGGCCAGAAGGCGAAAGCCACTTCCGCGTTGAGGTGGTGTCGGCCGCCTTCGCCAACAAGCCCAGGGTCGAACGCCAGCGGATGGTCTATGCCATTCTGGCCGAAGAACTGTCGTCGGGCATCCATGCCCTGGCACTCAAGACTCTGACCCCGGACGAAGACGGGACAGCCTGAACACCAAATTTGCACCATGATTTATTCGCCGGTCGCGACATCGGGCCACCGTTTTTTGGCCAATGCTCCAGTGCGGGCGAAGGCGTGGCAGGTGTCGAGTATGGGAGGCTTCTTTCCGGCGGTCCGTTGAGCATCTTCACCACGGCGCACCTCAAGCAGCGTCTGGTAGGCGGTGACGGACAGGGGGCCGATCAAGAGGTCGGTGAGATGGGTGCACCCCTTGGCGCCGGCCATCTTCGCCAGCACCGCCCGGCGCCAGCCTGGACCGATTCGCAAGCCCACGATCTGGTCGAAGCCGGCGGTGATATCGCCACAGACGTGAAAGGGGCTCGCGTCGGTAACGGCCTCGGCGCCGTGCACCATCATGTCGTCGTCGATGGTGAGTCGGATGCGCATCTCGTGGAGGGGCTCACCGGCGGCAATGCCTGTTCGGTCCTCGTTGCCGAAGGAATAGGTCTTGGTATCCACCAAGGTGGCTTCAATATCCCATAGGCCATCGTCGCGGTGATAGCCCCGGCAGTCAATATTCCGCGTATGGATATGCCTGCGGAGGGTAGCTTTGGACAGGGGCATGGTGGTCTCTCTCAGGCGCCGTAGCGGTCGCCGAATACGAACGCCTCGGTTTCCTGAATGTCCTTTTCCAAGGATTCCTTGACGGCGGCGTAGAGGTCGCGCACCGAGACCATGCCGATAACCCGGTCTTGGTCCACCACCGGCAAGTGGCGGTAACCGCGCACCCGCATCAATTCAAGCGCGTCGAGGGCCGAATCACCGGGCGATAGGGTGTCCGGATCCTTGGACATGATATCGCCCAGTATGGTGGATTTTGGGTCGCGATCATCGGCGACGACGCGCCGTGTCAGGTCGCGCTCGGTCACGATCCCGATCAGCTTACCGTCCTCGTCTGTGATGACGACGGCGGCGCAGTGGTGTGTCACCATGGCCTTTGCCGCCTCGATGGCGGTACTTGAAGAAAGTAGCGCGCAGATCGATTGATCCTTGACGATATCGGGAATGATCTTGAGGTGCATGGAGCCTTCCTTTCTTTCGTTCCCGACCAATGGGTTCAGGGCGTTCCGCGAATTCGTCGCATTATACTCATCGGCCATGCAGCGGGGAATCCCAGACGATCTTATTTTTAACATCTGAGCCAACGATCATGTCTTGTCCCTGATCCGATTCGTGCCGTTAGCTAAAGCTAAGGTCTCGGGAAATAAAATCAATATAGGCTTGATCGGATAGGTAAAATTCCGCACCGGAGGGTGAGGGCAGGCGGCTTAGCGGCCTTGCGCTACTTTGGTCGGCGGCGTGATGCGCACGGAAGTGATCTGGTGGCGCTGGCGGCGCAGTATCTCGAAGCGGAACCCGTGGAACATGAACACCTGACCGACCTCGGGAATGCGCCGCGCTTCGTGCAGAACCAGCCCGGCCACGGTGGCCGCCTCTTCGTCCGGCAGGCGCCATTCGAACTCGCGGTTGAGGTCGCGGATGGTAACGTGGCCCTGGACCGAGAAACTGCCGTCGGGGTGTTGTCGCACGCCGGTTACCGTTACATCGTGCTCGTCCGAGATCTCGCCGACAATTTCCTCCAAGATGTCCTCGAGCGTGACCAGGCCTAATATCGAGCCGTATTCGTCGACCACCAGCGCGAAGTGCGCGCGGCGTTCGCGGAAGGCCTGCAACTGATCAAGTAGTGGCGTTGTGTCGGGTACGAACCAGGGTTTGGCCACCAGGCCCACCACGTCCAGGCCTTCCAGGTTTTCACCCCGCCCGCGCACGGCGCGCAACAACTCCTTGGCGTGGAGGACGCCGACGATATTGTCGGGCTCGTCGCGCCACAGCGGAATGCGGGTGAAGGTGCTGGCCAAAACCTGGTCGAGCACCTTTTCGGGGCTGGCTCCGGTGTCTATTCGCACCATGTTTTTGCGGTGAACCATGATTTCACCAACCTGAACTTCGGCCAAATCGAGCACACTGTGCAGCATGGCGCGCTCTTGCTTGATGGCGTCAGGGTCGCTGGCATGCAACTCGATGGCTCCGCGTAGTTCCTCGGAGCCGTGGGCGAAGGCCTCGTCGGCAAGAAAGTCGATGCCGAAAACCTTGAATACGCCGCGCACTACCACCTGCAACGCATGGGTGACAGGGGCCAGCACGGTGACCAGCACGCCGATGACCGGTGCCACCGCCAGGGCTGCCCGGTTGGCGTTCTTGAAGGCATAGGTTTTGGGGAGGATCTCTCCGAAGACGACGACGAGAAGGGTCATGGCGAGTGTGGCATAGATGACGCCGGCCTGACCAAACAGCGAAATGAAGAGACCGGCCGCGAGAGCCGAGCCCAGGATATTGACTACGTTGTTGCCCAGAAGGATGGCGCCAAGGAACCTCTCCTTCTTTTCGAACAAGCGGTTGAGGGCTTGGGCTCGGTGATTGCCCTTCAGGCCCAATTGATGCAACAGCGGCTGGGAAGCCGCGGTAAGAGCCGTTTCGGAGCCCGAGAAAAAGGCGGAGAGAACGAGGAGTACGGCGATGCCCGATATGGTAACCAACATGGCTTCTCTCGTTGTCTGTGAATAGGAGTCGTGGGCCGTGACCGACCGCTTAACCTTTCAGCGCGTCGTCGAGCAAGGTGCGCACGGTTTCGGCCTCTACTTCGGATGTGGTGAATGCCTGGCCGATGCCGCGCACTAGCACGAATGTCGGCTGGCCGCCGCTTGCCTTCTTGTCGTGTAACATCTGGGTGAACAAGGCGTCGCCCGTCCATTCCGGACCGGCCAGGTCGTTCAAGGTTACCGGAAGCCCCCGCTCGGCCAGGTGACGGCGCGCCCGCTCGGCGTCGTCGGGTGGGCACAGGCCCAGGCGTACGGAAAGGTCGAACGCCAGCACCATGCCGATGGCGACCGCCTCGCCGTGCAGCACAGCGTCGGTGAAGCCCGTCTGAGCCTCCAGGGCGTGGCCAAAGGTATGGCCCAGATTGAGAAGTTGGCGGCGTCCCAATTCCCGCTCGTCTTCTGCGACGATGGCGGCCTTGGCGGAGCAACTGGTGAGCACGGCGTGACGCCGGGCTTCGCGCTCGCCGGCACATAAATCGGCGCCTTTGGTCTCGAGCCAAGAGAAGAATTGAGGATCGCCAAGAAGGGCGTACTTGACCGTTTCGGCGTAGCCGGCAAGGAAGTGGCGCCGATCCAAGGTCTCCAGCGTCCCCACATCGGCCAGGACCAATCGCGGCTGGTGGAAGGCGCCGAGCAGGTTCTTGCCGTGCCGCGTGTTGACGCCGGTTTTGCCGCCGACGGAACTATCGACCTGGGCGAGAAGGGTGGTCGGGATATGGATGAAGTCAAGGCCGCGCAACAAGATGGCGGCGGCGAACCCGGTGATGTCACCGACGACGCCCCCGCCCAGCGCGATCAAGGTCGTGGCGCGTTCGATGCGGGCGTCGAGCAGACGATTGGTCAGGTCTTCCAGGTGCGCCAGGTCCTTGGTGTGTTCGCCGGCCGGGAGCACGATGCTGTCGTGGGCGATTCCCGCCTGAGTGAGGCCGTTCTCAAGGGTTGGCAGCCAGTGTTGAGCCACGTTCTCATCGGTGACAACGGCGATCCTGGTCTGTGCCGCGAGGGCGCGGATGTGGTTCCCGGCCGTCGCCACAAGGTCTTCGCCGATCAAAATATCGTAACCGCGCAGACCCAGATCGACTCTCAGGGTATCAATGCCGTCCCGGGCGTCCATGTCGAGCGCCGTCACGGCTCCGAGTTCTCTGTGCCTTGAGCGGTCCCGGAATGGGTTTCAAGGGCGACCACGATCTGGTCCACGGTGACGTCCGGCGGCTCATCTCCCGTATCGACGGCAATATCCGCTTGGGCATAAACGGGGTCCCTTGTTTCCATCATGTCCTTCAAGATGTCGCGCGGGTCGCCATCCTTGAGGAGCGGTCGGCCGCTGCGCCGGCCGATACGCTTGACCAGAACTTCCAGGTCCGCGCGTAACCACACCGAGACGCCGTGATCACCAATGCTGGCCCGTGTCTCGGGGTCCATGAAAGCCCCGCCGCCGGTTGCCAATACCTGGGGACCGTCACCCAGCAAGCGCGCGATTACCCGGCGCTCGCCATCGCGGAAGGCGGTCTCTCCGTACAACTCGAAAATGTCTTCGATCGAGCACCCCGCCGCCTTAACGATCTCCGTATCGGCATCGGTAAACGGTAGGCCGAGCCGCTTGGCGAGCCGTCGCCCGACACTCGACTTGCCCGAACCCATGAGCCCGACAAGAACGATCAATTTCCGATTGGACCGGGACGGTTTCACCGTCATGGCGTTGTCACCATGGCCGCCAAGCGCCGTTGAAAGCCACACAGGTAGCCGATACACTGCCCAAATATTGCCATAGTGGAAACTTAGCATAAAGACATTCGGCTGTCGTCAAGCTGGGCACTGGGCGCCGAGGCGGCTCCTGAGACGTTATTCGGGCGGGAAAGAACATGAAAAGTGTTTCCAGAATCGTTCTGCTGGCCGTACTTGCGATTTTGATCGGCGGCGGTGTGTTTTTGGCCACTTGGGACATACCGGCGCCACTGGCTACCATCGAAAAGGTTATCCCCGATGATCGCTTCCGCCGTTAGTGTTCCGGTTCGAGCCTTGATGGCGGGCTTGCTCGCGTGGGCAGCCATCATGCCTCATGCGGGTTGGGCACAACAAGACCGGCCGGCGGTGGGCACGCCCTTGCGCCTGGCTCCGCCGCGTTCGCTGCAACCGCCTGAACAGCGCCCCGCCTTGCCGCCCGGGAGCGTGCAACCCGGGCAATCGTCCCCCCTGCCGCCGGCCGCTTCCCCGGTGTCTATCTCCCCACCGGCCACCGTCAAACAGGTGGTTCCAGGTGCCGAAATACGGGTTGATTCACTTCAGATTATCGATCCCGATTCGGCCGGCACCCTGGGTGAGGCCCAAGGTGGTCTGGGTGTCGCCATGTGGTCGGGCACGAATAGAAAGCTGGTCGACCGGTTGTTGCCGCAATTGCCGGTAAACACGACGTCGCGGGCGATGCGCGATTTAGAAGTCCGGCTTCTTTTATCGCGGGCCGTGGTGCCCGAAGGCGATGCTCCGGGGGGCGGTTTGGTAGCGCTTAGGGTGCGGTTGCTGGCCGCCATTGGCGATCTGGCTGGCGTTGACGATCTTCTTGGCGTTATTCCGGCGCATGGCGAAGGTGACGACCTGGCGCGCGTCGAAAGTGATATGAGCTTCCTCACGAACGACAACAATCGCGCCTGTTCCCTGGCGCGTGGCCGCATGGGCGCAGGGGATATCGCCTATTGGCAGAAGGCCTTCATATTTTGTCAGGCGCTGGCCCAAGAACACAGCAAAGCGGCTTTGGGCGTGGCGCTGTTGCGAGAGTCCGGTGATCAGGATGCGGTTTTCTTCACGTTGATCAACGCCTTGGCAGCAGGCGGCGGCGCTACTATCGAGGATCTGCCCGATCCGTCGCCGTTGCACTTGGCCATGGCCCGTGTTGCCAAAGCGCATTTGCCACCCAATGTCATCGCGTCCGACCGGCCGGGAGTTTTGCGCACCATCGCTATTAGTCCCAACGTGACGGTGGAACTCCGCCTGGAAGCGGCGGAACGTGCAGAATCGGCGGGTGCTCTTGACGTTGATACCTTGCGCCAGCTCTACACGAGCGTCTCTTTCACCGCCGAGGAACTGGCCAGCCCACTCTCCCGGGCCGAGGCCGAGGCCGGACCCATGAGCAGGGCGCTGCTTTACCGCACTGCTTTGGTCCAGACCGTGCCGACGGCCCGGGCGGAGGCCGTGGCGCGAGCCCTGGACCTGGGCCGGGAAGGGGGGCGTCACGCCTCCACCGCGCGCGCTTTCGAGCCTATCTTAAAGCGCATTCCACCATCGGCCGAGATGGCGTGGTTCGCGCCTCAAGCTATCCGGGCCTTTCTGGTTATCGGCGATCACCAGGCCGCGCGTCCGTGGTTCCAACTTCTTGACGCCAGCGCCCGCTTTGACGAACGCTCGGCAGCGGCCCTCGACGGCTTGGCGCCTCTGGCGCGGCTGGCGGGATCGCCGGGTACCGAAAATTGGAGCGCCGACAAGATGGTTGCGTGGTGGAAAGGGGTGGAGGAAGAAGAGGGCGCGGGCGAACGGGCGTCCTTGCTGTATGCGCTGTTTGAATCCCTGGGCGAGACGGTTCCAGAAACGTTGTGGGAAGCATTGCTCGGTGGTACGCAACAGGCGGGCGGCGCCATGACACGGCCGGCTCTGTGGCGGCAACTCGGCAACGCGGCCGCCGCCGGGCGCGTCGGTGAGACCGTCCTTCTGTCGTTGTTGATGCTAGGCCAAGGGGGCCCTGGGCAGGCTAGTCCGCTGGTCCTCGGCCGCGTCGTTGGAAGCTTGAACGCCGTTGGTTTGGATGTCCCGGCCCGCGCCATCGCGGTGGAAGCGTTGGTGGCGGCGGGCCTATGACCGCTGGCCGGCGGCCGGCCGTGGTTCCGGCGCCGTCGCCGCAGGTGGACGCCTTTCTGGACATGCTGGCCGCCGAACGCGGTGCGGCCAGCAACACGCTAGAGGCCTACCGTCGCGATCTGTCCGATTTTGCCGCCTTCTTGAAAGGACGTGGCCAAGCGCCCGAAGAAGCCGACGTCGCCGCGGTCCGCGCCTATCTGGCCCGTCTATCGGGTGCCGGAATGGCTCCTGGCACGACGGCCCGACGGCTTTCGACGCTGGGACAATTTTTCCGCTTTTTGTTCGACGAAGGGCTGCGCGACGACGATCCCTCGGCCACCATCGATCGGCCGCGCCGTGGGCGGTCGTTGCCCAGGTTCTTAAACGAGGACGAGGTCGAGGCCCTGTTGGCGGCGGCCCGGGCGCGCCGGGGCGCCGCCGGCGCGCGGCTGGTGGCGCTCTTGGAGGTGCTCTACGCGACCGGGCTCAGGGTGTCGGAGTTGGTCGGCCTGCCGGTGGCGGCGTTTACCGGCGACGGCGAGATGCTCATCGTGCGCGGCAAGGGGGACAAGGAGCGCATGGTCCCCCTGGGCGAGCCGGCGCACCAGGCCTTGGCGGCGTACATGGCGGTGCGCGCCAAATTCCTGGGAGGCGAAGGGAAAGCGTCGAAGTGGCTGTTTCCGTCGCGCTCGGCGCAAGGTTACCTGACGCGCGCCCGCTTCGGCCAGATGCTCAAGGAAGTGGCCGACGAGGTGGGGATCGACCGGCGGCGGGTGTCACCTCACGTACTCCGCCATTCCTTCGCCAGCCACCTTTTGGCCCATGGCGCCGACCTGCGATCCTTGCAGCAGCTCCTGGGCCACGCCGATATCGCCACGACGCAAATCTATACCCACGTGCTGGAAGAGAGGTTGAAGTCGCTGGTCAAGCGGTCCCATCCACTGGCGCGGGCGACGAAGGACGGACATTGAATAACGGCGCCGATGGACAGGCCTATTTTTCAAGGGATTCCAAAATCCAGCGTGCCGTTCGGAACAGCCGGGCATCATCGTATTTTTGAGAAACAAGTTGAACGCCAAGGGGTAAACCCTGGGCTCCCACGAGCACAGGAAGATTGAGTGCCGGCGTCCCGCACAAGGTCCAAATGGTGCAAAACGCGGGACTGCCGGTCGTCTCCAGACCCTTTGGCGCTTCGCCGGGCGCCGAGGGTGTCAAGATGGCGTCGTATTGCGCGAAGATCGCGTCCAGAACCTTATTGAATTCACCGACCCGCGCGAGGGCCGTGTTGTACTCGGTGGCGAGGACCTTCTGGCCGTTCTCGATCATCTCGCGAAGGACCGTGCTCATCACTCCTTCGCCACCATCATATTCGGCGGTGAAGCTCATGGCGAGATCGGCATTCATGATTTGGTGGTGGGCCTCATGGGCGTCGTTGAATTGGGTCGGAAGGCTGATGACTTCGACGTGCTCTCCTAAATGTTCGATCAATTCGCGCATGGCGTCCTTGGTGCTTTCGGCGGCCTGGTCCCAGACCGGGGTGCGCACGAAAGCCAGTCGTGGCTCGACGGGTGGCGCCTCGGCCAAGGTCTCGGAGAGTTTAGGCCGCGAGCGCGGGCGCATGTCCGGATCGCGGGCATCGAACGCCATCAGAACTTCTGAGATCAAGGCGATGTCGTCGAGGGACCTGGCGAATACGCCGACGGTATCGAGGGGGGGAGACTGCTTGAGAACGCCAGCCCGCGAGATCAAGCCGTGGGTGGGCTTGAAGCCGAATACGCCGCAGAACGAGGCAGGCCGGATAACCGAGCCGTTGGTCTGGGTGCCAAGCGCAAGGGGAACCATGGCCGCCGCAACGGCGGCGGCCGAGCCGCTCGACGAGCCTCCGGGCGTGTGGGCGGTATTGTGGGGGTTGGCGGTCTTGCCCGGTGAATAGACGGCGAGCTCAGTGGTTACGGTCTTTCCCAAGATGACGGCGCCGGCTTGGCGAAGCCGGGCGACCAACGTGGCGTCCGCGCTGGGTGTGCGCCCGCTATGCAATGGGGTTCCGTATTCCGTCGGGAAGTCAGCGGTATCGATAATGTCCTTGATGCCGACGGGGATTCCGTGCAGCGGACCCTGGGCGGCGCCGCGCTGTCTTTCGGCGTCGCGGGCGCGCGCCTGTTCGAGAGCATAGTCGGGATCCAGGTGCGCCCAGGCCCCGATCTCGCCATCGATCTGGCCAATCCGTTCCAGGCAGGCCCCAACCAATTCTTCGGAAGTGATCTCGCCGCCGCGAATCTTGCCATTGGCCTCGGTGGCGGAAAGTTCGGTCATTGTCATGCGGGTACGGTCCTTGGCGCCCAGCGCGGGCATGCTACTATTTCTTGCGCAGGCAGGTATCCCAGAAGTCATAGACGACCAGCACCAGGACAGCGAAGCAGATTATCCAAAACGGCAGGCCGCCCCAAAATCCGGCGGCACCGGAAGAAATGCTTTCCGCCAGACCGAGAACGAACCCGGTGACCAGGATCACTCCGATCAATCCGAAAATCTTTTCCAAGCTGTTTGCGGACATCATGGCGTCACTTCCTGAACTCAATCCGGATTTTTTTCATTCGACGTTCCCTCTCATCAAATCCTAAGGAACATATTTGCCAAAAAAGTAATCGGGCAGCCACAGCGCAAGCTGCGGGAACTGATACATCAAGACCATAATGAGAATGACGATGACGAGATAGGGCATGATGCCTTTGAAAATATCCACCAATTCGATGGCCTTCCCCAACACCCCTTTTAGATAGTAGGCGGACATGGCCATGGGCGGGGTCAGGAAAGAGGTTTGCAGGTTGAGCGCCACCAGCATCGCGAAGAAATAGGGGTTAACGTCGAAAGCGGGCAGCATGGGCAGGAAGATCGGCACGAAGATAATCAGGATTTCCGACCACTCCAGGGGCCAGCCAAGAAGGAAAATGATGATCTGCACCAAGACCAGGAACTGCCATGCTTCAAGGTTGAACCCTAAAATGAAGTGTTCGATGATTTCGTGGCCGCCCAGGTACGAGAACACCGAGGCAAAGGTCCACGATCCGACAAACAGCCAGCACACCATGGCCGTCGCTTTCGCCGTCAGGTAGACGGACTCTTTAAGCATCACCCAGTTGAGAGAGCGATAGATCGCCGCCAGCACAAGCCCGCCGAATGCGCCCATCGCGGCGGCTTCCGCCGGTGTCGCCAAGCCGCCCAGAATGGATCCAAGCACCAGCATGATAAGCGCCGTCAAGGGAACGAAGGATGTCAGAAGTTGGAGGTAGACAACGCGCCTGGGCGGAACTTCCTCTTCGCGTGGCTTGGGCGCGACCGATGGCTTTATCAAAACCCGGACAATGACGTAGACAATGTACGATCCGGCCAGGAGAAACCCCGGGATAATGGCGGCGGCGTATAGGCGCAGAGGCGAAAGTTCGGCAATCGCCGCATAAACGATCAGCATGATCGAGGGGGGGATCAAAATACCAAGTGTGCCGCCGGCACAGATGACGCCGGAAGCGAAGCTTTTGTCGTAGTTGGCTTTGGCCATCGCCGGAAAGGCCAGGAGTCCCATCAGGGTCACGACCGCGCCGACGATGCCGCTGGCGGTGGAAAACACGGCGCAGGTGATCAAGGCCGCGATGGCCATGGATCCCGGCATATTGCGGGCCGCCATTTGCAGGGAGTAGAACAACTTGTTGACGATGTTGGCGCGCTCGACCACATAGCCCATGAACAAGAACAGCGGGATCGCGACCAAGGTGTCGTTCTCCATCACCGAATAGGTGTTCTGGTTGAGCAGATAGAAAATCTTGTTATTGAGCGCATCGGCAATCGTCTCGATGCTGCCGGCTTCGTGATAAGCGTAGTAGCCGAAGCCGACCCCCATGGCGAGCAACGTGAAGGCGACCGGGAACCCGAGTAATATCAACACTATAAACATCGATAGCATCAGGATTGCGACTTCGGGGTTCGTCATGTTTACGCGTGCTCCGCCAAACCAGATAGGTTTAAAATAAGGGAGTTACTTGGTTTCAAACCCAGTCGCCTGGCCGATCAAGAGTTCTTCCGTTTCCCGGGCGTCCTCGAGACGCGGCAGCCATTTATTCGTCTTGATCGCCAGATAGCATCGCATGCATTCGGCGACGCCTTGAACGATGAACAACGCGCCGGCCATCGGGATCAGGGTCTTAAAGAAATAGGGGCTGTCCCAGATAACCCATTTTGGGGGTTATCATGGGAGCTATGCGGAAGAGCCGTCTCAGCAGGTACAAACAGG
>JASLZL010000016.1 GCA_030754885.1 Rhodospirillales bacterium | reverse complement strand
TATATGGGATTTACCCTATCAATTCAACCCTAATAGGTGTGGTAGACATGTGTGGTAGTACACAAAATGAAAGGCTTAGAAACCCTTATTTTCTGCGGTTTCTAGGCCTTTCTGAATGCTTGGCGGAGGGAGCGGGATTCGAACCCGCGATAGAGTTTCCCCTATACACGCTTTCCAAGCGTGCGCCTTCAGCCACTCGGCCACCCCTCCACGGGCGGCAACCTACCCGAGGTCCGGTCGTGGGGCAACGGCGAACCTACTCGACCATGGGCTCGACCAGCCGGACGCCTTCGGTGCCGTGAAAAAAGCCGTTGGAGAAGGGTGATCCGTGGGCAAGGTCGTCCAGGATATCGAACGCCGCATCGGACTCAAGGCGGCCGTCAAGCACGTCGCGGAACGTCCGCGCCACCGCCACCATGTCCACGTCCTGGGGCGACAGACGGAAGCGGCGCACGCCTGAGGCCTCCAACTGGGCCAGCTCGCGTACCAGATTGCACCAGGCATGCGACAGGGTCTGGGTGCCGTTGACGGCAACGAAGGGATCGCCGTCCAGGGTCTCGACGGCCATGCCGTCGGGGTCGTCGGCGCAGACGAACTGGCAGCCGTCCTTGTGCAGGTTCCGTGACCGCGCGTGGTAGCAGCGCGCCGAGAGCGCCAGGGGTAGACGTCCGAACACCTGGACCTCCAGTTCCGGCTCTGCCGTCTTCGCCAGGGCGGCAATGACCCGGGCCGGCATCTCGGGCGGCAGGCAGACCCGCTCGGCGCCTTGCTCGGCCAGGGTGGCGAGCGTCCCCTCGCTGTATACGTTTACAAGGGGACCGATTGTGTGGCGGCGCCCGGCAAGGAGAGAGACCGCCGAGATGTCGTTGGCTTCGACCAGCAAGTCCGGCACCTCGGCCAGCGCCCGTACCGCATCCAGATCGTGATCGCTCATGATCAGGGCCAAGGTGGCGTGGACGACCTCCTTGCCGGCGGCTTCAAGGCGTTCGACGACCTCGGCAATATGGGGCGCGAAGAAAGGGGTTCGCTTGGAACACACCACTTCGCCGATGGAGACGGTGTCGACCGGCGCCTCGTCGGCGATGCGAAAATAGAAGTCCCGCCACGTCTCGGGCGCCCAATTAAACAGCACCGGCCCCAGAGTCAGTTTGGTCTCGTTCGGTATCGCCATCACCCGTGCCGTCACTGCCACGATTTGCTGTAGGCGCCGGTGGTCTCGCGCTGCCCTTCGGTCACCGTCTCCAGACCGCCGGTCGGCACCGGCTCGCCCCGCGCCGCGGCATCGACGGCGCGGCGGAAGGCCGTCACCACTTTGGTGACGTAGGCGCGGCTGCGCTGGCGGCCCTCGATCTTGAGCGCCGTTACCCCGGCCGCCATGAGTTCGGGCAGGATGTCGATGGCGTTCAGGCTGGTTGGCTCCTCGAACAGGTAGGACGCCTTCCCCTCGGCGACAAATCGCCCCTTGCAGAGCGTCGGATAGCCGGCCTGTTCACCGTCGGCGAAAACATTGACGGTGAAGTCGCCGAGCTTGGAGACCAAGCGGCTCCCTTGGTCGACGTAGCGCACGTGGCTGGCCGGCGAACAGACCCCGTTCATGTTGGGCGACTGGCCCGTGACGTAGGACGAAAGCGAGCAACGCCCCTCGGCCATGACGCACAGGCCGCCGAAGACGAAGACCTCGGTCTCGACCGGAATCTCGGTATTCAGCCGGGCGATTTCGGCCACCGTCAGCACCCGGGGCAGCACCACCCGCTTGACGCCGAAGGCGCGGTGATAAAAGCGGATCGCCTCGGCATTGGACGCCGAGGCCTGCACCGAGAGGTGGCGCCTAAGATCGGGATGGGTGCGCTGGGCATAATCGGCAAGCCCGATGTCGGCCAAGATGACGGCGTCGGCACCCAGCATCGCCGCGTCATCGACGGCGCTGTGCCAGGGGCCGGGGTTGCCGGCCTCGGGATAGGTGTTGACCGCCACCAGGACCTTGGCGCCGTTTTCATGGGCATAGGCGACGCCCTGGGCAAGCTCGTTGCGGTTAAAGTTGAGTCCGGGGAAGTTGCGCGCGTTGGTCTCGTCGCGAAAGCCCAGGTAGACCGCGTCCGCGCCGGCATCAATGGCGGCCCTGAGCGCCGCCGGCGTTCCCGCTGGGCAGACCAGCTCCAAGCGTTTGGTCATCGCTTGCGTGCCCGGCTTTTGGCGGTTGTGCGCTTGAGTTCGCCCACCGCCTCGTCCAGGCCGTCGAGGCGCGCCGTCTGGGCGGCAGCGTGGCGCAGGACAGGCCCAATGGCGGCGCCGCGCAGGGTCTCTAGGTCCTTGGACAAGCGCGAGAACACCGTGCCGGCGGCGCCGGCCAGAAAACGCGCCGGTCCGGCCAAGGGTCCAAGCAGGGAGGCAAGGGCGGCGCCGATCTCAATCTCGGCGCCGTCAACGGCGTTGCTGAGCGCCACCACGGCCTCGGTATCGCCCTCAATGGTGAGTTCGCGCGAAAAGAAGAGCGCGTCGCCGTCGAGCCTTCCTTCAAGAAGGTCGATGAGGGTGAGCAGAGGGCCGCGAATCGTCGCCGTCGTAGCCATGCCGTCGCCGCTGGTACGACAGCGCAGTTCCGGCGCCTGGACATCGGTTTTGAGGACGAAGACGAATGGCAGGTCAACGGGGTCGATGAGGAACACGGGACTGCCGAGGCCCGACAAGCGCTCGAACACCTCGGGATGGTTGCGCCGGATGGCCGCGAGCGCGATGCCAAGCGCCGGCTGCAAAAGTGCTGGCGGCAACGGGCGCGCCAACATCCCGGCCAAAAGAATGGGCGAGAACGGCGGCGTGGATCGAGAAGGCTGAATCATTGCCGGTCGACTCCGAAACAGCGAAGGATATGGGGAAATCCCTACGCCCGATCCATGACCTGGGTCAATAGACCTTGCGAATAAGACCCGCGAGGGGCCTTAATGAAGAGATGAAGATTCTTTTTCTCCTGGGCTGGGTTCTCCTTGCCGGAGCCTTCGTGACCGGCGCCTATGAGACCATGACGCGGGTTCAGGGCGCGGCGATGGGCGCCGTCCTGTCGGCCTATGATCTTTGGTACACGCTGTGGCCAGGCAAGCTTGTGGTCACCCAAATTATGGTCGAGCGCCACCTGCATGCGGCGCTCTGGGAATACTTGGCCGTGCCGTTGCTGAGTCTTCCCGCTTGGCTGCTCCTGGGCGGCCCCGGTGTCGCACTCACATGGCGCTTTCGTCCGCGCTATGCAGAGGATGCAGAGGACGATGAGAATTCACTCTTCTTGTTCGATGCCCTCGCCAAGGCGGCGGAGGAAGAGGAAGACTATGACCGCCGCGAAGACGACATGGCTCCCGACCATGGGCCGATCGACAACATCGACCTGGACGGCGGCACCAACGACCGCCGGAGTTGATTTGCGCTTTTTTTTGGCGGAACCGCTAATCCTCGCTTGTCTTCAAGGCCGCCAGGAAGGCGGATTGGGGGATGTCCACCTTGCCGATCTGGCGCATGCGTTTCTTACCCTTCTTCTGCTTATCCAGGAGCTTGCGCTTGCGCGACACGTCGCCGCCATAGCACTTGGCGGTCACGTCCTTTCTCAGTGCGCTGACGGTCTCGCGGGCGATGATGCGCCCGCCGATGGCGGCCTGGATGGCGATCTTGAACAGTTGGCGTGGGATCAGGTCCTTCAGTCGCTTGCAAATCGCCCTTCCCCGGGCCTCCGAATGGCGTTCGTGCACGATGAAGGCGAGGGCATCGACAGGATCGGTGTTGATCAAGATGGAGACCTTGACCAGATTCGCCTCGACGTAGGTGTCCAATTCGTAATCGAAGCTGGCGTAGCCCCGCGAAACCGATTTCAGGCGGTCGTAAAAGTCGAACACCACCTCGTTGAGGGGCAGCCGATAGATGGCCAGCGCCCGGCGCCCGACGTAGGTCAGCTCCAACTGCTCGCCGCGGCGCTCGGTGCATAGTTGCAAGACCGCGCCCAGGTAGTCGTCGGGCACCAAGATGGTGGCCTTGATCCACGGCTCCTCGATGCGCTCGATGTGGGTCGGGTCGGGCATGTCGACGGGGCTGTGCAGTTCCTGGGCCGTGCCGTCCCGGCTGTGCACCTTGTAGATAACGCTCGGCGCCGTGGTGATGAGGTCGAGATCGAACTCGCGCTCAAGGCGCTCCTGGACGATCTCGAGGTGCAGGAGGCCAAGGAACCCGCAGCGGAACCCAAAACCCAGCGCCGCCGAGGATTCAGCCTCGTAGTGAAAGCTGGCGTCGTTGAGGTGCAGCCTGGCCAAAGCCTCGCGCAGGTCCTCGTACTCGGCGGCGTCGGTCGGGAAGAGGCCCGAGAACACCACCGGCACCGAGGGCCTAAAGCCGGGCAGGGGCTCGGCCGTCGGCCGCTTCACTTCGGTGATGGTGTCGCCGACGCGGGTATCGGCGACCGCTTTGATGGAGCCGGTGATGTAGCCAATTTCGCCGGGTCCCAACTGATCGATGCGCGTCGCCTTGGGCGTGAAGACGCCGACTTGCTCAATCTGATGGAGGGCGCCGGTCGACATCATGCGGACCTTCATGCCGCGCCTGAGCACCCCGTCGTGGACCCGCACCAGGATCATGACGCCCAGGTAGGCATCGTACCAGCTATCCACCAAAAGGGCCTTCAAGGGAGCCTCCGCGTCGCCTTGGGGTGGCGGCAGACGGTGCACCAGGGCCTCGAGGACGGCCTCGATACCAACGCCCGTCTTGGCCGAGACCAAAAGCGCCCCTTCGGTTTCGAGGCCGATGACGTCGGCGATCTGTTCCTTGATGCGTTCGGGTTCGGCGGCCGGCAGGTCGATCTTGTTGAGCACCGGCACCACTTCGTGGTCGGCTTCGGTGGCGAGATAGACGTTAGCCAGGGTCTGGGCCTCGACGCCCTGGGTCGCATCGACGATTAGGAGAGAGCCTTCGCAGGCGGCCAGCGAACGGCTGACTTCGTATGAGAAATCTACGTGGCCTGGTGTATCCATCAGGTTTAGCTGATAGGTCTCGCCGTCCTGGGCGGCATAGGTCAGGCGGACGGCCTGGGCCTTGATGGTGATGCCGCGCTCGCGCTCGATGTCCATGGTATCGAGCACTTGTTCCTTCATCTCGCGCGCCGTGAGGCCGCCGCACGCCTGGATCAGGCGGTCGGCCAGCGTCGACTTGCCGTGATCGATATGGGCAATGATGGCGAAGTTGCGGATGCGCGTTTCCATGGCCGGGCTTCTATCAGGTTGGCGGCGGCCTGTCATGCCCCGCCGCGCCCGTCAGGGTATTGGCGACAGGCCGACAACCCATTCGTGACCCCACAGAAAAACGCCGTAGAGGGCCAAGCCGCCGAGGGGTGCACTAATTCCCATGCCCCTAAAATCGAGACGAACCCGTCCGGCCAAGACGGCGGCGAAGGGGATGCTTGAGGTGGGGCCGGCAAGATGCTGCCATGCCTCCACGCCCAGTTGAGCGCGTCGCTTGTTGTCCAGGCTGGGCGGACCGGTAAGACCAAGGACCAACATGAGGCCGAACAAAATTAGTGAAGCCGCATCGCCATTGGGCGGCACATGGGCCGCCGCCCATAGGACCAAGGACCACATCACCGGGTGGCGTGTCACCGAAACGATACCTGGGCGCCCGGCATCGAAGTCGGCGGCCGCTTTGCCCACCGACAGGGGATTGGGGGCGGCCAGGCCGCTGACCAGGAAGATACAGGCGAAGGGCATGACAAGTGCGGGTACCCAGCGCATCCATTCAGCCATTGGCCATACTTCGATATGAGGCGCGCCCGCGTAGGCCAAGCCCACCCAGACGAGGACAGCGGCGGTGACGATGGAATAGAGAACAAGATAGAACCGCCTGCCCAGGCGGTTTATCAGGGCATCGCGCAGGGGCCGGTGGGCCGGCAGCGCATGAGTGGTGAAGAAAACCGCCGTTGCGATGATCAATTCAAGCATTCGAAGACGGTGCCGGCCCGCACCCTAAGGCTCCGGCACCTCTATACCGTTCTGGCGACAGGCGGCAATAACCGTGTTTCTGAGCAGACACGCAATGGTCATCGGGCCGACGCCGCCGGGTACCGGCGTGATGGCGCCGGCAACCTCGCACGCGGCCTCGAAATCAACGTCGCCAACCAGCTTGTTCTTGGTCCCGCCTTCGCCGTCGTCGATCTCAATGCGGTTAATGCCGACGTCGATGACCGTGGCGCCCTCCTTGATCCAATCGCCCTTGACCATCTTTGGACGGCCAACGGCGGCGACCAGGATATCGGCGCGGCGGCACTCCCCGGCCAGGTCAAGAGTCCGCGAATGGGCGATGGTGACGGTGCAATGTTCGCCCAGTAAAAGAGCGGCGACGGGTTTGCCGACGATGTTGGATCGGCCCAGGACCATCGCCCGCTTGCCGGTCAGGTCGCCGATCTGATCCTTGATCATCAACAGACACCCTTGGGGCGTACAGGGGACCAGGGCGGTGGCGGCACCGCCGGTGGCCAGGCGGCCGGAATTGACGACGTGGAAGCCATCAACGTCCTTGGCCGGGTCGATGGTGTCGATCACGGCGTCGGCCCTGATCTGCGGCGGCAAGGGCAATTGCACCAAGATGCCGTGGACTTCGGGGTTGTCGTTGAGGCCCCGCACCAGGGTCAGCAGCACGTCCTCGTCGGTGTCGGCCGGCAAGCGGTGCTCGAAGGACTTCATCCCCGTCTCAACCGTTTGCTTGGCCTTGTTGCGCACATAAATTTGGCTTGCCGGGTCTTCGCCCATCAGGACGACCGCCAAGCCGGGAGTTATCCGGTGATCGTCTTGCAGGTGATCCACCTGGGTGGCGATGCTGCGTCTCAACTGGGCGGCATAGGCCTTGCCGTCGATAATCTTGGCCTCAGTCATGGTCCCCCTCCATCCATTGGTTCAATTGGGCCAAGAGGGCGCTTGGGTCGCCCTCGACGAACAAAATCTTGGCCCGGCTCGCGGCCCCGGCGGCGACGTGGATCCGTGAGCGGGGCAGGCGCCATTCCCGGGCCAGCAGCTTGATCACCTGGGCATTCGCCTTGCCCCCTTCTGGTGCCGCCGTCACTCCCACTTTCAAGGCCGTTCCTGTGCCCCCGGCAACGACACCGCCAATTCGATTTTGTGCCGCCTTTGGCGTAGCTTTGATACGTACCCTAACCCCACCCGGTGCAAGGGAGAACGGTGATGTGTTTTCAGTCAAATCGTATGATTAAACGGATCAACATTTCCTGGGCGGCAATCAGGATAAAGATCAACACCACGGGCGAGACGTCGAAACCGCCCAAATTGGGCAGGAAATTGCGGATTGGCCTGAGCGCCGGCTCGGTGATGCGGTAGATGAAGTCGGCCACCAGGAAAATGAAGCGGTTGGACGTGTTGACGACGTTTAATGCGGCCAACCAACTGAGGATGACGCCGATAACCACGATCCAGATATAGAGATCGATGACGTTGGCCAGCAACTTGAGGATGGGAACGGCAAGCACATCCATGTCGGCGAAACCTTGGCGACCGCGAAACGGACGCCAACCTAGCCGCCCCGGCACCACGGCGCAAGACCGACTCCGGCGCGAGGAGACCCCGACGGCTCCCGGCTTGCGCCGCCCTTGACAGCCGGTAGGGGAGAATCACATTATCCGCCGTCCCCACGCCAAACTGCGGCGCCGGGACATCCTCGGGGCCGTAGCTCAGTTGGGAGAGCGCGACGTTCGCAACGTCGAGGTCAGGGGTTCAATTCCCCTCGGCTCCACCAATTCTCTCGCTCCGATTGGCGGCACCCTCCGGTCCGGAGTCAACCCCGGGAGATGTAGTCGCGTAGTTGGTTGGCTTCGCGCTCCACTTCCTCAAGGCGGCTCTTGACCAGGTCCCCAATGCTGATGACCCCGCACAGCGCGCCGTCCGCCTTTACCGGAATATGGCGACACCGGCGCTGGGTCATGAGACCCATGAGTGTGTCCACGTCGTCTTCGGGTTTGGCGGTGATGACCTCGCACGTCATGATGTCACCGACTTTCTTCTCCAAAAGCTTCGCCCCGTGCTCGGCGAGGCCGTGAAGGATATCCCGTTCGGTGACGATGCCAGCGACCTCAATACCATCGCCGCTGACCACTAGGGCACCGATCTTCTCTTGCTGCATTCTGGCTACACCCTCGGCGACCGTCGTCTCAGGTCCCGTGGCGATGACGACGTTTCCCTTGGCCTTCAATATTGTTTCGGCGTTCATGTTATCTCCCTCCCCATTGTCGCCCGACATTATTATCTCACGGGTTGCGCCCGGCCGTCGATGGATTCTAACCACCCAGCCTGGGCACCCTTGACTTCGCGAAGGCACGGAATTAACGTCCGGGCCTTCGTCGGCCGGGCCTACGGCCCGTTCCCGCGCGGGACACCGAAGTATTTGCCCAGCGTCGTTATAGTGCCTCCGGGCGGCATGGTCGCGCAGATTATTTTTGCTCAGGAATCCTTAACCTATGAATCTTGCAATCAACGGCAAGCATGTTGACATCGGCGAGGCCCTACGTGGTCGGGTCGAGGAAAGTCTCAACAGTGCCGTCGCCAAATATTTCGAAAAGGCCCCGGATGGCACGGTGACGTTTTCACGCGAGGCCCATCTGTTCCGCGTCGATATTTCCGTCCACGCCGGACGCGGCATGATCGTTCAAGGCGCATCCACCAACGATGAGGCAAATGCCGCATTCGACGGTGCTTTGGCGCGGATCGCCAAACAATTAAGACGCTACAAGCGTCGCCTTAACGCGCGCCACAAAGGGCGCGGCGAAGAGACGCTGGCGGCCCAGCAATACATCCTTGCCGCGGAGAGCGAGGATGTCGAAGTGGCCGAAGACGATAATCCGACCATCGTCGCCGAGATGCCGACCGAGATTGCCACCTTGACAGTGGGCGAGGCGGTTATGCGCATGGACCTGGCGGATACGTCGGCGATGGTATTTCGCAACAGAGCCCACGGACGCCTTAACGTTGTTTACCGGCGGGCCGACGGCAACATCGGTTGGATCGACCCCGCGGAATAGTGGTCCGGTACCCGCAGGAGTAATCATGGAGATAGTCGACCTCATCAGCGAGCAAAGCGTCATTGCCAACTTGCGCGCGGGCAGCAAGAAAAACGCCTTACAGGACCTGGCCAAGCGCGCCGCTGAGATCACAGGGCTGCACGAACGGGCCATCTTCGACGTGATATTGGAGCGCGAGCGCCTAGGCACCACGGGGGTCGGAAACGGCATCGCCATTCCGCACGGCAAGCTGGCCAACATGGAGCGACCCCATGGCCTTTTCGCGCGCCTTGAGAGGGCCATCGATTTCGATTCCATAGACGACCGGCCGGTTGACCTGATTTTTCTTCTGCTGGCACCGGAAACGGCCGGGGCCGATCACCTCAAGGCGCTTGCTCAGATCTCGCGGCTGCTGCGTGACAGGAATATTTGTGAGAAGCTGCGCGGCACCGACACCCCCGAGGCCCTCTACGCCCTGTTGACGGATTCGACCTCGACCCGCGCCGCTTAAGTATTTCTACGTTGAAGCGGTGCGGGCTGGCACCGAACAATCTTAAAATGCACTAATCCTTGGCGCCGACGTCGATGACGGTTGGCTGCGGTGCCGATTTCTTGGCGCCTTGCGCGCCGGCTTCGATTTTGATGGTTCGCACCTTGGTCTCGGGCGCTTGGCGTTCGAGATCGATGTGCAGAAGCCCGTTGTCAAGAACGGCGCCGTTGATCTCTATCCCTTCGGCGAGGACAAAATTACGTTGGAACTGGCGCGCCGCAATGCCGCGGTGCAAGAACACGCGTTTCGCCTCGTCGTCGGCGTGGTGGCCGTGAATGGTCAGCTGGTTGTCCTCGACGGAGACGTCCAACTCGTTCATGGTGAAACCCGCTACGGCAAGGGTAATACGCAGTCCGTTATCGCCGACCTGTTCTATGTTGTAGGGCGGATAGCCCTCGGCAGAAGCCTTGGAGGCGCGGTCGAGCATCCTCTCGAAATGGTCGAAGCCGAGAAGCAAGGGACTGTCGAACACAGAAAGCCGTGACATGGATCGTCCTCCTCTTCGAGCGAGCACGGATGTACCGATCCCGGTTCCAGGGGCCACAAGGCGCCCCCTTTGCGGCCGTGAACGGCACCGCCCAGGATTACCCATAATATCGGAACATGGCGGACGCTCGTCAAGGGAACGTGGCCACGAACCCCGTTGCCCGTGCTAAACTGGCCATGGCCGGAAAATACCGATCGCGCACACCAAGAATGAGGGGACCCAGCCCATGACCGAACCATTGAAAAGTGAGGAGCTAGACGCCCTCAGGCGCATCGATACGCCTACCATCTGCAATCTGATAGAGATGGTGGCGCCAGATCGGCGTGGTTTCGGTTTCACTACCCGGCATTTGCACTGCATCTTTCCCGACCTGCCGCCCATGGTCGGTTACGCCCGCACAGTCACGGCACGTGCCAAGGAACCGGGACCTCTTGACGCCGAGGCCAGTATGGAGAAGCGCTTCGATTATGTCGATTACGTCGCCCAGGGCCCGGCGCCACGCGTCAGCGTGGTTCAGGATCTGGACGATCAGCCCGGCCGCGGCGCCTTCTGGGGTGAGGTGAACA
Source organism: Rhodospirillales bacterium (assembly GCA_030754885.1). Classification (GTDB taxonomy): domain Bacteria; phylum Pseudomonadota; class Alphaproteobacteria; order Rhodospirillales; family JASLLZ01; genus JASLLZ01. Next base: position 1,121 of record JASLZL010000016.1, on the reverse strand, counting down.
GCACTGTACACAAGGCTCTTGGCTGTCTGGGTACGGTCACCAACGGCAGCGTCCGCGACCTCGACATGATTGCGCCTGGCTTTCAATTCCTAGCCGGTGTTGTCGGACCATCCCACGCCTTTGTCCACATCGAAGATTTTGGCGTCCAGGTGGATATCCACGGCATGGTCGTGTGCTCAGGGGATCTGGTTCATGCCGACCGCCACGGGGCGGTGGTAATTCCCCACGACGTGGCGCGTGACGTGGCCCCGGCTCTCGATTTGATGCAGCGCCGCGAGGCGGTGGTTATCGAAGCCGCCCGCGACCCCGGGTTTACAACCGATATGCTCAAGGATGCCTACCGCCGTTCAGCCGCCATCAAGACATAGTGAGCTGTCCTAATCAGATGCTTCCTGCCGCTTGGGGTATGCAGGTCACCGCTCGCGCAGCACATGGGGGCAAGCGGGGCCGGGTCGGATGGCCTATTTCCTCTGGTATCTTACTTTACCCGCCATGCGGAAAACGCCGGATTTCGATAGGCCGACGATGATGCAATTGGCGTCAAAATTGTAAAGTTGCCACCGTCTGAACACGGTCGACTCACCACGCGCGACCTCGACCAACTCATCCCTACCCGAAGACATGTTTTCAATCGCGCCCCCACCGTCCGGATCGGACTTAATGTAATATTTACCGCCGCTGTCCGCTTCGAAGAGGGATTCCCCGCAAACGATAACGTGCCGAGTGTGATGCGACATTTTCTCCATCTCGGCGACCGCCTTGGCGTATTCGACGCAACGCTCGCCCAGCTCTTCCTCGCTGGCCGAGGCCGTCAAACCGACCAGCGTGTGGAGCGCCTCGTCCGTGTAGTGCCATCCGCGTGGCGTGGTGTATTCGTTGATCATGTTCTGGCAGATGTCGACGCTTTCGACCGAGAACCCCTCTTTTATCGCCCTGGTGGCAATGTCCTTGATCGTCCCGGCCAGCTCGGATTCAAATTTTTTCATCTCCGGCTTGTTGAGCTCGAAGACCACGGTGTAGGCATGTCTGACGTCAGCGCCCTTGGGACACATTGAGGGGTTTGCGTAAGGGAGGATTTCTGGCTCATCGTAGTGACCGAAGGGAACGAAGATGAGGCAGAA
>JASLZL010000015.1 GCA_030754885.1 Rhodospirillales bacterium | reverse complement strand
GGCCAGCTGTTTTTGGTAACGCAGCAGGCGTTTCTCGTCCCTGGCCTCCATCAGTTCGTGGACCAGGGCGGCGGCCGTGACGAACCCCACCGAGAGCCCCTTCTGGCATGCGGCCAGCCCCAGACCGAGGGCGATATGGGTTTAGACCCTTAGCGGATATCGGTGTGATCGGCCATTATCTATTTGAGTATTTTTTTATCCGTCCATGAACGATCCATAAGCTGCCTACCGTCCTTCCCGCCACCAGGCTGCCGTCAGGCCGCCGAGGACCAGGACAAGGACTACGATGCCGGGCAAGAGCGAAACCTGTAGGACGCCGGTTACTAGATAGGATTCGTTGCTCCTCAGGCCCATCCACCCGCGCCCCGCGGTATCGCGTCCGGCGCGCGGGCGCCGTATCTCGGGCACGCCGTCGGAGACCCAGGCGACGCCGCCGCCGGTCGCCGCCACCGTCGGTCCCAGGCGCTCGTCGGTCGTCCTCAAGTCCATAAGCTCTGGTGCGTTCAGCGCCCCGACAGCCGCCAGGGTGGTGCGCGTTCCGTCGGCGACACGATAGAGGCCGGTCTCCGGCGCCGCCATCGTGGCTCGGGCGCGGCCACCCCGTTCGGCCTTTAAGGTGACGTTTTCAGTGGCACCCGACGGCGCCGTGACCGTCACTGGCGGCACTTCGACGGCCAAGCTACGGCGTTCGATGGAAAGCTGTCCGCCATCGGCCCGGGCAGCCAGGCTTTCTTCCTCAAGATCCGGCTCCTTCATCAGCCAGTGGGCGAGCCGGCGCAAAATTTCGCCCTGGGGCCCGCCGCCCTCGAACTGGCGCGCCCACAGCCATATATGGTCGCTCATAAGCTGGGCGACGCGGCCCTTTTCGACCCGGTTCACGATCAGCAACGGCCTCTTTTCTATGCCGTCCATCAGGGTGTTGCCGTTTTCGCGGCCGGCCTCGATCTGGCGGAACCAACGGCCCCAGCGTGGTTTCGCCAAGGGATCGGCGACCAAGGTCGAGGTCACCGGATGACGGCTTCCGACGTCAGTGATCGCCGGGCGGAAGCCTTGCTCCAGCACTTCGCCGGTGGGGGTGCCCGGCATGATGGCGCCCAAGGGCGTTTGGAACAGGCTGCGCAGGCCGGCGAATTCGGGGCCGACCGCCAGCATCAAGGCACCGCCCTCGCGCACGTAATTTTCGATGTTGCGCAGATAAGACGGCGGCAGGACGCCGCGCACCATGTAGCGGTCGAAAACGATAAGGTTGAAATCCTTGAGCTTGACCTCGAACAGCTCCTGAATTGGGAAGACAATCAGGGCAAGTTCCCTAAGCGGCGTCATGTCGTCCTTTTCCGGCGGCCTGAGGATGGTGAAATGAACCAGATCCACCGACGGATCGGACTTTAAAAGATTGCGCCACGTGCGTTCCCCGGCGTGAGGCTGTCCCGAGATCAAAAGTACGCGGAGGCGATCGCGCACCCCGTTTATGGCGATCACCGAGCGGTTATTAAGGGTTGAAAGTTCGTTCTTCGTCGCCTCGACCTCCAGTTCGACCACGGTCGGACCGCCGTGTTCGAGAGGGACGGCGACCTGTTGGACGCTTCCCACGGGCACCGTGCCCGACGAGATTTCCACACCGTCCCGGCGCACCCATATGCGGGCCCGGCCGCGCTGGGCCGCCGCCGGTTTCGGCCGGTCATCGATGCGATAGGACACCATGACCTCCTTGCCGACGATGCCGTAGCTGGGCGCCTGATCGACGGTCATCCGGCGGTCCTTTTCGTCCCGACTTCCGGTTAGCAATACGTGCAGCGGTCCGGCCACTTTTCGGACATCGGCGGGCACGTCGTGAACCTGGCCATCGGTGATCAGGACGGCGCCGGCGAAGCGTTGGCGCGTGATTTGCGCCATGGCCTGGTTCAAGGCCTGGAACAAGTGGGTGCCGCCGTCACCGTCGCCTTCGCCCGTCGTTCGGCTGATCCGAACTTCCAAATTGGAAAACCGCGACAGACGTGATTTCAGGGCTTGCAGCGCCGCCTCGCCCTCCGCCCTCCGGTTGCCAATGGTCTGGCTTTGTGACTCGTCGATCACGATGATCGCCACATCAGGCTGTGCCTCACGGTTTTCCTTGACCGAGCGCGGATTGGCCAAGGCCAGGACAAGCACCGCCATGGCGAAAGCGCGAAAGATGGTGCCGCGGCCGTGGCGCCAGGCAGAAAGGAACAGCAAGACCGCGACCACGCCCGCCAGTCCGGCGATCAGGGGCCAGGCCACCAGGGGGGCGAACTCAAATCCGCTGGTCATAGGCCAAGCCTTCTCATGATCGAGGGCAGGTGGACCTGGTCGGACTTATAGTTGCCGGTCAAGGTGTACATAATCAGATTGATACCGAACCGATAAGCCATTTCGCGTTGCCGGTCACCGCCCGGTACGACGGCGAAGAGCGGCTGTTGGGTGTCGTCCAGGGCCCAGGCGGCGGCCCAGTCGTTACCGCCGACGATGATCGACGACACGCCGTCGTTGACCCTTTCGCCGGCCCGCTCGACCCACAGTTTCCCCCCCTTCCAGCGGCCTGGAAAATCACCCAATAGGTAATAGGCGCGGGTCAGGACATGATCCGGCGCGATGGGCGCGAGCGGCGGGATGTCAAGGGCCCGTGCCAGTATTCTGAGCACGCCCATGCCGGCGCCGCCGTTCTTGTCGCGGGTGTCGAAGAGGATCGTACCGCCGTTGCGCAGGAAAGCGTTGAGGTTGTCAACCGCGGCCCGTGACGGTACCTCCAGATCAGCCGTGAGCGGCCAGTAGAGGAACGGAAACAAGGACAGTTCGTCGGTTTCCGTAATGATGCCGATGGGGTCGGCCAGCTCGGCGGCGGTGCGCCGATTGACGATGGTGCTGAGGCCCTTGAGGCCGGCGCGGCTGATCTCGTCTACCTCTGCGTTGTTAGTGATTACATAGGCAAGACGTGTCTCCAGGCTGGCCGCCATGACGAACTCATCGGTCGTCTGCGCCAGGGCTCCGCCGGCGCTCACCATCAAGACCATCGCCGCCGCCACGCCGGCAAACCGGACCAACCGTCTGAGGATAAGACTGGCCGTCAGATCGGCTATGGCCAGCAAGAGCGCTGCGACCAGCAGCCAACTTCTGAAGTCGACCTCGCGGGTCTCGCCATAGGTCTGGCGCGTCACCTCGCCGCCGAGATACCCCAGGCGCTGAGGATCGGGCAGGCCGGCCGAAAGATTGAGCGCCCGGCGCTGGGTCTTGGTGCCGTAATAGCCGGGCGGGTGGCGGGGACCGGGAGAAGTCTTTTCCATCACATTGCCGGCAATGGCCAGGGCACTGGCCGGCGCTGGGCCGAGACGGCCGAAGCCGTTCATCGCCAAGAGCGGCGGCAGGGGCGTTGCCCGGGCTTGGTCGGCGACTCCCCGGCTTAACGCCACCAATCGCCGTAACATGTCGACGAAAACGCCGGAAAGCGGCAGGTCGGACCACTCTGTATTGGCCGTGGTGTGGATCAGCACCAGCCATCCGTCGCCCCGTTTCTCGGCACTTACCAGGGGCGTGCCATCGCTCAGCTCGGCCCAGGTCTTGTCGGCCAGGTCGAGAGACGGCTGGGCCAGGACCTGGCGCCGTACTTTGACGTCGCCCCCGATGGCGATGCCGTGAAACGGGCTCGATTCCTTGAATGGCGCCAGCGATGCCGGCTTGGCCCATGACATGGTGCCGCCCAGGAACCGATCACCGCTGCGCAGGCGGATCGGCAGCAGCCCTTCGGCGTCCTGAGACAAACGCGGGCCGGCGAAGCGCACCGCGATGCCGCCACCGTCGATCCAGCGTTCCAGGTCGTGGCGGATATCAGTCTGCAAAATCCCCGGGTCGGCCAGGAACATCACTCCTAAAGGCCGGCGCAGTAGGTCCTTCGGGGTGCCGCGGCGGACCTCGGCAAAGGGTTCCAGGGCCCGTTCCAAGTAGTAGAGGTCGCCCAACAGTGGCTGGTCGCCAAGGGCGCCCGCAGGGGACACCAACCCGACGGGACGGCGCCGCCAACGCTCGTCCATAAGTACGACGCCGGCTGCCGTTGTCTCGTTCTCGATCTCAAGGCGGGCGACACGGTTGCGCAATTCGGACGGCAGCTCGATGCGTACTTCGGCATGGTGCTGGGCGGAAGGAAAGTTGATCTCGCCACGGAACAGGGGCTGGCCGTCCTCGGTCAAGGCCAGGATACGCCGCGGCGCACCGGCGGCGGCGGTCCGGACCGCCTTGACGACAAGGGCGCCGGCTTCGACGACGGGCGGGTGCAGGACCGTCGCCAGGCGGTCGTCGGAATCGGTAATAACGGTGACCGCCCCGATGCGCCTGAGCTTGGCCACCACGTCTTGGGCGGCGCCCTCGTCGAGGCCGTCGCTCAGCCAAACAACGTGCCCCGGCGCCCCGCCCGTCAGGCCGTCGAGGGCGATCAGGGGTTCAAGGGCTTGGGCGCGGTTGCTGGCCCAGGGCTTCGGTTGCAGGGCTTCCGTTAGATTCCGGGCTTGGGCGGACGTCATCAGCGTGGGCGGGCGCTGACGACCCACCGCCGTGGTGACGACAACGACGGAGCGGTCCATGCGCTCCGCCTGATCAATCAGGTTGGCCATCGCCGTTTGCCGTCCACGCCAGTTTCCGGCCGCTGCCCATCCGTCGTCGATGACGAGGACAAGAGGCCCGTCACCCCTGAGGCCGGTCTGGGCGTTGAGCAATGGATGGGCGGCGGCAAGGATGACCGCGACGGCCAGCAACAGGCGCAGGAGAAGCAGCCACCACGGAGATTTCGCCGAACTGTCCTGACTTGGCGCCAGGAGCAGAAGAAGGCGGACGGGGGGGAATTGAATGAGCCAAGGAGCCGGCGGCGTCAAGCGGAGGAGCCACCACAAGACGGGCAACAGGGCAAGCGCCGCCAGGGCCCAGGGAACAGCGAACGAGAAGGCGCCGATGCTCAGCACGTTCTCATCCTCCCGAGCCGGCTGAAAGGACTAAGAACAGTGCCAGCAGCGCCGTTTCCGGAGGCCTGTTCGTGTGGTGAGTGGCGAAGGTCCAGCCCATTGAGTGGGCCACGGCCTCGACGCCTCGGTTATGTGCGGCCAACACGTCGAGGTACGTTTCGCGTACCGCCTCGACCTTGCCGATGAGGACGTCGCCCTCGCCCTCCATGCCTTCGAAGCGGACGCGGCCGTCGAAAGGCAACGCCTCCTCCGCCGGATCGAGTATCTGAAAGAGATGGCCACGCACGCCGCGACCGGCAAAGCGATCGACGGCGGCCTTGATTTCCTCGACAGGCGTCAGAAAATCGCCGATCAGTACGACCCGGGCATCGCGTGGCAGGGGAACGAAGGCCGGCACGTTGTCCGGTGCCGTCCGGCCTTCCTCAATCATGACGGCCAGGCGGTGGAGCGCGGCGCGTCCCGACCCCGGTGGCGCGTCGCCGCCAAGCATCGCCACGTGCTCGCCACCGCGCACCAGAAGGGACGCCAAGGCAAGCAACAAGAGGTTCGCCCGCTCCACCTTGGTCGGAATGTCGTTGACCGAACGGTAGTGCATTGAGGCCGAAAAATCGCGCCACAACCAGACGCTCTGCGCTGCCTCCCATTCGTTTTCGCGGACATAGAGGGGTTGGGATTTGGCCGATTGGCGCCAGTCGATGAGTTGGGCCGGGTCGCCGGACTGATAGCGGCGAAACTGCCAAAAGGACTCGCCTTGACCGACCCGGCGCCGCCCGTGGACACCTTGCGAAATCGTGGCCGCCACCCGGTCGGCCGCGACCAGCAGGGGCGGCAGCGTCGAGGCCAGCTCGTCCGCCTGGTGGTGAATATCGGGCCGCCGGGCCATGGTCTCAATCCGCTCCTCTGGCTCTTTCAGCCAATGCCCCCGCACAACCTGTCAATTATCTGACCGATGGTCACACCCTCGGTATGGGCGGCAAAGTTAAGCGCCATGCGGTGCCGCAGGATGGGATGGGCCAGGGCGAGCACGTCATCGATGGACGGGGCAAGACGGCCGCCGGTCACGGCACGCGCCCTTACCCCCAACATCAGGGCCTGGCTGGCCCTTGGTCCTGGACCCCAGGACACGTGCTTTCGCACTTCGGCATGGTCGCTGGTCTCCGGCCGCCCGGCGCGCACCAGCTCGAGCATTGCTGCAACGACACTCTCGCCGACCGGCACATGGCGGACCAGTTTCTGTGCATCCATGAGGTCGGTGGCGCTCATCACCTGACTGGCGCGGGTGTCCTCGGCGCCGGTTGTCGAAATGAGAATATCCCTCTCGGCTTGGGCGTCCGGGTAGTCGACGTCGACTTGCATGAAAAAGCGGTCCAACTGCGCCTCGGGCAGAGGATAGGTGCCTTCCTGTTCAAGAGGATTCTGGGTCGCCAGGACGTGGAACGGCGTCGGCAGTGCGTGGTAGTGCCCGGCCACCGATACACGGCGTTCCTGCATGGCCTGAAGGAGCGCTGATTGGGTCCGCGGACTGGCGCGGTTGATCTCGTCGGCCATCAATAGCTGGCAAAATACCGGCCCCTTGATGAAGCGGAACGAACGCCGCCCGGTTTCCGATTCCTCAAGAACCTCCGAACCCAAGATGTCGGCCGGCATGAGGTCCGGCGTGAACTGCACGCGCCGCTCATCAAGGCCGAAGACCCTGCCCAGGGTCTCGACGAGAAGGGTTTTTCCCAACCCCGGCACTCCGATCAACAGGACGTGCCCACCCGCCAGAAGCGTGATGATGGTTTCCTCAACGACCTCGCGCTGGCCGAATATTATCCCGCCAATCTCGTCGCGGGCTTTGACGATTCGTTGTCCCAGGGCCTCAATGTCGTCGATAAGTGCGTCGCTCGTACCTATATTATCTTTGTTTTCAACTGTGGCGGCCACGGCGGTGTCTCCGTACTGTGGTGGTGCGGATGACTGTATATGAAGAAAAGCCGACTATTCCCCGGGGGTCCTCTAAAAAACGGCGCCGTTCGACAGGCGACGTCTGGCGGACTTTTCGTCTGCGGCGATCTCGACATCCGCATTGATCCCGTTGGTGTTTGGTATTATCACGGCTCTCCCATCGGGCGTAAAGAACTTGTGTGCCTGTTCTCGTCTTTGCTGTCGATGGACGAGGACGGTGCGTACTGGTTGATCACGCCCAGTGAAAAGGGCCGCATCCAGGTTGATGACGCGCCCTTCATGGCGGTTGAATTGTTTTCGGCCAGCAGTGGGCGCGACAGGAGGCTCAGCTTTCGCACCAATGTCGATGAAATTATTCACGTTGATCTAGACCATCCCATCCACGTCGTTACCAACCCCGAAACCGGCGAACCTTCTCCCTATGTAACCGTACGCGACCGCATGCGCGCAAAAATTGTTCGACCAGTGTATTATGAGTTGGTCGATATGGGACTGGAAGAAACGTTCGATAACGAAAAAGTGTACGGCGTATGGAGCAGCGGAGAATTCTTTCCGATTGGCACGATGGACCCGGACGGCTAAACCGGCGGCGGTTGGCCGCGCGATTCGTCGATGCCGTCCAAGCCGATACCAACGTCTCTTCACGTCCGGCCGGCGGCGATCATGACCTGAATCCGGGACTGCGTCCGCCCCAGACCCTGATCCCGGCAGCGGTCCTGATTCCCATTGTCGATCGGGGGGGGGAACTAAGCGTGTTGTTGACCCGGCGTACCGAACACCTGGCCAATCATGCCGGCCAGATCAGTTTTCCCGGTGGCCATGTGGAGCCCGGCGACAACACCCCCGAGGACGCGGCGCTCCGAGAGACCGAGGAAGAGATCGGCCTCGACCGGCGTCATGTGACACTTCTCGGGCGGCTTGATGATTACGTTACGCGCACCGGCTTCAAGGTGACGCCGGTGGTTTCCACGGTCGATCCGCCTTTTGATCTGAACCCCGACCCTGGCGAAGTGGAATCGGTGTTCGAGGTGCCGCTGACCTTCCTTCTCGACCCGGCCAACCACCAACGCACCAGCCGCATGTTCAAAGGCCATCGGCGCTACTATTACACCATGACATGGGGTCAACACGAAATCTGGGGAGCCACTGCCGGCATGTTGGTCAACCTCTATCAGTTCCTGGCCCGGCCATGAGCCGCGTCATCATACAATACGTCCTGCCGCTTTTGCTGCCGACCCTGATTTTCGTCGGCTGGCTGGTTTTGACGCGCAAGCCGGACGAGACCCGTGCCGAGACCATGGCCCGGCTGCAAGGCGGCCCCTGGTACTGGCTCGTCGTTGCCGGGTTTACGCTAATGGCGGCGGGATTGATCTACCTGGGCGTGAGCCTCGACGACCCGCCGGAGTCCGTCTATGTCCCGCCGAGTGTCGAGGACGGCCGTATCATCCCCGGGCATATGAAGTGATTGGCCGTTGCCTCAGGCTCGATTTGTAAGGAAACTCTGCTCCGGACAAGCAAGGAACGATTCCGGTGGCAAGCCTAGAATCAAGACCCCATGACCTTGGTGCCGACGGGTAAAATCGCCCCGCAGGAGTGGATGGCGGCGCCGCAAACCAGGGCCGTGTTCGCCGCTCTGACGGCGGCGGGGGCGGAAGTACGTTTTGTCGGGGGATGCGTCCGCGATGCCGTTTCCGGGCGTCCCGTCCGCGACATCGACATTGCTACGCCCGATCCCCCCGAACGGGTCGTGGAATTGCTGGAAAAAGCGGGCCTCCGCGTTGTTCCGACAGGCATCGGTCACGGCACCGTGACGGCCATTACGGACGGGCGCTCCTTCGAGGTCACAAGTTTGCGTATCGACATCGAGACCGACGGCCGTCGCGCCCGCGTCGCCTTTACCGACGATTGGGTGGCGGACGCGGCACGCCGCGATTTCACCTTCAACGCGCTTTCGAGCACACTCGACGGCGACATTTACGATCCCTTCAGCGGGATCGACGATCTGAGCCGGGGTTTCGTGCGCTTTGTCGGCAATGCGGGAGAGCGCATCGAAGAAGATGTGCTGCGCCTGCTCCGGTACTTTCGCTTTTATGCCCACTACGGCCGGCCACCGGCGGATCTCGACGCCCTGGCTGCCTGCCGGGCCCTGGCGTCCAAGCTTCCCGAACTATCGGGCGAACGGGTGCGGGCCGAGATGTTCCGCATCTTGTCGGCCCCCGAGCCGGCCGACGTCGTCCTACTCATGCGCGGCGAAAGGGTCCTTGAGCACGTTCTGCCCGAGGCCGTCGACGTCGGTCGCTTGCGCATGATGAGTTGGCTCGAAAGCCGCGCCCTCAACATGCCTTCGGTCGGTCCCGACTCGTTGCGCCGCCTGGCCGCGCTATTGCCCAACGATGGTGCTGATGCCGAGAAGGTAGCGGTGCGCTGGCGCCTGTCCAACGCGGAGGCGGCGCGGCTGAAGACCTTGGCCGAGGCGCCGCTCGACTTTACCGAAAGCATTGGAGAAGACGACATGCGGCGCGCCTTGCGGACGCTGGGCGCTGATCTGGTTCGCGATCTGACTCTCCTCGACTGGGCCCGGGTGGTGGCGGTCGATCCGCACCAGCCACGCGACAAGACCAAGGCCTGGACCGCCATTCTGGAGGCGGCCGAGTCATGGACTTCCCTGGACTTTCCCCTCAAGGGCCGCGATGTCCTCGCCCTCGGGATTGCCGCCGGACCCGAGATTGGGCGTCTGCTCGGTGCTGCCGAAGCCTGGTGGAACGATGGCGGCTGCCGGGCCGACCGCGACGCCTGTCTGGCGAAGCTCAAGGACCTTGCACAACGTTAGTGTCCAGGACCGGAAGTTCGGCCGGCAAGAGCGCAGGGAACACCTTTCCAGATCTCCAAACTGGTTGAACAGGAAAAGGGGATGGTAACACGTGCAGCCGAAGTGGCCGTTGTACGCCGTCCCCTCTTGTTCGCCATGGGTTGGGCTGACGCTGGAATCCATGTCGAGAATGATCTTCGTCGGTGGGTGCCGGTCATGAACCTTGTCGATCCACACCCCGTTCATGTCGGCCAA
>JASLZL010000014.1 GCA_030754885.1 Rhodospirillales bacterium | reverse complement strand
TGCATCAAGAGCCGCATCTGGATCGGGTCCGGGCTCGGAGACAGCGCGATGTTTGTACGCCATGAACTCATCTGCTGTTCGAACGCGCTTCGGCCTGATCGGCTGGGCCCTGACCCGGGCCAACTGGCCCCTTGCGCCCCTATGCCTGGCCTACGTTCTCGGCCCGATCATCGAGGAATCGGCAAGGCAGGTCGGCCATCTCGGGTACGGTTTGCTCTTGGAGCGGCCGATTTTCTGGATTTTCATGGTCATGTCCGGCCTGTCGATCTGGTTTACGCGGCGCATGTGGGCGAAGACCCGGGAATAGCCGCTTCATCGCTGTCCGCTCGCCGCGACGTCTCGGATGGCGTAGACGATGGTCGGCGTCTCCCGGCGGCGCACCGTCGTCTCGGTGGCCATGATGTGCGTGCCATAGGTCTTGTTGAGCTGTTCCAGGCGCGCCGCCACGTTGACCTCGTCGCCGTGGACGGTGAACAAAAGCCAATCCTTAGCGCCGACGGCGCCGAACACCAGCTCACCCGTTGAAAGTCCGCAACGCGTCGTCATGACGGCTCCGCCGAAGGTGCGCCCGGCGACGGCGTCTTGAATACCGATAGCGGTCCCAACAGCGTTGGCGGCGTGGTCGGGGTCGGACTTGACGGTGTTGAAACTGATCAGCATGGCGTCGCCTTCGAACTGGGTGATGACGCCGCCGTGACGGTCGATAACTTCGCACAGGGCAGAGAAGTATTCGTTGAGCGCGCTAATCAGCGCCTGGGGTTCGAGCTTCTCGGACGTGGTGGAAAATCCTTCAATGTCGGTGGACAAAACGCTGGCCTAATTGACCTCGCCGTCACCGGCCTGGGCCTCTTCGTCAGCCGACGTAATACGGTCAGCGACCTCGGGCGCGACAAAACGTGACAGGTCGTGCGCCGCGGCGCTGTCGACCACGGCCTGGTTAAGCAGGCGCTGGGCGCGCACTAGGGCCACCGCCAGGACGGCGGTGACCATCAGGATGGAGATGATCTTGTCGACTTCAGCGCCGATGAGAACCGAGTTAGAGGTCATATAGCGCACGTAGTCCTGGGTGATGGCGTCCATACCTTCCATGCCGGCCAGCGCGTAGAGAAGCAATAGGAGCCATCCGGCGGCGGCGGCGACGCCGGCGGCAATGACGTACTTGGCCTCGAAGCGCAACGCCCTGAGTGAAATAAAGATGAATACATAAAGCATGGTCGGCGCCTTGAGGTAGAAGGGCGCTGGTTGTTCGTATTGCAGATGGAAACTCCAAATCAGGCCCATGAGAAACCCCATGTCCATGACCACAGAGACCATCAAGAGCGAACGCGGCAGAAAGCGGCGGTAGGCTAAGAATATTCGCATCACGGTAAACGACAGATAAGCGCCAAGAGCCCAGGGCACGGGCTGGAAACTGGTGCCGGCGGAAGTCTTGGGCGAGAGGATGTAGAGCGCGGCAAGAACCCCGACCAGCGTCAATTGAACCCAGCCGATGAGAGATTCACTCTCGATCTGCTGGTCGGCGATGTCGCGGCGCGTACGCTCGGGAACTTCTGCTTTAAGACGCTTTCCAAAAACGTAGGCGGAGATGTTTTTCATGGTCGGCGGACCCCTGAGTCAATTCCGTCCGATGGGAGAAGTATAAATCGCCGGAGACCAAGGTTACACTTAGTGGGCGATCACGACTTCTCAAATGTCCGTGTTTTCAAGTTCAGTAGCCGCGCCCCACATCCACCGGATTCAAGAGCGGTTGGCCGGCCAGGGCACGGTGAATGTTATCGGCCACCTGTTCGGCAGCGGTGCGCGGCAGGGCGTCGGCCGAGATATGGGGCGTGACGATCACCTTGGGGTGGCTCCAGAAGCGATGCTCGGGCGCTAGGGGCTCGCCATGAAAGACGTCCAGGGCGGCGCCGGCGATATGGCCGGAATCCAAGGCCGCCACCAGGTCGTCGTCAACTACGTGGGCGCCGCGCGCCGGATTGATCACATAGGCCCCCTGGGGCAGCGCCGCCAAGGTGCGGGCGTTAATAATGCCCCGGGTTTCGTCGGTCAACGCCAACAGACAGACCAGAAATTGGCTTTGCCTCAAAACCGACGGCAACGCCTCGGCACCGTGGACGCATTCGACATCCGGGATGTCCTTGGGTCCCCGGCTCCACCCGATAACGCGAAAGCCGAGCGCCCTAAACATCCGCGCGGCATCCTGGCCCAGGGCGCCGAGGCCAAGAACCGCCACCGTCGTCTTTTCGGTGTCGGGGGGCGCCAGTTGTCGCCATTGGCCCTCGGCTTGCGCGGCGCCGTAGTGGTCCATGTGGCGGTGATGGCTCAACGCGGCATGGACGACGTACTGGGTCATCAAGAGGCGCGCCGAGCGGTCGACAAGACGCACCACGGGAATGCCGGCGGGCAGGTCCGGGTCGCTGGACAAGTGGTCGATGCCGGCACCCTTGGAATGGATGAGTTTGAGGTTGGGGAAGCTGGCAAGCAAGCCGGGCGGCGGACGCCAGACCATTGCGGCAACGATGTCGGAGGCATCGCCGATATTGGGAAGGTACCGCATCTCTAGGTCCGGCGCGCAGTCGCGGAACGCCCGGATCCAGGGCTCCGGGTCGTCACCCGAATGATAGAGAAAGGCCAATTTGGCGTCTTGTGTCATCGCGAATACCTCGCCTGTTGTCGTTTGCCCACGCTTAACCCTGTTTACCACGAAGGGGCCCCAACCGGGCGTTGAATCCCAACTCCGTCTCCCCTAGGCTCTCGGCGGGGGTCTTCGATGGTTCGCCACGTTCGGTTTGCGTTCGTCCTTCTTACTATTTTGGTCGTGTCGGCCGGACTTTCGCTCGCCCTGGTTCGCCTTCCCTTTCTTGAACTGGCGGACCAGTGGCTGGCGGACTTCCGTGTCGCCGCGCTGTCGGCGCCCGAACCGCAGTACGAAGATATCATCATCGTCACGGTGACAGAGGACACCTTGACCCAGTTCCCCTACCGTTCACCCCTCGACCGCGGCTTCATCCGTGACGTCCTGCTGACCCTGGAGGAACGCGGCGTGCGCGCCATCGCCATGGATATCCTCCTCGATCAGCCGACGGAAGCGGCCAAGGACGCCGCCCTCAAAGCGACGATCGAAGGCCTCAAGGTCCCCTTCTACGCCGCATACGCGGGAACGGCAGAGGGCCTCACCGAGGGCCAGTCGAAATACCTCAATGCCTTCTTGGTCCCGCGCCTACGCGCCTTCGCCAACCTGATCAAGGACGGCATTACCGATACGGTGCGCTGGATTTATCCGGGACGGACCTTGGACCAAGGCGTTCACATTCGAGGCTTCGCCGGAGCCTTGGCGGAACGACTGGGCCAACGTCCCCCCGACATCCAGGTGCCCATATACTGGCGCGCGGCGCCCGACGGCGAGACACCGGCCTTCCGCTCATTTCCCGCCCAGGCCCTTAAATTCTTTCCCGCCGCCTGGTTCAAGAACAAGGTCGTTTTGATCGGCGCCGATCTTGGTATCGACGACCGCCACCGCACCCCTTTCGCGGCCCTTGGCAAACCCGAAGGAAGGATGCCCGGCGTCGTCATTCACGCCAATGCCGTCGCCCAGTTGTTAGAGAACCGCCGGCCCTTCGAACTTGGCTCGTGGGCCCGCATCTTGGTCATCACAATTGTAGCGGCGAGCGGCATCGCGCTGGCCTTCATCGACGTTAATCTTGCCGCCCGCCTTACCATGGCCGTCGGATCCTTGGCCCTGCTTTTAGTCGGTGCTCTCGCCGCCTACCGCTACGGCCGGGTCCTGGTGCCGGCAATTGAACCGGCCCTGGCGCTCATTGCCGGCCTATGGATGACCGATGCCTACCGGGGACGTTCCGAACGCCTGCAAAAGAGATTCATCAAGGACGCCTTTGCCAAGTATCTGTCGCCGACCCTGGTCGACCGCTTGGTAGAGGATCCCGGCGCCCTGGCGCTCGGCGGCGAGAACCGCGAGATGTCCTATATCTTCACCGACATCGCTGGTTTCACCACGCTGTCGGAAAATGCCGGTGCCGAGGCCGTCTCCACGCTTCTCAACCAATACCTAAGCGGCGCCTGCGACGTCGTCTTCGCCCATGGAGGCACGGTGACCGACTTTATCGGCGACGCCATCTTCGCCATGTTCAACGCGCCCTTGCGTCAAGACGACCACGCGGCGCGGGCACTGGCCTGCGCGACCGACCTGGATGCCTTTTCCGAAGCATTCCGTAGCGAAGAGCTAGGGCGGGAGCTGGGGCTGGGAATCACCCGCATCGGCGTTCACACGGGCGCCGCCGCGGTTGGAAACATGGGTGCGGACACCCATTTCAAATATTCGCCGATCGGCGATGCGGTGAACACGGCGGCCAGGATCGAGGGGCTGAACAAGCATTTCGGCACCCGGTTTTGTGCCTCGGCCGCGACCCTCAAGCATTGCCGGGAGGCCACAGTCCGTCCGTTGGGCCGGGTAGTGATGAAGGGAAAAACCGAGCCCCTGGAGATTTTCGAGATCCTAGACGCCGAACGGGACCGTTCACCCTATATGGAGGAATACCGCCGCGCCTACGCCATGCTGGACGTCGGCGATGAGGGGGCAAAGGCGCTGTTTGCCAAACTTCATGCCGATGACTCCGATGATGCCACCGTCGCCCTTCATATGGCGCGCATCGAAGACGGCGCTAAGGACACGCTCGTCATCATGGAATCCAAATAACGGACTGGGTACGGAACCAAATAACGCCCGCTTACGCCGATGCCAAACGTTTTCCGATTTCGCGTAGGACGACCAGCGAGGCGTGGCGGTCACTCCCGATTAGCTCGAGGAACACCTCTTTTTGCATCCTCAGGCCTCGACCGGCCCCTCGGCCTGCACCGTCGCCGTGCGGGGCATGTCACAGATAAGCGCCAGTTCGCCAAAGACGTCGTTGTCGGTCATGGTGCGGATGTAGCGTTCATCGCCGTCGCGGGTAATGAACACCTTGGCCTGACCGTCGGTGATGATGTAGGCGCTGTCGCCGATGTCGCCCTGGCGGATGATCATGTCCCCGTCGCCGAAGGTCATGGCCTCACTGGTGAACGCCAGGAGTTTGAGTTGCGAGCGGTCGAGCCCCGCCAAAAGCGGAATGCGCCCCAGGTTCCCCGCCACGCCGGCCAACTCGCCGGCTTCGCCTTCTTCCTCCGCCGCTTCGGCAGCAACCTCGGCCTCGACGGCCCCATCGCTGGCGACGCGTCCGTTCTTTACTGTAAGCACGGTATCGAAGGAAATCTCGGCCGGCACTTCGCTGTCCACCCAGATCAAGGTCGCGTCTGCCAGGGTATCGACAATTCCCTTGAAAACCCGGCCCCTGGAATCACCGTCAAGAGACGACAGGGCTTCGTTGAAGATCAGGATATCGGGCCGCTTGATGAGGCAACGCGCCAGGGCCAGTTTTTGACGCTGTGCTGCCGCCAGGCGACCACCCGCGTTGCCGACATCCATATCCAGCGCGACGTCCATTATGGCGTCGCGCAGGTGTAGCTCGTCGATAATGTCGCCGATGATGGCCTCGACTCTTTCGCCGGCGTCCGCTTGTCCATGGGCGATACTGCCGAAAAGGATATTGGACTCGATTTCAAGGCCAACGTTGTAGCCTGCCTCGCCAAAAAATTGGACCCTTTCTTCCTTAGGTTCGGGAAGGGCTTCGCGGAAGCGTGCGCGAAGCTCAAGCAGTTTCTCCTCCATGGCGGCGTCGATAATGCCGAGACGGTGGCGAGATGGAATCAAATTGAAGGGCAGACCCCGCAATTCGGTCCTCTCATCGTCGCCCAATTGATCGAGGCCCATGTTCTCGGCGCGGCGCGTGATCTTTTGCAAGACCGCCAGGCCGTCTTCGTCGACAAAGCTGTATTGGTCGAAAAAGGGGTGACCGGTGGGCAGATTGGCAAATAGTTCGACCACGATCTTCGCCGCCTCAAGGCCATCGGTGAGGAAGCGCTCATAAAGGCCCGCGTCTTTCAACAGGCCGAGCATGAAATCGTTACGCGCCAACTCGTCGGCCTGAAACTCGGGACTGACCGGCTGGCCGAAAAGAATGTTCTCGGCGACCGTCGTATTGGCGTTGAACTCGTCGCTCTTGTATTGGCGAACCAGGTCCTCCGCTCCCTGGGCGCGCAGGACCTCGGCAATGCGGCGCCGGGCAGTGAGGATGCCGGCCGCCAATTCGGGCCGGGCTTCGGGGTCGATCCTTTGGCGCAGTCCGAGCTTGAACAAGTCGTCCCCGAAATCGACCAAGTACAAGGTTTCAAGACCCTTGGCCCTACGAGCCTTTTCGCCATCGACGCCATGGCTCGCATAGTCGATCCACTCGGCTTCCAGATCATCGGTGCTGTTGCCGGACGCAATGGCCTCGTCGTATTCGATCTTGCGTTGCTCCGACATGGAGTCTTCGAGAACAGGACTGTTTTTCAAGCCAAAAAACAGGTTTTCAATCATGGTTCCGGCGAAAGTATAGGAATCGGCCGATACGTAGCCGATCCTGGCGCCGCTGACCGCCTGGGGCAACGCTTCCAGTTCGATGTCGCCCACCACCAACTTTCCCGAAGTCGGTACCACCAGTCGAGCCATCAGTTGAGCCAAGCTCTCCTTGCCGCTGCCGCCTGGACCGATGATCGCCGTGCGACTTCCAGGTGCCAAACTGAAGTTGGCCCCATCAACGACCTTGATGCCGTCTTCGTCGACCAAACTGACGCTCTTGGCAACAACGGCCCCGGTCAAGCCTTCGATGGTTTCGGGTCGTTGGCGCTGTTTCTCCTCGTCCATCATGCCGCTGGGCTGGAACTGCTCTATCAGATCTTCGTACTTGATGCGCGCATCGGCCATGCGCTGGTAATAATTGAGCATCTCTTTCCACGGCGCCGACAAATCCTTGTAGGCAGCCAGCGCGGCGACCAGGGCACCGAAGGTCAGGTCGCCTTCGATGACCAAGATGCCGCCGATCGAAAAGAAGAAGAACGGCGTCATCTGGCTAAGGAAATTGTTGATGAACTTGATGAGGAATTTTTTCTTGTAGATGTCGAAGCGCAGGTCGAAGATGTGTCCCAGGCGCTTTGAGAAATCCGACAGCACCAGCCCCGAGGCGGCATGGGCATGGACCTCGCCGATGCCCGACACCACCTCGCCGATGCGATCCGACAGCCGTCGCACGTGGCGCACCCGTTCCTTGCCGATGGCGTTCACCCGGCGCTGAAGCTTGGGGATGAAGTACCCCTGGACTGGAATCAGGGCGATGGCGGCGAGGCCCAGCAACGGGTCCTGGACGAACATGAAGACTAAGATGGTGAGAAAAGTTCCGCCCTGGAATAATGGCAAGGCGAAAGCGTCGCCGAAGAAGCCGCCCAACGGTTCCACCTCGGCAGTGACCATGGCCACCAGCTCGCCCTGGGATGTCTTTTGGAACTGCGACAGCGGAAAGCGCAGCGCCCGCGCCAGCAAGGTGTAGCGAAGCCGGCGCAACAGGCGCTCAGCTATGATTCCCTTATACAGATTAATCTGAAACTTAAAACCGCCGTTGATAAAAACCAGGGCGAGGAATACGAAGCAAAGCGCCAACAGAAATTCAACTTGCTCCAAGGAGACGCTGGCAAACTCGATGGGAAAGGCCTCACCTTGGCCGTCGATGGCCTTGTTGATGATGGTCTTGGGCAGATCGAGAGAGAAGTAGAGAAACGGGAACGAAACGACCGTGATGGCCAAGATGATGATTTGCTGGCGCAGACTGTGACGGCGGATGAACGTGAAGACGGTCGGTTCCATGCCTCCCCCCTTTCCGGACACTCGTTCGGCCCGGTTCGCGGTTCTGGATGATGTGCTGCCCGTGGACAGGCGACCTAGTTCAACGCGCTCAACAGATGCTTGGCCTGTTTGACGCATCCCTTCTCGGCCATCCAGACGGCCTTATGGGGCGCGCTCGGAAGTTCGGCCGGCACCAGATGCAAGACAACCTTGGTGGCCGACTTCTTGTCCTTGAGACGCAGGAGATAGGTGTTGTTGTCAGCCACCGTCGCCTCTGCCGGCCAGCCCAGGGTCTTGGCCCCGGCAGGCCATGCGAGCTCGGCCTTGGCGCCGGCGGTCATGTTCTTGATCCTGATCGACGAGGCCTTGGCGGCATCGCCGCGCCATAAGGTCACGGGACCACCGGCCGGCACGCAGTGCGTGCCCGAACGTCCGATATCGACAGCCCATGGATTATCGGGCTCTTTGGCTATGCCTGAACGCATGGCGCCGAGGGACGCCGACTTGCTGCCTGAGGCCGACAACAATTTGGACAGCGACGAGACCAGGGACTTATCACCGCCGCCGCCGCCGCCGGGGACACCTGAAAACGGACCCTTGAGCATGATCGTCTTGCCGCTTTGGGACACCAAGGTGACGTTGGCTCCGGCCGGCACGTCAAGGGCGGCACCGGACTTGACCATCTGCCCGGTCTTGATCCCGGACGCCGAGGAAGCAATCACCACCAGGTCCTGGGCGGCTGCATGGACTGTCATTAAAAGCAAGCCTAGGAACGCGGAAAGAACGATTCTCGACATGATAAACCCCCTTTGGGCGGTGGTCGCACCTGTATCCTTCGGTGGCGCGAGCTTGTGGCACTGTAAAGGTATTGTTGCCATTGGTTGATCCACGTCAATCCCGAGCCGTTAATTAGGTCGCAGGCCGGAGCGGTGCCGGCGCCGTCGAGCCAGACGTAGACTGAAGCCTGTCGGCGCCTTTGGTCACATTATCCCCCTACAGGTCTGCGTTGCCCCCCCTATCCTCCATCGACTGTATACGCACTGAACGTTCATACATTATTGCAATTGGTGATCGTGCGGGATGTGGCAATTGCCACAATCACATAAATTATTTTGAAATCCGGGGTGAAAAAAATCGGCCTCACCCTACGCGGTGGCCGACGGGAATACGGGCCATACCTCGGTCCCGGTTTTGACTGGGTACGCAAGTCGACCCACATCGAGGATAACCAACTCGTCCCGTCGGCGTTCGATTATTCCGTCGCGGGCGAGCTCGTTAAATTCGCGGGTCACCCGCTGTCAGTGGGAAGCGGGTAGTCGTTCGTATCAATCAATCTTATCTTGAATAAACGCTGAGCGTTCTCAAAGGCGACTTTGCGAGCAACGGCCGGCGGTAAACTGTTTATTATCGCACGCTCTCCGTCCAAATCCGTTTTCATGGTTGGCCGTCCACGCCGGGGCGTGGCCAGAAAAAATCCATCGACGCCGATTACAAACCGGTCTGAAAATTCCACTATCAGGTTCTGCCATTTGGGATCGACCAGGCCGTTTTTGACGATCTGGGTTTTCTCGTCCGTCGGATCGGCAATTTTTAGGGCACAATAAAGGTTCGGGTGTTTATTCAGCAGCTGCCGAGCTAGCGCTGCCGTGCGCTGTCCCGTCAAATCCCAACCAACATGCGCCCAGATAATATTTGCCTTGCGGTTGTGTGTCAGCAGCCGTTCAAAGGCTTCGATATTCGCTTCTAGTGTTCCGCTCGAAACAAAGGATTCCCAACAGGCGGATTTGATGCGAATCTGCCGGTATGGGCAAGAAAGTGAGGATCC
>JASLZL010000013.1 GCA_030754885.1 Rhodospirillales bacterium | reverse complement strand
GTCGAAATTGCACAGGCGGCTCCGGGTACGGTGGGCCAACCCATCGGCCAGGTCGAGACCCTGACGGGCGGCGTTGTCGCGATCCGTGCCGACGGCACCCGGGTTGATCTTGAGGCTGGCGATTCGGTCTACCAGGGCGATACCTTGGAATCGGGTACGGACGGTGCGATCGGCATCGTGCTCGCCGACTAGACGACGTTTTCGATGGCCGAGAACGGCTCCATGGTCCTCGACGAGATGGTCTATGACCCTGGCACCCAGGAAGGCAGCGTTTCGCTTTCGGTCATCCAAGGCGTGTTCACCTTTGTTTCGGGCGAGATTGCCAAGACCGACCCCGATGCCATGACCCTTGATACGCCGGTGGCGACGATCGGCATCCGGGGCACCCAGCTGGCGATGAGCTTTGATCCCGACGACGCGGGCGGTGACGGCCTGAATGTTGTGTTGATGGAGGAAGCCGACGGCTTCGTCGGTGAGGTGGTTGTGCAGAACGGTGGCGGCGTACAGATCCTCAACGTGGCCGACATGGGAACCTCGGTGGCGAGCGCCAACGCGGCCCCGTCAACGCCGGTGCAGTTTGACCGCGGCGACATCGTCAACGCCTTTGGCGGCGCCTTGAAGTCCCTGCCCGATAGCGTCAGCGGCAGCACCTACGGCGCCGAGGAAGCGGCGGCCGAGGATACCGTTGAGGAAGAGACCGCCGAGGAGACCGCGGGCGAGGAGGAATTGCTCGAAGAAGAGGTCGTCGAGGAAGGCGAGGGCGAGGAAGAAGTTCTTGAGGAAGAGGTTGTCGAGGAAGAGATCGAAGAAGAGCTCGAAGAGGAACTCGCCGAGGACGAGGAAATTACCGAGGAAGAGCTGGCTGAGTCCCTTGACGAAGGCTTTGAGACGGCGGCCGGCGGGGATACGGACCTCGGCGGCGACACGCCTCCACCTCCACCTCCGCCGAGTGGCGATGACGGTGGCGACGACGGCGACGACGTCGACTTGTTTGGCGGCACCGACGACGATGACGACGCGGCGGCGGCGGAAGCCCAGCGCCTGGCGACCGCCGATGCGCCCGAGCTCACGGTCGGCCCGATTTCCGGCGACGAGGACCAAGAGGGCGGCATTCCGCTCAACATTTCGGTCGCATCGACGGACGAGGTCGGCAACGAGACCCTTTCGATCACCATTTCCGACCTGTCCGATGGCGCGACCCTTTCGGCCGGCAACGACAATGGCGACGGCAGTTGGACTCTCACCGAGGGTGAGCTCGACGGGCTGAGCCTCATCACGGCGCAGGATTACTACGGCGATTCCGTGTTGTCGGTTACCGCCACCTCGACGGTCGACGGCGAGGGCGGCGCTTCGGCCTCCACGACCGGCTCCATCGCGGTGTCGGTGGCGGATGTCGAAGAGCCCGTGCCCAGCGCCGGCACCGATGGCAATGATGTCCTCGTCGGAACGAGCGGCGACGATGAGATATCCGGTCTCGGTGGCGACGACGTGATCATGGGCCTGGACGGCGACGACGTGCTGTACGGGCAGGGCGTCGGCGAGGGCGGAGAGACCCCCGTTTTCGTCGACAACAATACGATCGCCACCGCCCAGGTTATCGCGCGCTCCGATTTCGGCGTCGCGTATAGCTCGGACGTGGGCGACGCTTCCCTGCCCCGCGTGTCGATCGAGGCACTGCACGACAATCGAAGCGACGTCGACTTCTACGCCTTTACCCTGGAGGCCGGCGAACGCTTGACCCTGGACATCGACTACGCCCGGAACCAGGGCGATTCGTTCGACTCCATGTTGTGGTTCTACGATTCTGAGGGCAATCAACTGACGATGGACGATGATACGTCGACCAGTTATGGCGGCGGCGGCGTGCACAGTTACGACTCCTACATCGAGTACACGGTGCCCACCGCCGGCATCTATTACGCGGCGGTCACGGGCTACTACCAGAACCCGTTCGGTGGCGGGGAGTCGTATTACGACGGTGGCGATTACGTCCTCAACGTCAGTATCGATCCGACAACGGACTCAACGGGCTTTGGAGACGCGCCGCAGACGATCATCGGCAACGACCTTGGCTACGTCCCCGGCGACGATGACGTCCTGGTCGGCGGTGGCGGAGACGACACGCTGTTCGGCGGCGAAGGGACGGACACGGCTGTCTTCTCGGGCATTTTCGCGGACTATACCCTTGCCATCGACGGGCTGACGGGAAACGTGACGGTCATTGACAACATCGCGGGCCGCGACGGGACGGACATCTTAAGCGACATCGAGTTGTTGGAGTTCGACGACCGCATCGTCATGTTAGAAGATGCGACGTTCAACTACCTAACCGTCGATGACACCCGCACCAACATCGCCAACCTGACGGTCTTGGACGATATGACGGTCGAGGGCCAAGGCGACGTCACCAACGCCCTGTCCGGCACCGTCTACGTGGACGGGGACTTTACCCTCGATGACGACGCGGTTGCCACCAACTACGGCACCGTCACCGTGGACGACGACTTGTGGCTCTACGACGACGCTAGCGTTACCAACTACGGCGCCGTCACCGTTTACGACGACATTGCGCTTTACGACAACGCCAGCTTCGACAACTACGGCACCGTCACGGTCGAATACGACGACCTGGCGCTCGAAGACAACGCCAGCTTCACCAACTACGGCACTGTCACGGTCGAATACGACGACCTGCAGACCCGCGACAACGCCAGCTTCGAGAACTACGGCACCGTCGACATCCAGGACGAATACCTGGAGGTCTGGGGCAGTTCCAGCTTCACCAACTATGGCACCGGCACCGTCGACGTCGACGAGGACCTTGAGGTCTACGACGACGCGAGCTTCGTCAACTACGGCCAGATCAACGTTGATGACGAACTGCAGGTCGAGAGTTGGGGCGAAGGCGGCGGCGATTCCCCCAGTTTCCAGAACTACGGCACCATCGACGTCGACAACGACCTGGATGTTGGCGGCTGGTCGGACACGTCCGCCACCTTCACCAACTACGTGGCCGGCACCATCGACGTTGCCGACGAGCTGAATGTTTGGGGCAGCGGCAGCTTCGACAACTTGGGCACCCTCACCATCGGTGGTGACCTGGATCTCGACTATGACGCCAGTTTCACCAACGCCGGCACCCTCACCATCGGTGATGACCTGGAGCTCAGCAATGACGCCAGTTTCACCAACACCGTCACCGTCACCGTCGGCGACAATGTCTCGCTTGGTGAGGACACGGTTTACAACGCCACCATCGGCGAAAGCTCGACCTCGTTGGTAGTCGGCGGCGACATGGTAATGGGCGGAGCGCTGAACATCAGCTTGGCCGACGGTTCCGAGGTGAATTTCGGCGGTCAGTACAATGTGCTGAGTTGGGGCGGCGTGGGTAGCGGATTTTTCGACTCGATCGGCGGCTTGCTCGATACCGACGACGGCGCCCTGTTCGACCCGATCTTCTCGACCGACGGCTTGACAGTGACCGCTCTCGACGTGACCGACAGTAATGTATTTGTCGGTACCGACGAGAGTGATGTGCTATTCGGTGGCATTGACGACGACTTCCTCTTCGGCGGCGGCGGTAGAGACATCTTCACGTTCGATGCCGACGCGGGTGATGACGTTGTCGTTGATTTTGGTATCGACGACGCGCTGGTGTTCGAGGGCTTCAGCGGAGATGACGTCGTCGTTGCATTCAACGCCGAGACTCACGAGACCGTGATTGGAGCCACGAACGAAGGCGGCGATTCTGTCGAGGTCACCCTCAGGGCCCAGGAGGGCTCCGGTTACTCGGTCAGCGAGGACGTTGACGGCAACACAGTCGTCACCCTTGACGTACCACTCATCAATTAGCCTGACGGCTTTCATAAACCGACGAACGGGCCGTCCATTGGGCGGCCCGTTTTTCTTTTTGGGGCGTCGTTATCCCTTGGATTTATCGAGGGCGGCGATCAGGGCGGCGGCGAGTTCCCGGCAGTCGCCGATGACGCCGAAGCGGCAATACTTGAAGATCGGTGCTTGCGCGTCCGTGTTGACAGCGACGATGGTCTTCGCCCCGGCACAGCCCGACATGTGCTGGGCGGCGCCCGATATGCCAAGGGCCAGGTAAAGCTCCGGCGCCACCGTGCGTCCCGAAAGCCCAATCTGGCGCGACGGCGGGCACCATCCCAGATCGCAGGCGACGCGGCTCGCCCCAAGCGCCCCGCCAAGGGTCTGGGCCAAATCGCCGGCGATCTGAAATCCCTCGGCGCCGTCGAGACCGCGGCCGCCGGCGACGATGACGCGGGCCGTGTCCAGGCGCTGGCCGTCATCTGTTTCCCGGCGCTTCTCGACGATGCGAACGCGGATGTTCGCGGGGTCGATGTCGGGTGAGAGCACGATCACCTCGCCTTGGCGATCCTCATCAGGTGTCGCCGGGGCGTGGGACTTGGCCCTCAGGGTAACGACGGCCGGCGCCGTCTTTACCGACACCACCTCGTGCGCCTTGCCGCCGTAACAGGGCCGGGTGAACGTAAGTCCCCCGCCCTCGGCGCTGACCGCGATGCAATCCGTGACGGCGGCGCTCTCCAGGCGAAAGGCCAGGCGCGGTGCCAGGTCCGCCCCGACCGCACCATGGCCGGCCAGAACGGCGGCGGGCGCCAGATCGCGTAGGGTTTCGACCAGGACGGCCATCCAGGCGTCGGCCTGATAGGGCGTGAAGATCGGGTCATCGGCCAGGTAGACCCGGTCCGCGCCGTGAGCGACAAGGATATCGCCGGCGCCTGCGATGCCGCTGCCGAGCGCGAGGGCGGTGACGGACCCGCCGGTCTTGTCGGCCAGGCTTCGGGCCAGACCCAGCAACTCTGTGGACATGGGGACCGGCGCCCCATCCTCGCATTCGATGAGGACCACGACGCCCGATTTATCGGTCATGGCCGGGCCTCATAGAACCTCGGCCTGGCGCAACCGCTCGACCAGATCGGCGGCCTGCTCTTGGGCGGTGGCACCTTCCACAAACTCGCAGGTGACGTCGCTTGTGGGTATATAGAGACGCTCGACCACGCGCCTGGCAGCGGCTTGGCCGACCTCCGACGGTTGCAGGTCGAGATCGGCGGCGCTCCATTCCTCCACCGGCTTCTTTGCCGCCCGCATGGTCTCACGCAGGCTGGCGTGGCGCGGCGGCCCCATTTCGTGGGAGACGGTAACCACCAAGGGCAGGGGCGCCTCGACGGTCTCGGTCCCGTCGGCCAGCGCCCGGGCGACGCGCGCCCGGCCGTCTTCGATCTGTATATCTCTGGCAAATGTGACGGCGGCGATGCCAAGCAGCTCAGCCACTCCGCAACCGACGACGCCGGCGTCGGTGTCCGCCGCCTGGCGTCCGGCGAGTACCAGATCGAACGGGGCGATCTTTTCAATTGCCCTCGCCAGTACCACGGCGGTGGTGATGGCGTCGCCGTCTTCGAAAGCGGGATCTGAGAGCAACACCCCTTCGTCGGCGCCTAGCGCAAGACCGGCCTTGATGGCCGCGCGCGCCTGCTCGGGTCCCAAACATACAAGTGTGATCTTGGCTTCGCCAAGGGTTTCGCGGACGCGCAGCGCGGCCTCCACCGCCTGTTCGTCAAAGGGGCTAAGGACCAGGGACGAGCCCGGCCAGGGGACCGCCGTCTTGGCGTCCTCGTCGATGCGGAACTGGGACGGCGCCATCTCCGGATCGGGGATCTGTTTTATGCAGACGACGATGTGCACGAACCGCCTCCGTTATTTGGATAGGCTCTTATTCAACGGTGACGTCGACGGGAACGATGCCGTCGAAGTGCTTGCGCTGGAAATTCCACTCCGTTTGCGGCTGGCGGCGGCCTTTCTCGTCGGTGGCCCGGGCCATGATGGCGTAGGTGCCGGGCTTATCGACTTCCCACACACAGGACCAGCGCGACCAGAGCCATTTATCCCCCGTCTTTTCGACGTGGGCCTCGGTCCACGTCTCGCCGCCGTCGGTGCTGACCTCGACCTGGGTGATGGTGCCCTCGCCGCTCCAAGCCAAGCCGCGCACGACGTGGGTGCCCTTGGAAAGGGGTGAATCCTCGTCCCTGGGCTCGACGATCAAGGTCTTGACCCCCATGGCGGTCATCATCTTCTTGTCCGGGTCGTCGGGCGACTTGGCGAAGATGAAGTAATGGGTTTGGTGATAGCACTCCGGCATATGGTCCATGACTTCGATCTTGTGGATCCACTTGATCCACCAGTTGCCGGCCCAACCCGGCACCACCAGACGCAAGGGCGCGCCATGGACGTGGCGCAGGTATTCGCCGTTATGGGACCACGCCAAAATTGTGTCGGGGTGAAGCGCCTTTTCCAGGGGCAGGCCCTTGTCAAAGTTGATGATGCCGGGATCGACGACATCGAAATCGGTGCGTCGCGCCGACAGGTACTGGACCACCGGATCGGGCCGGCCCCTGTCCCAGCCCTCGACGCGCACGGCGACGGCGTTGGATTTCAGGCCGCAGCGGTTGAGGACCTCGGCCAATGGCACCCCCGTCCATTCCCCGGAACTGAGGAAGCAGGTGGTCGGCAGACCCTCGAGAAAATCGTCGACCTCATCGGGATTGACGTCAGGCGAGGACTGACGCCAGTGAACGGTGTCGCCCTCCTCCAGCACCATTGACGGCTTCTTGGCATTGCTTCCCTCGCCAAGATATTCAAAGAAATCCCCGTCGTTTCCGGCGCATTCGATGACGGCGCGTATGCTGTGGCCGGGAAGCTTGCGCAGATCGTCGAGGGTGAAGTCGCCCGGGCGTTCGACCTCGCCCGAGATGGCAACCGTGAAATCGTCCGGATGCACGGGCTCGGGCATCCCCAATTGGGCCACGATGTAGGACGCATCGGTCGGCGTGATCAGCCCTTCTTGATCCAAAATCGGCGTCCGGGCCCCGATGACGCGGCCCTCGGCGTCCTTGCTTTGCTTGTGCATGGGCCTCTTGCGGTCGGGCCATCCGAGGACCCAGTCGCCTTCGATCTCTTTTTTAGCCATGATCGTCCTTCCCCCGTGAGATCGTGCCGCCACACGGCGGGATCATAACGCAGAGTGACTTGCCTGTGCTATACCTTGCCTGTGTCGGCCCGGCATGAATTCAGAGAGAGGCAACGCGATGATGGATAAGACCTATACCCATTCCCCGTTCCAGGGACAGATTCACTGTGCGGCGCCGGCCACGCCGTTTAATCCCAAGGGCGAGTTAATGCTGGACGCCTATGCCGAGGTCCTGCGCTACTACCTCGACGTGGTACGGGTCGACACTTTGCTGATCGCCGGCGACAACGGTGAGGGTTACGCGCTGAGCGATGACGAGTTGCGCCAGGTGACGGAGACAGCGGCCAAGACGATCGCTGATAGAATTCCGTTCTACGTCAACGTGACGCGGACGTCCAACCGGCGCTGCATCGAACGGGCCGAGATTGCGGCCACCGCCGGAGCGCCCGGCATCAGCCTCTGCCAGCCCCCCATCCACGACGCCTCGGCCGACAAGATCGTCGAGCGCTTCCAGGCGGTGGCTCAGGCGGCGCCGCTGCGCATGATGGTTTACAACCTGCCGCTTATCTCGCACTTCAACATCACCGCCGACGTGCTGCGCTCGATCTGCGACGTGGCGCCGGTGGACGTGGTCAAGGACGCGCCGCCCGACATGGACCACATCACCACCATGTTGGCCGAGATGGGCGATCGATTCCCCTTTCTCTACGGTCAACGCCTTACCATGATTCCCGCCCTGCTGTTGGGTTCCGGCGGTTTCGTCGGCACCGGGCCCGAAATGTTCGGCGCCGATTGCCGCAAGTTCTTGGACATACATGACATGACGCCGGCGGAACGGTTCGATCTTCACTACCGTTACGGCTTGGTGAACCAGGCTCTCCTGCACACCGTGGGCACACCGCCGGCGGGATTGAAGGCGGCTCTCAACATGATTGGGCTGCCGGCGGGCGTGCCCCGCGATCACGTCTCGCCCCTGACACCGGCCGAGGAAGGCGAACTTAGGGACGTCCTGATCCGCGCCGGCGTCCTCGAGGGGAGCCTGGCCAAGACGGCGTGACGCGGGTCCGTCAATAGCGTTCGATAGAGAACGCATCCAGGTCGAGGGATGGCCGCCGGTCCGACAGGGATTCGGCCAACAACCGGGCGCAAAGGGGTCCGGTGGTGGTGCCCGAGTTGGCGGGAATCGCCAAATGAAAGTCCGGTACCGAGGAAACGCCGCCCAAGATCGGGTTGCCATCGGTCATTAGGCTCTCGCCACCCCAAGTGCGCAGCAATTGGAGCCGCGCCGTGCCGGGGACAAGATTCCGGGCCGTCTTGAGGTTGGCCTCAATGCTGTCGCGTAACACCTGGATCTTGCCGGTCGCCGGATCGCGCCGGGCCGGTAGTCCGCCGCCGATGATGACCGTGCCGCTGGCACTTTGCTTCATGGTCAGCCGTTTGCCGGCGTGCTGCACGAGATGGGGGAGCATCGGCCGGGTACGGACGGTGACATTCATATGCTGAAGCCGTGCCTCTCCGGGAAGGCAAAGGCCGACCATGGCGGCGACGGCCGCGGCCCCGACCCCGGCGGCAACAACGACGCGGCGGCAACGGACAACACCGCGTGCAGTCTTGGCCAGGAAACCGCCTCCGTCGCGCTCCAGAGACAAGAGTCCTGCCCGCCGGTGGATGCGGGCGCCGGACCGTGTGGCTCCACGGGCCAGGGCCGGCGTCGCTAAAAGCGGATTGATTTTGCCTTCGATGGGGCAGACCTCAATGCCCTGAACCGTCTCCGCAAGGTAAGGCGCAAAAGACCTTGCTTCCGAGCGCGAGAGAAGATGGACATCCAGCCCTGCGGCTTGTTCAAGACTTGCCTTGCGCCGCAATAAATCCATTTCGGCCGCGCTCTCGGCTGCCATGAGGCCGCCGCCCTTCATGAACTCGATATCGTGGTCGAGGTCGCGGGAAAGCTCTTCCCAGGTATCCACGGCCTCACGCGACAGGGGAATGAGGGCGCGGGCCGCCGCCTCAACGCGCGACGGCGGTCCATCGGCGAAGTAGCGCGACGTCAGTTGCGCGTGCAGGCTTCCCGCATTGGCACCCGAAGCGCCGGTATTGAGGTCGTCCCGTTCGACGAGCGCCACATCGACGCCAAAGCGAGCCAGGTAGTACGCGGTCGAACATCCGACAATACCGCCGCCCACCACGAGTACGTCGGTGTCGTCCAAAGCCACCCCCGGTTCGTGTCTCTCGGTCACCGACGGTGCCTTCAAGTGTCTTGGGCCGCCCGCCAGACGACGGGCAAAAGCTCGCAATCCATGGCGTCGCCCGGCACCAGCCCCGGGTCGCGCAGCAAGGTCGCCAACTTGCGCTTCACCGCATAGCGGATATCGTCGCCGGTCCAGCGCGTGGCCAGGGCCCGGCGGCGGCGGTCCGAGGCGTTGCCTGGTGCGGCGTGCAGCGTGAGCGCGGTGAAAGCCAGGACGTCGCCCGGCTCGACGTCCCACGAAACGATCTCGTAGGCATCCCGGTCGGCCTCGATATCGGGCAGGGCTTGGGGATCGTCGGTTTCGGGGATGTCATCGCCCGCCACATCCTGGGGCTGCTTGTCGTCGTTGGCGAAAACCAGCTCACGGGAAAACGGCCGCTCTTTCCACAGATGAGAGCCGCGCACGAATTCCAAGACGCCGCTGTCATGATCGGCGACATCGAGGGGCATCCAAAGCGTACATACCTGGCGCCCCGTGAAGGGCCAGAAGTTAAGGTCTTGATGCCAGGGACTGGGCGCCGGGGTCCGGGGCTCCTTGACCAGAAGTTGGTCGAAGAAGACGTTGACCTTGGCCGAGCCCATCAGCCGCCCGGCAAGCTCCGCTGCGGGGGACCGCATGACGTAGTCACGAAAGTCGGGATCGTGGGTCCACATGAATTTGTCGCTGAAGAACTCGCCTGGATCGTCGGGCCGGAATTTCTGGCGCATGGGACCCGGCTCGGCCTTGAGGCGGTCTACGGCACCACGCATGCGCTCGACCCAGTCCTGGTCGAAGACTCCGCGCAGGCAGATAGCGCCATCGCGTTCGAAAGCTTCCAGGTCTGCTGGTTTGATTGGGCCGGGAACCGCCCGGGCCATGCCGCGTTTCCTCCGCCGTCACGGCCAAAAGGGTAAATCGATATCGCGTCAAGGGTCAAGGAAGCGGCTCGGCCCGGCGTCGGGCCTCGGCCCGAAGTTTCAAGGCCGAAAGCAGTTCCGGGTGGCTGGGACCCAGGAATGCGCGCCGTACCCGCACCACTCGATCCAAAAGCGTTGCCGCTTCGCCATGAAGATCGACATCGGTGTAGCGCCGGGCGACGTGGACCATTCCATTGGCATAGTAGAGGAGAACTTCGCGGAGGGGATCAAGCTCGGCGACCGGGGCGGCGGCGTCATCGCCCCGGGCCACGATGCGTTCGGCCCCGGACAGGGACTCGGTCCACGATCCCGGGGCGAGGAACGACTGGGCTGCCCCCACCGCGATAAAGAGGAAGACGAGGGCGGCGAGCAGCATGCGGACACTGTTACGGGTCAAGACACCGGTCCTCGACTCTTGACAGGCTGCTGGTCCGATGGTCGATTGAGGCCATGGAGTATACCTTCCAATGGGGCGAGGCCTTCCGGGAAGTCCCCTACCTGATGGGAGGCGCCTGGATCACCCTTCATCTTTCCTTCCTCGGCTTCTGGTGCGGTTGCACCATCGGTCTTTTCGGCGCAGTGGCCAAGTCTTATGGACCCAAGTGGCTTGTGAACCTGGTCAATGTCTATGTCGTCTTCTTTACCAACACGCCGGGTCTGGTAACGGCGTTCTTCATCTTCTTTGGGTTGCCCGAGTTCGGCATCGTGCTGTCGCCGTACAAGACCATGCTGCTCAATATTGCCCTCAACTCCGGTGCCTACATCACCGAGATCATGCGCGGCGGCTTCGCCTCGGTCCGTAAAATGGAATTGGAAGCTGCCGAATCCCTGGGTTTCAGCCTGATGCAATCGGTCCGCTATGTCATCTTGCCCCATATCGCCAAGGTACTCTTCGCGCCGCTTTCCAATTGGTACATCTGGATGATCCTGGGCACGGCGGCGGCCTCCATCCTGGGCGTCGAGGAACTGACCGGGCGGGCTTTCAACGTGGCATCCGACACCTTCCGCTCCATCGAAGTCTACATCATCGTCGCCTTCATTTACGTTGCGATCACCATCCTCGCCAGCGCGCTTCTGGCCTACATCGGCCGCCGGGTATTCCGGGTCAAGGCGAAGGTGTTCTGATGTTCGATCTATTCCTTGAACAGCTGCCGCGGTTCCTGACCCTGGAAAACGCCGGCTATCTATTCTGGGCGATGACGCGGACGTTGATGATGACCGTCATTGGATGCGGCCTTGGCTTTCTCTTCGGCTTTGTCTTGGTCTACCTGCGTACAACGCCGGGCTGGCTGTTCGTTCCCGTCCGTCTGTTTATGATTTCGTATGTCGAGTTCTTCCGTCGCGTCCCCTTTCTGGTCCTCTTGTTCCTCGTCCTATTCGTCTCCAAGGGTCTGGGCCAGAGTTATTCGCTGTTCACCATCGCCTGCATCTCGATCGTTATTATCTCGACCGCCTTTATTGGCGAGATCATTCGTGCCGGGCTTGAGTCCGTCCACGCGACCCAGTGGGACACCGCCATGGCCATGAACTTCAGCCGCCTCCAGGTCCTGAGACACGTCGTTTTGCCTCAGGCCTGGAAAGTGATCCTTCCGCCCGCTTTCGCCTTTTTCGTCGTATTCATCAAGGATACGGCGCTGGCCTCCCAGGTCGGGGTGATGGAGCTGACGGCGGTCGGCAAGTACTTCACTAACTTCGGTTTTTCCGCCATCCTTTCGTTCGGAAGCATCCTTATTCTCTATTTCGTGCTGTCTTACCCCCTGACCCGCTTAGGGTGGTGGATGGAGGTCCGCATCAAGCAGTCGCGGGCGGTCGAGGCGCGCCCGGACGCGCTCGCGCCGACCCCCTATGAGCTTCGGACAAGCTGAAAATCGCTTACGTGAGTGGAATTTAGGTCAGACCTTGCCGGCATCCATGACGAGGCGGGTGCCGGTCATGCTGCCCGATGCCTCGGTGGCAAGGAATAGGATGCCCGACGCAACTTCCTCGCACGTCGTCAGTCGGCCAAGGGACGACAGCGCGGCGATCCGTTCAACGTCGTCCTCTACCTTGCCGCCAGTGCGTGCCACGCGCTCAGCTGCGTTGCCGCGGAAAAGCGGCGTGTCCACGGCGCCGGGACAGATCGCGTTGACCCGGATCCCCAACACCCCCACCTCATCGGCCACCGAGCGCGTGAGACTGATAACGGCTGCCTTGCTGGCGCCATAGGGAATCTGCCTCATATTAGGTTTGATGCCGGCGATGGAGGCGACGTTGACGATGGTGCCCCCGTGGCGCTTGAGAAGCGGGATGGCGTGCTTGGTACACAGCATAACACCCCGCACATTGACGGCGAAGGTGCGATCCCAGGCTTCCATGTCTATATCGGCGGCACCCATCACGCCGCCGCCGCCGAAGCCCGCGTTGTTGATCAAGATATCCAGTCGCCCGTGAGCGTCATCGCAGGCCTTGAACAGGCCGACGACGTCATCTTCATTTGCCACATCCGCGGCGACGGCAAGGCCTGATACGTCCTTGGCAACTTTTTCGATGACATCGACGCGCCGGCCCGAGACCACGACCCGGCAGCCCTCTTTGGCCAAGCTAACGGCAGCCGCCGCGCCGATACCGGTGCCGCCGCCGGTGACGACAGCAACCTTTCCGTCCAAGCTAGCGGACATGATCGATTCCTCCAACCGCCGGGTGCCGCTCCTTATTCCGCCGCTTGGGCAGCGATGGTGAACCCTAGGTCGATCATGCCGTCGCGCAACTCTGTCAGATCGGGCTCGCCAAGTGTTCTCAGCGGCGGCCGCGCATGGCCGCCCGGCAGGCCCTGGAGGTTCATCATGGCTTTGATCGCCGGATAGAGGTTGCGGTGGTTGGCCATGGCCAGATCCCACAGGTCCACGGCTTTCTTTTGCAGCCGCAGCGCCTTCTCCTTGTCGCCTTCGAGGCAGGCGTTGAAGAATTCGACCGATTCGGCGCCCCAGCAATTGGTGGCGCCGGTCACCGTGCCGCGCACGCCGTGCTCGACGGCGGCCAGGCCATAGAGGCTGAGCTGACCGGTGAGGTAATGGATGCGGTCGCTGACAAGGTGATAGCCCCGGAAGAATTTTTCCCAATCAGTGGTGCTCTCCTTTATGGCGACCACCGCGTTGATATCGGCCAGGCGCGAGATGATCTCGGGCGTCATCTCGTTCACGTTATAGCCGGGAACGTTGTAGAGCATGATCGGCAGGTCGACGGCGTCGGAGACCATCTGGTAATGGGCGACAAGGTCGTCCGCCGAATGCAATTTGGGGAAAAACGGGGCTAGGACCATGGCGCCGTCGCAGCCCACGTCCTTGGCATGGCGGTTCATGTCGATCACTTCTTCCGCCCGGATCGATCCTGTCGCGGCAATGACCTTGATCCTGCCTTGGGCCACGTCCATCGCCAATGTGAACAAGTGCTTGCGCTCGTCGATCGAAAGCGCCCAGGCCTCGCCCGCGCAGCCGGTCACGACGATTCCGGTCACGCCATAGTCGACGTTGATGTCGATATGGCGGCGGAATGCCGCTTCGTCGATGTTGCCTTGGCGGTCGAAGGGCGTCACGATTGCCGGCATGACGCCGTGCCAGTCCACCGTTGATTTATCCATGCCTATTTCCTCCGCCGTCCGTCGGTTGATTCCTTGGCGGCACTATAGACGAACCGTCGCCGCATGAACAAGGATACCCGGGTGTCGGAGCGCGATAAAAGTAATCGATTGACGGAGACCGATGTCCTGGTCGTGGGCGGCGGCGTGGTCGGTTGCTGCGCCGCCTACTATCTAGCTCGTCTGGGGCTTGACGTGGTGGTCATCGACCGCGACGGGATCAACGACCAAGCCTCGGGCGTCAATGCCGGAAGCCTTCATCTCATGATCGTCTCGCGTTTCTTCAAAAGCCGTGATCCGCTTTGGATCGCCGGGCGAAACAGGCTCTTGCCATTGGTCATGGCGTCTGTCGAGACATGGCGGGAATTGGCTGGCGAACTGGACCGCGACATAGAATTGGTTCTGGACGGCGGTCTTATGGTGGCCGAAACCGACGGGCAGTTGCGCATGCTGGAAGAGAAGGCGAAGGAAGAAAGGAGCCACGGCTTGGACGTAGAGGTGGTGAGCGGATCCGATCTCAGATCTATCGCGCCCTATTTTTCCGAACGCGTTATCGGCGCCGCGTTCTGCCCCGACGAGGGTAAGATCAATCCGATCATGGCGACGGGGGCCGTGGCGCGGGGTGCCGAGCGGGCTGGAACCCGCTTTTTGCGGAGCACCGAACTCTTGGCCCTGGAGACCACCGGCGACGGTTTCAAGGCGCTCACAGATAACGGTGCCATTCGCTGCCGGCGGGTGGTCGACGCGGCGGGAGCCGGGGCCGCCACCGTGGCCGCTATGGTCGGGGTCCGCCTGCCCATTGAGACCCATGCCCGCCTCATGAATGTGACCGAGGCCGCGCCGCCCCTGGTCAAGCACCTGGTGCAGCACGGGGATCGCATGTTGTCCATGAAGCAGGCGGCGCGCGGCAATGTCGTTATCGGCGGTGGTTGGCCGGCCGTGTTTGATCACGCGACAGGCCGACCCGACGTGATCAAGAAAAGCATAAAGGGGAACTTGGGCGTTGCGCGAAGCGTCGTCCCCGGCCTGGGACCGCTGCGTCTTTTACGCACCTGGGGCGGCATGCTGACTTTGACGCCGGACGGCGATGCGATTCTGGGCGAGGTGCCGGGAGTGCCCGGGTTCTATCTCGCCGTGCCGCCCAACCCGGGCTTCACCGGGGCGCCGATTTGCGGTCGACTGCTGGCCGAGCGGATCGCCGGGAAGACATCGACGTTTGACCTCGACGCCTTCTCGGTCGAGCGCTTCGCGTCTTGAAGAAGGGCGGACAACAAAAGGCCGCTGTCCGATAATTCCCGGACAGCGGCCTGGTTGTTTACGCCTTACGGAAAGTAGTAGGTCGGAACGACCGGGAACGCCGGCGGCGATCCATACCACTTCTCCCACAGAGCGTTGTGCTTGTTTTTGCTCTGGAAATCGTAAAGCCAGATGTTCAGCCAACGGCGCAGAGAGTTGTTGCCCTTCTGCATGCCGATACCCCAGTAGCCGAGGTAGATCGTATCGGGCAACACGTGCCACTTCACGTTGGCGTAGTTTTTGGTGAACTTGAGCCAATTGTCGATGATCGCGATTGACCCGTCGGCACGCCCCTGGCCGATGGCCCGGACCACGTCGGCCCCGCTGTCGAACAGGATTTCCTTGGCCTTGGGCGCGTTCTTGCGCGTCCATTGGGCGGGGACGGAGCCGCGCACGTTGGCCAGGGTAATATCCGAGCGATTGAAATCCTTCCAACTCTTCAGGTCTGCCCTTTTCGACGTCGTTAGAACGACCTGGGATTCGGTGAAGGTGGGAAGGGAGTAGTCGATCAGCTTGGCGCGCCGCGCGTTGCGGGTCAGTCCGCCCAGCATGATATCCGCTTGGTCGGAAACCAAGATGGGAACGCGCTGCGGCGATTTGGAGGGCACGAACTCCACCTTGACGCCAAGCGACTTGGCGATGGCCCCACCCATTTCGATATCCATGCCTTCCCACGAGCCGTCCGGCTTCAGAACGCTGTTGCCTGGCAGATTGGGCTGGACGCCGACGCGGATCACACCGGCCTTGATGATTTCGTCTAGGGTGCGGGCCTCACCGGCCGGCACCAACAACATAATTCCGGCCAACGCGGCAAGGCCGGTCGCAAACAATTTCTTAAGCATGGAAACCTCCCTGTGAGGAAAAAACAAACCTGACTTTCAGGGCGCTTGGCAGCCGATTTATCGAGCGTCCGTTACGACGCGCCTTCCAGGTTTGCACAGATATGCGTGTCAGGACGCGGACTTGTCAATTCTAAATCCGACTCGCAGGGTGGCCAATTAGATCGACGAGCACACCAGCCATTGGCCGATCTGGGCGAACACGTGAATTTCGTTGACGTACTTAAAGGGGTAAGCCTTATCGGCGATTTGGCCGGAACCGCCCGGCCCGCCGGTGAGCAATTTGCATTTAGTCTCGTCCTTGTCTAGTCCGCTCTTCTTGCACACCACCGTCAGATTATCCCCGACGGCGTCGTCGATGGTGGCATCTTGCATCGACTTGGCTTTCATCGGGATGGAAAGGTTGGGCGCCTTGAGAGTGCAGTCCACGGCTAGCCGATTGGTGAGTTTGAGACTGGCTGCCTCGGCGCCGCCCATCGTCATGAATATGGACGCCACCGCCAACACGAACGCCGCGAAAGCGAATCTTCCCTTGGTAGCCATTGACTTGAAACTCCCTGGATGAATTTTACGTTTCGCGTTCATGCGCGATAACTTGAATTTAATAGTAGCGGCTGGCTGGGATATTGCAAACCACAGGCTGTTTATCAGTCACATTTGACGGTGACGCCGCCGTCGACGACGATCTCGATGCCGGTGGTGTTCTTGGCTTCGTCGGAGGCCAGGTAAAGCGCCGCGTAGGCCACGTCCCAGGCGTCCCCCATGCGGCCCATGGGAATGTCGCGGCTGCGCTCCTCGATCAGATTTTCAAGGTTGCCGCCCCGGTATTGCTTGGCCAAACGGTGCTCGACAAGGGGCGTGAAGACATGGCCCGGCACCACCGTGTTGGCGCGAATGTTCTTGGGTCCGTATTCGACCGCCAATGTGCGCGTGAAATGCATCATACCGGCCTTGGCCGCCTCGTAAGCGGCGTGGTAGTGGCCGGTGTGACGAAGTCCGGCCAGGGACGAGACGTTGACGATGGCGCCGCCGCCTTGGCGCTCCATCACCGGGATGACGTGTTTGCAGGTCAAGAAGACGCTTTTCAGGTTGTAGGCGATCTGCTGGTCCCAGACTTCTTCCGGCATGTCCACCGGGCCGCCTGGGACCGAGCCGCCGACGTTGTTGTGTAGGATGTCGATGCGCCCGAACGTCTCAAGACAGGCCTCGATCATGGCCTGGACCTGTTCGTTTTCAGTCACGTCGGTCTGGTGGGCGGCGCTTATCCCACCCTCATCGGTGATCAAGCCTTGAGTTTCCTCGGCCGCCGCTGGGTTCTTATCGACGGCGAAGACCTTGGCGCCCTCGCGGGCGAACAGCACCGCCGTCGCCTTGCCGTTGCCCCAACCCGGCGCAATGGAACCGGCGCCCGTGACCAGGGCCACCTTGTCCTTCAGCCGTCCACTCATGATTTTCTCTCCCTAAGTTCGGCGCCATGTTTCGACCAAAGCCGGCGCCAAGTAAAGGGCGATGTCGGGCAGCTTGCCAAGACCCGCCGGCCACGGCTACAAACGGGTGTTCTAGGACTCCGAGCCAGGAGACGGCAATTTCATGATACCCGATCCCAACGATCCGAGCGTGCGCGTCGGCGTCATCGGCGCCGGTGTGATGGGCCGCGGCATCGCCCAGATCGCCGCCGCCGCCGGCTGCCAGGTATCCCTAACCGATGTCTCCAAGGACGCGGCCCGGGACGCCCAGGCGTTTATTTCACGCATGCTCATGCGCCAGGCGGAGAAGGGCCGCATTACCCGCGTCGACGCCGAAGCGGCGGTGGCCCGCGTGGGCCTGGTGCCGGCGTTGTCCGACATGGCGGACTGCACCGTCATCATCGAGGCCGTGGTCGAGGACTTAGGAGTCAAGCAACGGCTTTTTGCCGAGCTTGAAACGATAGTGTCCGAAACCTGCATTCTGGCTTCCAACACGTCGTCGTTTTCAATCGGCGCCATCGCCGCCGCCTGTGCCCGGCCCGAGCGAGTCGCGGGCGCGCATTTCTTCAATCCCGTGCCGTTGATGAAATTGGTTGAGGTGGTGGCGGGCGAACGTACCAACGCCCGAGTCGGCGATTTTCTGGTCGGCCTTGTCGAGCGCATGGGCCACAAGGCGGTGCGCGTCAAGGACGTCCCCCTGTTCCTTGTCAACCACGCCGGGCGCGGCTACAGCACAGAGGCCCTGGCCGTGCTCGATGAGGGTGTGGCTGCGCCGGTTGATATCGACCGGGTCATGCGTGAGACGGCGGGCTTTCCAATGGGTCCGTTCGAGCTTTTCGACCTCACCGGTCTCAATGTTTCCCATCCGTCGCTTGAATCGGGGTTCCACCAGTTCTATGCCGAGCCCCGCATGCGTTTGACGCCCGAGACCCGGTTGCGCTTCGAAGCCGGGCTGTTTGGGCGCAAGAGTGGCGCCGGGTTCTATCGCTACACGGACGGCAAGATCGACCGCCCCGAGGAAGCGCCGCCGCCGGACAAACTTCCAGCCCGTGTTTGGGTCAGTCAGGCGAATGCCCTGGGCGGCGAACGCCTCGCGGCTTGCCTAAAGGCTGTTTCGGACGCCGTCGAGATGGAAACCGGCGATACCCCTTCGGCCGATGCACTGTGCCTGGTCACGCCGCTTGGTACCGACGCCACAACGGCGGCTACCGACCAAGGCCTGGATCCCCGACGGACATTGGCGGTGGACACCCTGTATGAGCTTGACCGCCGGGTTACCTTGATGGCGACTCCGGTGACCGAGGTGGCGGTTCGCGAGGCGGGTCACGGGCTGTTCGCGGCGGCCGGTCTGCCGGTCACCGTGGTTGCCGACAGCCCCGGTTTCATCGCCCAGCGCATTCTTGCCGCCGTCGTCAACATCGCTTGCGCCATCGCCCAGCAGCGCATCTCAACGCCCGACGAAATTGACGAAGCGGTGCGTCTTGGGCGCGGCTACCCCCAGGGGCCGCTCTCGTTGGGGGATAGTCTGGGGGCCGGGCGCATACTGGCGATCCTCGACGCCATGCAACGGGCGACCGGCGATCCCCGCTATCGGCCCAGCCTGTGGCTCAGGCGGCGGGTTCAGCTTGGCGTTTCCCTCAAAACTCCCGACCTCGCACCTTAAGGAATGACCATGGACAACGCATACCTCTATGGCGGCATTCGCACACCCATCGGACGCCATAGCGGATGCCTGGCCGGGGTCAGGCCCGACGACCTGATGGGCGATACCATCGCCACGCTGCTTGAGCGCATTCCCTTTCCGGGCGCGGACGTTGAGGACGTGATCATCGGGTGCTGCAATCAAGCCGGCGAGGATTCGCGCAACGTGGCGCGCCGGGCGGCGCTTCTTGCCGGACTGCCCGTCGAGGTTGCCGGGGTAACGGTGCATCGCCAGTGCGGCAGCGGCCTCAATGCCGTCCTTGACGCGGCGCGTTCGGCCGAACTGGGTATGGGGGAGGTGTTCGTTGCCGGCGGCGTCGAGTCCATGAGCCGGGGCCCCTTCGTCATGGCCAAGGCGGAAAAGGCCTTCAGCCCCCGGGTCAAGGTCCACGATTCAAGCCGCGGCAGCCGTTTTCCAAACCGCAAGATCGTCAAACAGTTCGGCGATCACGAAATGCCCGAAACGGCCGAGATCGTGGGCCGGGAGCACGGCATAGGGCGCGACGAGAGCGATGCCTTCGCCCTTGCATCGCAAATAAAATACGCCGCCGCCAAGGCCGACGGATTTTATGCCGACGAACTGTTCCCGGTGGCCGTGCCGGGTGCCAAGCGGGGCGAGACGCGAACGATTGAAGAAGACGAACATCCCAGGCCCGACAGCTCACCCGAGGGGCTGGCCAAGCTCAAACCAATCTACGACGACGGCGTCGTTACCGCCGGCAATGCGTCGGGGATCAACGACGGCGCCTGCGCGCTCATGGTCGGCACCAAAGAGGCCGGCGACAGGGCCGGCGGTATCAAGCCCCTGGCCCGCGTCGTCGCCGGGGCGGTGGCCGGGGTCGAACCCCGGGTCATGGGGCTGGGACCCGTTCCCGCCACCAAA
The DNA here is from genome assembly GCA_030754885.1 of Rhodospirillales bacterium. Taxonomy (GTDB): domain Bacteria; phylum Pseudomonadota; class Alphaproteobacteria; order Rhodospirillales; family JASLLZ01; genus JASLLZ01. The sequence goes on along the minus strand of JASLZL010000013.1, from coordinate 47,674 downwards.
AAGGTCCTTGAGAGGGCTGGCCTAACGCTGGCCGACATGGATGTTATTGAGATCAACGAGGCCTTCGCCACCCAGGTCCTGGGCTGTCTTAAACTCATGGACCTGGAAGCCGACGACAGCCGCCTCAACCCCAACGGCGGCGCCATCGCCATTGGCCATCCCCTGGGTGCCTCGGGCGCCCGCCTGACCCTGACGGCGCTCAACCAGCTGCACCGCTCGGACGGCCGCTATGCCCTGGTGACGCTCTGCGTTGGCGTGGGCCAGGGGATCGCCGCCGTCTTGGAGAAAGTCTAGGTCACGAACTCATAACGCAATGCTGGTGATGTCCGTTGCGGCGTCATTGCGGCCATGAATTTGTTGACTGCAATTGGGGCGAAAATAGCCAATAGCGGTCGTAACGCAAATCCCGCGGCTAAGGCCATCCCCGACTGTCCGCCTCGCCATAATCCTTGGGTTCGACGCACTCCTGTGCCATCTTCGGGCCATGGAGAAACCCAGGGAGAGACGGCGCCGCCTTACACTGACGATGCTTCTGCGCGCCTACGCTATGGGTATGTTCTCCATAGTCGAGGACCGCCACGACCTCAGCGTGTTCTGCGTCGATCCCGAGATACGGGGCTTCCTGGTCCATCTGGCCGTCCGGCTGCGCCTGGACGGCTTGGTTCCCCTGGATGTCCAGTTCGTCACCGATCACCTGAGGCACTTCGGGCTTGAGGAGATTCCCGCCGCAAGTAACGCAGGCGCCTCGACGAGACCCTGTCCACCGAGGCGGTCTTCGAACCCGATTCCCCGGACCTGGTCGGGGAACTGTCCCGCATCATGGCGAGAAGGTTGAGTGGCCCCGTTTGGCTCCCGCGAATGAGAAATTCATGCCCCGCCAAGATACCTTAGAATTAGCCCTGAGACACCTTCAGGCCGGTCGGTCGGCCGAGGCCAAGCGCCTATTCAAGGCGATCCTGCGCAAGCACCCGGCACACCCGGACGCCCTGCACTATCTGGGTGTGGCGGCGTTCGGAAAAGGAAACCACAAGATCGCCCGCCGACTACTCCGCAAGGCCTCCGAGGCGCGACCCGAGGACGGTGAAATCCATTACAACCTCGGTGTCGTCCTTGGAGGCATGGGGAAAACGGAGGAAGCGGTCGCCGCTTACCGGCGCACCCTTGAGATTATGCCGGACCACGCCAAGGCTCCCAACAACCTGGGCAACGCGCTCACGGAGCTTGGGGATATTGACGAAGCTCTCCTCGCCTATCGGCGGGCGATCGATAACGAGCCCGACCATCCCCTGGCGTTCTACAACCTGGGCGACACTCTGCTGGTCCTGGGTAGGCCCCTGGACGCTCTCCCAGCCTATCGCCGCGCCCTTGAAATCAACCCCGACATCGCGGAGATCCACGACGGTCTGGGCACCTGCCTGATGGCCTTGGGGCAGACCGGAGAAGCGGTAGCGGTATTCCGCCATGCCATTGGAATTCGGCCCTCCGACGGGCCATCGATCTGAAGGCCGATCTCGCAGAGGCCCACAATGTCCTGGGGCAGCTCCTTTCCCTCAAGGGACAACAAGAAGTGGCGTTGTCTTACCTAGACAAGGCCATGGAATTGGCCTCGGACGAGATCCGGTATCGCCACAGTCGTGGTGTCATCATGTCGAAAATCGTTCGTCACTGGCATTTCTCCATGATGAACGACGCCACCCGCAACGCCGCCTTCGAGCGTGTGATCGCGAAGATGGTGAAGCCCGGCATGCATGTCCTGGATATCGGAACCGGGTCCGGTTTGCTGGCCATGATGGCCGCGCGGGCTGGCGCCGGACGAGTCACGACTTGCGAAAGTGTTGGTCTCATCGCCGAGAAGGCCAGGGAGATTATCGCCCTTAACGGCTATGGCGATCGCATCCAGGTGCTTGCGAGGAATTCGGTCGATCTCGTCGTTGGCCGCGACATCAAGGATCGCGCCGACCTGTTGGTATGCGAGATTCTAAGCAACAGCGTCGTCGGAGAAGGAGTGATTCCCTCCCTCGAACACGCGCGCCGGGAACTTTTGAAGCCGGGCGCCCCCATCATCCCGCGGACGGCGTCCATCGTGGCGTGCCTTGTTGGCCCCCGGGACTTGGCGGAGTGGGTTTGCGTTGACACTGTAGCCGGGTTCAATCTTGGTCCCTTCAATGCCTTCTCGCCCCATAAATACAGTCTGCCTCCAGAACCATTGGATTTTGAAATTCTGTCGGACGACCGGGAACTCTTCGAATTCGATTTCACGTCGGGCATCAAATCATTCCATTCCAGGGAATTGGAATTTGAGGCAATCGACAACGGCACCTGCCTCGGCTTGATCCAGTGGATTCGGTTCTCCCTGGACGGCGAGACCGTCTTCGAAAACCACCCCCGCCGGCAGGACCAGCACTATGTGCCCCATTGGAATATTGTGCTTTTCCCTTTCGCGGAACCGGTCGAGATCGGGACGGGCGACAAGGTTCATGTCGCGGCCAAGTATACGATCGATAGTTTGTACGTCGATTTCAAAGGCGTGACCGGGTGAGGCACAGTCAGGGATTCCGCCGTCCTCCGAAAATTGAAGGCAAGTGCGCCGATTTTGTCCGAAGGTCCGGTTCAAGAACCCGGCAATCCAACAACCAGACGTCGTAGATCGAGTGTTCCATGGCCGAGAGCGCCGGGTTGGAAGCGAACATTCCAGGGGATTGCGGAACGGATAGGGCGCGTTGGCGTGAAATTCGATATCTCTTGTCGGTCCCCGTGGCCCGAGAAGACACCTGGCACGCCGGATTACGCCCACCCCATCTTCTGGGCGCCGTTTAGTCTTATCGGCGACGGCGGCGGTGGGAAGCCAGCGAGCAAAATCATTCGGCCGGCGAATGTCCGCTAAGGGTCATATCCGGAAGTCCAACAGTGGTCCCGATTACGTCCGGTCTCAGAGGTGCAGCGCAATTGGATGGCACGGAAGCGGACACCAAAATTGCGCCACAGTTTTGTGTGTTCATGCCCTAAATCCAAGGACCATCAGCGCCCGCGAAACTCGGGCATCAGGTATTGGCCGTCGCGCTGGAATGCCTCGTGGAAGCGGGCCACTTTTTCTTCGTCCACTTCGACGCCGAGACCGGGTCCCTCGATGCGCCCCCACTTGGGTCCTGAGGCGATGGGAACGGGTTCGGTCAGGATGTCGTCGGCAAGGTCCACCGCCTGCTGTTGGTTGCCGTCGATGAGTCCGGGCGCGCAAAGCGCCGCATGCTGTCCCGCCGCGGCGCTCAAGCCCAGTTCACCCGACGTGTGCTTGGCAACGTGCATCCCTTCCAGGGCGATCAGATGGCTTAGGGTCACGAAGCGTCGCATGGTGCCGACCCAGTAGGGGGCAAAGCAATACACGTCGGCGCAGCGGGCGCGCGCCAGTTCCAGCACCTGGGTCTCACTGTCCAGGCATTCGTTGACGCCGATGGCGCAGGGCACGCGTCGGCGTACCTCAGCCGTGCCCTCGGGCCGGTCGTGGGGGACCGGCGCCTCGCAAAATTCTATGGTGTATTCCCGGTCCCATTCGACCAAAAGCCGGATTGCCTGGTGGATGGTCCAGCGTTCGTTGACGTCGATGCGGATGCGCCCGTCGGGGCCGAGGGTGGAGCGCAGGGCCTCCAGCATGCGCCGTTCGTTGTCCGTGTCGCGGCCGCAGGGCAGGTAGAAGACACCGTAGCCGCGCCCAAGGGCCTTTTTTGCCTGGCTCTCAATGGACTTTGGCGTGCCGGGGTTTAGCAAGTAACAGTGATCGACCTCGTCACGGAGTGCTCCGCCGAGAAGCTGATAGACCGGTTTGCCGCAGTCCTTGCCGCACAGGTCCCACAAAGCGTGGTCGATGCCGATGTAGGCGAAGTTGGCGTGCTGGGTCCAGCGGTGCGCGGTGCCACGGCGGAAGAAACTGGCGGCGATCGCCTCCTTGTCCCAAGGATCGCGGCCGACGACCAACGGCGCCGCGTGGCGGATCATGCCTTCGATGGCCGTCGCGTTGGAAAGTTGGGCGGCGCTCTCTCCCCACCCCACGAGCCCGTTGTCGCAACTCAGCTTGACGATCACCTGGGTGGTGCCGCCGCGCCCGCTACCCGCCATTGGGTCGGTGAAGGGAACATTGACGATAAAGATCTCAAGGCCGGTGACGATCATGAACCCTCCTTAGAGCATTTTCCGATCGCTCATGCCCACGGAGAATGCTCTAAAATATTGATTTTACGCAAATTCGTCGTCGCAAACGAATCCCTTTGCTCGGGATTTGCTCTGGCATTCCTAAACCGCGATTTCCTTGAGGGAATCGCTGAGCCGTAATTTGGGTTCCGTCGCCGCCTGGACCTCGTCGGCGGTGATGCCGGGCGCCAGTTCGTCAAGCACCAGGCCGTCCGCCGTGACGGCGATGACGGCCATGTCGGTGAATATCTTGGTGACCGAGTGGCGTGCCGTGACGGGATAGCTGAGCGCCTTCACCACCTTCGGATCGCCCTCCTTGGTCACATGGGTCATCATGACCAGGACCTGCTTGGCGCCGACCGCGATGTCCATCGCCCCGCCGACGCTTCCGCCCTTGGCGCCGAGCAACTTCCAGTTGGCGAGATCGCCGTTCTCCGCCACTTGAAAGGCGCCCAGCACCGCCGCGTCCAGGCGGCCGCCGCGCACGATGGCGAAGGAATCGGCGTGATGGACGAACGCCCCACCGGGAATCAGGCTGGCCGGCTGCTTGCCCGCCGTCAGCAGGTCGGGGTCGTTGTCGGCCAGATCGTCCGGTGCCGGCCCCATGCCGACGATGCCGTTCTCGCTGTGAAAGATCACGTCGCGGTCCTTGGGCACGTGGGGCAAGACCAGGGTCGGCATGCCAATGCCGATGTTGACCAGCCAGCCGTCGGTCAGTTCGACGGCAACCCGCTTGGCCATCTGGTCACGGGTCAGGAGCCTCTCATTCTTGGTTTGGGTGTCCATGGTATCCACTAGGGTTCTTGTTGAAAGACGCAATAGCGATCGACGTAAATGCCCGGGGTGACGACGTGTTCGCCATCCAGGGCACCGATGGGAACTTCCTCATGAGCCTGGACGATGACCATCTCGGCCGCCGTCGCCATGATGGGATTGAAGTTGCGTGCCGCCTTTCGATAGGTGAGGTTGCCGCGGCCATCCACCTGCCGCGCCTTGATGAGGGCGACGTCCGCGCGCAGCCCCATCTCAAGGAGATATTCGGTGCCGTCTACCTCCATCGTCTGCTTGCCCTCGGCCAGTTCGGTGCCGACGCCGGTGAGAGTGAGAAAGCCCGCGAGGCCGGACCCGCCGGCACGGATTCTTTCGGCCAGGATACCTTGGGGCACCAGTTCAAGTTCGACTTTTCCAGCGTCGAACATCTCTTTGAAAACGCCCGATTCACTGGCCCGGGGAAAGCTGCAGACAATCTTTTCGACGCAGCCCTCCAAGAGTAAGCGCGCGACGCCGGTCTTGGCCGTGCCCGAGTTGTTGCTGATAACGGTTAGTCCCTTAACGCCAAGCTCGCAGATAGCGTCGGTAAGGCCTTCGGGAACACCGCTTCGCCCAAAACCTGCGACCATCACCGTCGCGCCATCGACGATTCCGGCGACGGCTTCGGCAGGGGTGTTGACCCGTTTGTTTTTCATCGACGTTTGCCGGCGCCCTTTATCAGCCGTGGCCGTTGTTGGGCTCCGTCCCTCTTCAGATCGAGCCTGATACATACGCCGAATTAGACCCGGCGGGCAACGTCGTTGACCATGGACCGACGTTTGACAGTGCAAAAGGCCATGTTGTACTACCAGCGCAGGTTTGGAGACCGCCCGCAAAGCTTCATTGAGAGGAACCGATCAGCCATGAGTGCTGCATTGCCCGACACAATGCCGGTTATCGAGATCGCCGAAGGCGGCGGACCCGAAGTTCTGAAATCCGCCGAGAGACCCGTACCCGAGCCACAGCCCGGCGAAGTCCTGGTCAAGGTCGCGGCGGCGGGCGTTAACGGACCCGACCTGATGCAGCGCCGCGGCCTCTATCCGCCGCCCAAGGGGGCTTCGGATCTTCTTGGCCTGGAGATCGCCGGCACTGTCGTCGCGGTCGGCGAAGGGGCCGGGCGGTGGAAGGAAGACGACGCCGTCTGCGCGCTGACCAACGGCGGCGGTTACGCGGCCTATTGCACCGTGCTGGCCGACCATTGTCTTGCCATTCCTGGAAACCTGAGCCCCGTCGAGGCGGCGGGCCTGCCCGAGACCTACTTCACGGTCTGGAGCAACGTCTTCGTGAGGGCCGGTTTGAAAGACGGCGAGGTGCTTCTCGTTCACGGCGGCGCCGGCGGCATCGGCACCACCGCCATCCAGTTGGCCAAGGCATTCGGGGCAAAAGTCTTCGCCACCGACAGTCCGGATGCGCGCTGTGCCGCCTGTGCCGAGCTTGGTGCCGATCGGGTCATCAATTACGAGAACGAGGACTTCGTCGAGGTGGTCAAGGGCGAATCTCCGGCGCGTGGCGCCAATGTCATCTTGGACATCGTCGGCGGCGATTACATGCAGCGCAATATCAAGGCCCTGGCCCTCGACGGGCGCATGATCCATCTCGCCTTCAACAAGGGGCCGAAGGCCGAACTCAATATGATGTCGGTGATGCTGAAACGTCTTACTTTGACCGGCTCCACCCTGCGCTCGCAGACCGATGCCTTTAAGACCGCAACCGCCCGGGATTTGGAGGAAAAAGTCTGGCCATTGTTTGAAGAAGGCCGGCTCAAGCCCCTGGTCCACAAGACCTTCCCCCTGGCTGAGGCGGCCGATGCCCACCGGCTGATGGAAAGCAGCGCCCACGTGGGCAAAATCATGCTCGAAGTCTAATATCAAGGATCAGGAGACGGCTATGACATCGATGGAAGAAATCGACGCGCGCATTGACGAATGGGTTGCCGAGACCGAGAAGCTGACCGGCAAGGAAGTGCGCGAGCGCGAAACGTGGAATTACGACGTGACAGCCGATTCGATCCGCCATTTCGCCTATGGCACCGACGATGACAACCCGCTGTGGATGGACCCTGATTATGCCGCGAAGACCAGCCACGGAACGCAGCTGGCGCCTCCCGCCTATCTGGTCTCGGTCCTTTATCCGATGTTGCACGGGGCGCCCATGAAGGCGCCGCTGGCGTCGCTCATCGGCGGTGTTGCCTATGAATGGGTGCGGCCCATCCGCGTCGGCGACCGTCTGCGGGCTGTTTCCAAGCAAGACAAGTTCTTCGAGAAGCGCAACAAGGAAGGCCGGCGGCTTAACTTCGTCATTTCCGCTGTCTCCTATCTCGACCAGGATGACAAAGTCGTGGGTACGGCAACCGCCACCATGATCATGGCGACCCAGGTTGGTGAAGCGGTGATGTTCGAACGCCCCATCCATCAATGCTCGGACGCCGAGCTGGCGGAATTGGAAAAGACCTTCAAGGCCGAGAAACGGACCGGCGGCGACGGCCTTACTTTCGAGGACGTGGAGGTCGATCAGGAGATTCCCTCCATCACACGGGGGCCTCTGACCATCGGCGACATGGTTGCCTGGAACGCCGCCATCGGGCCATCCTATAAGGCCGGGCGCTGGGGCTTCCTCGATCTTGAGAAGGCGCCCCACGCGGTTGCCGTCAACAAGGCCCTCAATTTCCCGGTGAAGTACTCGCAACAGCACGAGGACATCAACCTCGCCGCTGGCCGCGGCATGCCGGGGCCGTTCGATAACGGCGTCATGCGTTTTGCCTGGGTCGCCCCCCTGGTCACGAATTGGATGGGCGACGACGGCTTTCTCAAGAAGCTCGACGTGCAGGTGCGCCAGGCCGGGATTTATGGCGACGTTGTGGTCTATCGGGGCAAGGTGACCGGGAAGGACGAAGAGTCGGGCACCGTCAGCCTCGAAATCACGGGCATCAATCAGGAAGGCGACATGGCGACCAAGGGTTCCGCCGAGGTTGTGTTGCCGCGCCGCTGATCCTCGGTATTAATCCGTCCCGAGTCAGGGGCGAACCAGCAGAAGAGAGGTTGCCATGGACAAAAATTCGGTCGACTGGCACGGACCCTGGGTCGCCCTGGTGACGCCCTTCGATGCCGAGGGGCGCATCGATGAAGCGGCCTATCGGCGCAACGTGGAACTGTGCATCGGTTACGGCTGCACGGGTCTGCTCGCCAACGGCTGCACCGGTGAGTTCTGGGCCCAATCCATGGACGAGCGCAAGGCGGTCATGCGCCTTTGCGCCGAAGCGGCGGGTGGACGGGCGACCGTCATCGGCGGCGCCGGAGCGATCACGCCGTCCGAGGTCATCGAACTTGTCGACGCGGCCAAGGAGTCCGGCTGCGACGGTGCCATGGTCCTGCCGTCCTACTTCGTCCATCCCGGTCCCGACGACATCATCACTTTCTACGAGACCGTCTCCGATGCCACCGATTTACCCATCTTGCTCTACAACATCCCATCGGCCGCCAATCGGCTAACGCCGGAGATGGTGGACCGGCTGGCCGACGTGAAAAACGTCGTGGCCATTAAGGAAAGCTCACGCGATTTCAATAACTTCTATGAGACCTTGGCCTTGGCTGGCGACCGCATCCGCGTGCTCATCGGCCCGGGTGGATTGTTCGGAGTCGCGGCACTCACCGTCGGCGCCGTCGGCTACGTGGAGGGCATCCAAAATTACTGGGGCAAGGAAGGCAACGACATCTACTACTCCACCATGGAAGGCGACATGGAACGGGCGCTGACGTTACAAAAAAAAGGGCTTCTCCTGCGCCAACTGATCGACGGCAGCGGGCGCAACATCTACGCGGCCTTCAAGGCGGCGATGAACGTCCGTGGCCTTCCCGGCGGCTATCCGCGACCGCCCTTGCAGCCGCTCGGCGAGCCCCACTTGAGCGAGTTGCGCCAGGGCTTCCAGGCGTTTGGTCTGAGCGTCGCCGAGCGGGCGGCGGCGGAATAGCCCGTCGCCCTAGACCTGAGAGGAATTTGTCATGCTGACCCATCGCAACCCTTTGGACGTGCCGCCCCCGACCAGTCTTATTTCCCAGGCCATTGAGGTCGCCCCCGGTGCCCGCTGGCTCTACCTCTCGGGTCAGATCGCCGTGCGTCCAGACGGCACCGTCATTGAAGGCGTGGAAGCCCAAATGGAAGACGTTTGGGAGAAGATCCGCCGCATCTTGGAATCGGCCGACATGGGGTATGAGGACCTGGTCAAGATCTGCATCTTCCTGACCCGCGCCGAGGACATTCCGAAATTCCGCGAGGTCCGCGACCGGGTGCTCGGCGGCGTCAAGCCTGCGAGCACCCTGCTTGTCGTCAAGCGCCTCGCCATTCCCGAGTTGCTGGTTGAGATAGAGGCCGTCGCAGCGGCGGCGTAAGGGATGGGCATCGAAATACGACCTCTATCAGCGGTCATGGGTGCCGAAGTAGTCGGCCTCGATTTATCCCGGCCCCTGGACGACAAGACGTTTGAGATGATTCGCGGGGCCTGGCTCGAAGCTCTGGTGCTGGTGTTTCGCGACCTCCATGACATGAGCGTCGAACAGCATCTTGCTTTCAGCCGGCGCTTCGGTCGGTTGAATACCGAGCTCAAAGCCGAGAAGACCCTCGACGGCCATCCTGAGATTTTGGTGCTGTCCACCCTCAAGAAGGACGGTGCCTATGTGGGAACGCCGGGCGGCGGCCAGTTCTGGCACGTCGATCTCTACTTCGAGCACATTCCTGCCATGGCGGGATTTTTGCACGCCATCGAAGTCCCATCGGAGCCAGGCGTCGGCGACACGGTGTTCGCCAACATGTACGCCGCCTACGAGGCTCTGGACGAGGATACCAAGCGCCGCATCGACGGGCGTATAAATCGGGTCAGCCGCGTCAAGTCCTGGCCCATCAACTACCCCGACAAGCCGCCCCTGACCGACGCCCAGAAGGCGGCTTACCCCGACGTTTTCCATCCCCTGGTGCGCGTCCATCCCGAGACCGGACGCAAGGCGCTTTTCATCGGCGACGTTACGGCCGGAACCCTCGAGGGATTGCCCGAGGACGAGGGCGACGCATTGTTGCGGGAACTCAAGGAATTCGCCATTCAGCCCCGTTTCGTTTACACTCATCCGTGGCGACCGGGCGACGCATTGCTGTGGGATAACCGCTGTTCCTACCATGCGGCCACGCCCTTCGATCAAGACCGTTACCGACGTCACATGCACCGCACCACCATCATGGACGACCGGGTGCCTGTCTGAATCCCAAAGCCAATAAAGGATATTGCCGTGACTCTGGATGCCGCCCACAACCTGACGCTCGAAGAGATGGACCGCCAAAGCATCGTCCATCCCAATACGGATTTGAAAGCGTACGCTTCGGGCGCCCTTGGCGATCCCCAGATCATGGAGACCGGGCACGGCATCCATATTGTCGACAGCCAGGGTCAGGACCTGATTGACGCCTTCGCCGGTCTCTATTGCGTCAACGTCGGTTACGGACGGACCGAGATTGCCGAGGCAATCTACGAACAAGCCAAAAAATTGGCCTACTTCCACACCTACCGAGGCACCTCCAACGAACCTCTTATCCGGCTCTCGGACCGGATCCTGCGCATGGCTCCCGAAGGTATGAGCAAGATCTACTATGGCATGTCGGGCTCGGATGCCAACGAGACCCAGGTCAAGATCGTCTGGTACTACAACAATGTCCTAGGCCGGCCCAACAAAAAGAAGATCATCGCCCGGCGCTTCGCCTATCACGGGCTGACAATCCTGTCGGGCAGCATGACCGGCATCCCGTCATTCCATCAATCCTTCGACCTGCCGCTTGGCATGGTGCGTCATACAACGACGCCGCACTATTACCGCTATGCAGACGAGGGGATGAGCGAGAACGACTTCGCCAAAAAGTGCGCCTCCGACCTCGACGCCCTGATCGAGGAAGAGGGCCCCGAGACCGTCGCCGCCTTCATCGGCGAGCCGGTCATGGGGACCGGCGGCATCATGCCGCCGCCCGAAGGATATTGGCAGGAAATTCAGAAGGTTCTCGACAAGCACGACGTTTTGCTGATTGCCGACGAGGTGGTTTGCGGGTTCGGGCGCACCGGCTCCAACTTCGGTTCCCAAACCTACGAAATGAAGCCCGACCTGATGACCATTGCCAAGGGTCTGACCAGCGGTTACATACCGCTTTCGGGCAGCATCGTCGGCGAGCGGGTATGGGAAGTCCTGTGCAAAGGCTCGGAGCAGTTCGGCATTTTTACCCACGGCTATACCTATTCCGGCCATCCCATTGGCGCCGCCGCGGCGATGGCCAACTTGGATATCGTCGAGGGCGAGGACCTGGCCGGCAACGCCAAGCGTACCGGCGGCTACATGCTAAAACGCATGAACGAGGTCTTTGCCGACCACCCCTTGGTCGGCGAGGTCAGGGGTGTCGGCCTGCTGGCCGCTATTGAATTTGTCGCCGACAAGAAGACCAAGCAGGCGTTCGAGGCGCCGCTCAGGGTAAGCGCCAAGGTTGCGGATGAGTGCCTCAAGAACGGCATGATCGTCCGCGCCATGCCAAGCGGCGACGCCCTGGCCTACGCGCCGCCCCTGGTAATTACCTCCGACGAGGTCGACCGCATTGTAGAGATCACCGAAAAATCGCTGGCCACGGTAACCGACGAGCTGGCCCGCGAAGGGACAATCTGAGGGCTTCAGGTAACGTCGACGACGGGCTCGCCCAGTGCTTCGGCGCGGAGCCGCAGCCCCAGGCCCGGCCCGGTGGGGGCGGAAATGCGGCCTTGGGCAATGCGGGGCGCACCTTCGGTAGTGTTCAGCTTGACCTTGAAGAAGCCCGATGAGACGCCGAACCGGTATTTTTCGGGCGTTGCCTGGGCAAGATGGGCGACGGCTGTCCCGATGATATCGCCACCGCCCGAATCCTCGATTGTCATGGGCAGGCCAAGCGCCACGCAAAGGTCGCGAATCTGGCGCGCCCGGGTCATCCCGCCGACCTTGGAAAGTTTTAGGTTGATGGCGTCCATGGCACCGTCTGCGTGGGCGCGCAACAGCGCCGGTACCGAATCGATCACCTCGTCGAGGACCAGGGGCAGGTCCGTCAGCCGGCGCACCGCCAAGCAGGCTTCATAGGAAGCGCAGGGCTGTTCGATGGTAATATCGAGGTCGCGGATGGCGCGGACCACCCGTATCGCTTCGTGGGCCAGCCAGCCGCCGTTGGCATCGACAACCACCACCTCGCCCGTTTGACGTTCCGCTGCCAGGGCACAGATACGCTCGATATCGGTGTCGGGTTCTCCCCCCACTTTGGGCTGAAAGCGGCTATAGCCTTCGGCCCGCGCTTCGGCGAGGCCGGCGCGCATGGCGTCCGGAGTATCGTGGGGGATGGTCTGGTAGAGCTCTGCATCGTCACCGAACCGCCCGCCGAGCAAAGTTGAGAGCGCCATGTCCGCTGCTTGGCCGAGCAGGTCCCAGCACGCGATGTCGAGGGCCGACTTAACGTAGGGATGACCCTTAAGGGCCATGTCCATGGTTTGGGTGGCGCGCTCCACCTGGCGCGGGTCTTCACCGATCAGGTGCGGCGCTACCTCGGCGATCCCGGTCCGCACACCGGCGGCATAGGCCGGCAGATAGGCCGAGCCGAACGGGCACACCTCGCCAAGGCCGACCAGGCCGGTGTCGCTTTCCATCCTGACCACGGTGGTGTCGAAGGACGAACTGACCCGTCCCCCTGAAAGCCTGTAGGTGCGCTCGCGCGGCAGATCGACCTGGTAGGCACTGATGCGGACGATCTTCATGGCCGCCCGGCGTCGATCTTGAGGTGGGTGCCGGTAATGGCGCTCGACGCATCGGTGGCCAGGAAAATCGCCGCCTGGCATATCTCATCGGGCGCGATAGTACGGCCGAGGGCCGCCGGCTTGATAAACGTGGTCTCCATGATCTCGTCGACCGTGCGGCCCGACGTTTTGGCGCGATTGGCAACACGCTCGTGCAGCTTTTCGGTTTCCACGGTTCCGGGGCACAGTGAGTTAACCCGGATGCCCAGCGGCCCAACTTCGTGGGCCACCGATTCGGTGATGCCGCGGACGGCGAACTTGCTGGCCGCGTAGTGGCTTTGCTTGGGTGTGCCGTGATAGCCGACCCTCGACGACATGTTGACGATCGCCCCGCCCTCGCGCTTCAACAGCGGGATTCCATGCTTGGTACACAAGATGACGCCGCGCACGTTAATGGCGATGACCTGATCCCACTCGCCCATGTCCATGTCCTCGGCGGTGACTTGCGAGGGAACGACGCCGGCATTGTTAACCACAACGTCGAGCCGTCCAAAAGCCTGGTCGCAAGCCTGAAAAATCGCCTTGACCTCGGTCTCCGACGTCACGTCGGCGGTGACCGCCAGGCCTGCGATGTCTTGGGCGACCTTGGCTGCCCAGTCGGCCTCGCGGTCGGCGACCACGACGCGGCATCCTTCATTGGCGAAGCCCCGGCAGATGGCCTCACCGATGCCCGCGCCGCCGCCGGTCACTACCGCGACCTTGCCGTCCAATTGTCCCGCCATGTTTTTCTCCTTTAGTTGTTGGGCCAAGCCTCAGGGTCGGCCGGCGTCGATGACCAGGTGCTGGCCGGTGATGGCGCTGGATCTGTTGCTGGCGAAGAATAGGGTTGTCGCCGCCACGTCCTCGGGCATCACGGCGCGGTAGAGGGCACCGGCCGTGAGAATCTCGGTCTCTAATTGCTCATCGACGGTGTGCCCCTGGTCCCGGGCCCTTTCGGCAAGCCGCTGGCGCTGTTCCTCGGTCAGGGTGGCGCTGGGGCAGAGCGCGTTGACGCGGACGCCGAAGGGGCCAAGTTCCTGCGCCACGGACTGGGTAATTCCGAGAACCGCGAACTTGCTGGCCGAGTAGGGGATTTGGCCAGGGAAGCCATGTAGGGCGACCCGCGATGCCATGTTGACGATCGCGCCGCCCCGGCGCTTGAGCATCGGGGCCGCGTGTTTGATGCATAGGATAACGCCCCGCACATTGACGGCGAATGTGGCCTCCCATGGGATCGTATCTTGGTCCTCGACTCCGGCCCGGGGGGGTACCATACCGGCGTTGTTTATTAAGATGTCGAGGCGTCCAAAGGCGTCGTCACAGGCCGCGATAAGGGCCGCCACGTCATCTTCCCGGCCGACGTCGGTTGTGATGGCCAGGCCCGCGATGTCGTCTGCGACCCGTTCGATGGGCGCCGGACGGCGGCCCGCCACCACGACGCGGCATCCCTCGGCGGCGAATAGCCGTGCAACGGCCTCGCCGATGCCGCTACCGCCGCCGGTGACAACCGCAACTTTGCCGTCGAGCAGTCCGCTCACGGTGCTCTCTTAAGGCTAGGGGACAAGAATCCGGTTGATCCGGCGCGCCCCGACAAGGCATGCTTGGCGGCGTCGCCCAAACGTCGCCGGCGGCAATGAACAGTTCGAGCAAAAGGGAGAAACAAGATCATGGCCATCGACAAGACCTATACCGAGTCCAGTTTTCGCGGCCAGATCCATTGTCCGGCACCGGTGACGCCGTTCAGCCCCAAGGGCGAGCTTCTGTTGGACGCCTACGCCGAGATACTCCGTTACCATCTGGACGTCGTCAAGGTCGACACCATGCTGATCGGAGGATGCAACGGCGAAGGCTACGCACTCACCGACGATGAGCTGGGCCTGGTCACCGAAGTGGCGGCCAAGACCGTGGGCGGGCGCATCCCGTTCTATGTCCACGTCACCCGTACGCCGACGCGCAACTGCATCGCCCGGGCTGAGATCGCCGCCGCGGCGGGCGCCTACGGCATCGCGCTCGGCCAGCCCCAGATCTACGATTCATCGGAGGAGATGGTCATCCAGCGTTTCGCCGACGTATACAAGGCGGTACCGCTGCCGATGATGGTCTATAACCTATCGCACTTGTCGCATTTCAACATCACGCCCGAGATCATGGCCGCCATCTGCGACGTGGTGCCGGTCGAGGTGATCAAGGACGTGCCCACCGACTTCGACCACATCAAACGCATGATCGTCGAAGTTGGCGACCGGGCCCCCGTTCTTTACGGCCACAAGGACACGCTGATCCCGGCATTGCTGCTGGGCTCGGGCGGTTTTGTCGGAACCGGGCCCGAGTGCTTCGGCGCCGAATGCCGCGACATGTTCTTTGAGGTCCACACCATGACCCTGGCTCAGCGCATGGATGTCCATTGTCGCTACGGTATGGTCAGCGACGCCCTCATGTGGAACGTCGGCAAGCCGCCGGCCGGCATTAAAGGGGCGATGAAGATGCTGGGCCTGCCCGGCGGCGAGCCGCGCGAGCATATCAAGCCGCTAACAGCGGCTGAGCAAAAACTCCTGCGCCGCATTCTGATCGAAGCCGGCTGCCTCGAGGGCCCGGTGGCGAAGCGGGCCTGAGACTCGGGCAGTAAGGGGAGGGTGCCGAAGATCACCCGGGAACTGGATGGGAAAGTAGCCCTGGTCACCGGCGGCAGCCGTGGCATCGGGCGCGCCATCGCGGGACGGCTGGCGGCCGACGGCTGCGACGTCGTGATCGTGGCGCGCACCGAGGCCGACCTGAAACAAGCCGCCGGGGAGATCGCGGGCGAGACCGGGCGCAGTGTCGCTATCTGTCCCGCCGATCTGCGCGAGCCCGCCGGAATCGAAGCGGCTTTGGGCGAGCTGAATACCGCCTTTGGCCGCCTCGACATCCTGGTCAACAACGCCGGCGCGACTCAGGGCGGCGATTTCCTGGAACTGGACGACGCGGTCTGGGAGGACGGCTTCGCACTCAAATTCTATGGCGCCGTCAGGATGAGCCGGGCACTTTGGCCCCTGCTCACCCGGTCCCATGGCTCGGTGGTCAACATCAGCGGCGGCTTTGCCCAGACGCCCCATCACAACTTCATGATCGGCGGCGCCGTCAACGCCGCCCTCACCAACTTCTCCAAGTCCCTGGCCAACCGCGGGCTGATCGACGACGTCAACGTCAACGCCATCCATCCGGGCCCCGTCACCACCGACCGCTACGAGGAAATTCTGACTACCCAGGCGGAGCTCGAAGGTATCGACCGCGAAGAGGTAAGGGAGAGGAACCTGGCGGCCAGTGGAGTGCGCCGTTTCGCCCAGCCCGAGGAAGTAGCGGCGCTGGTCGCCTTCTTGGTCTCGCCGGCGGCACGCCACATTCACGGCACGTCCCAGGTCATCGACGGCGGCGGCGCCAAAAGTCTGTAACTGGTATCCGCGTTGACCCCGGCTTAGCGGTGCCGCTAAGTTGGGACACGATTTCCACGGGAGGTCCCGATATGGACGAATTGTCATCGGCCGCGCCCCAGGCGTTGCCCGTTCCGCGCTTCAAGCGCCACTTTTCAGAGTTCATCGGCATCGGCGATAACGGCCATCTGTGGGTCGAGGGCCGCGACTGCGAGGAACTGGCCGATACCTTCGGCACGCCGCTCCACGTCATCAGCGAAAACCAGTTCCGCCACGCCTATCGTCGATTCCGCGACGCATTTCAGTCCCAGTATCCGAATGTCGAGATCTTGTTCGCCAACAAGTCGAACAACGGCCTCGCCATGCGCCACATCATGAACCAGGAAGGGGCGGGCGGCGACTGCTTTGGCTACAACGAGATGTACGTGGCGCTCCTCGCCGGTTCCGATCCGCGTAAGATGGCCCTCAACGGGTCCAACAAAGAGGCCGACGAGATCGAGTTGGCCATCGCCAACGGGGTCTGCGTCAACCTCGACGCCATGGACGAACTCGACATGGTCGACGAGACGGCACGCCGCCTTGGCGTCGAAGCCGAGGTTGGGATCCGCGTCAAGTTGGAACTGCCGGGCCTGGTCGATCGGCACAGCACGGGCGTCCACCACGGCAGCATGGCGGAGATCGTGGCTGGTGAAAAATGGGGCATGTCGTACGCCCAGACGGCGGAGTTGGCGAAGCGCATCCGCGAGACCATGAAACACCTGCACCTGACCGAGCTCAACTTTCACCTCAGCCGGCTCGACAACCAGGCCTGCGATTTTGCCGAGATGGCGCGCGACATGGTGCGCTGGTCGGCACGCCTTCGCGACGACGTCGGATGGACCCCGTCGTGCCTCGATCTCGGCGGCGGCTGGGTGTTTGGACGCAAGGAGAAAACCGGCCCCAGGGGTGGCATCGACGACGAGCGGGTCTCCACCTTCGAGGAATACGGCACCGCCGTCTGCGGGGCGGTGAAGGACGAATGCCAAAAGCTCGACTTGCCCTTGCCCAAACTGCGGATCGAGCCCGGACGCTCGATCTCCGGCATGGCCGGTATTTCCATCGGCCGCGTCGGCGCGGTCAAGGATTGGCCTGAGAAGGACCGCAAATGGGTAAACGTGGACCTAAGCGGCAACCACGTGCCGTGGATCACAATTCCTCATCACTATCACATGGTTCCCGTCAATAAGGCCGATGCCCCGGCCATTGAGACAGTCGATATCGTCGGACCATTGTGTACCCATGACATCATGGCGCGTTCGCGCGAAGTGCCGTCGCTGGTGCGCGGCGACCTGATCGCGCTGTTGGATACCGGGGGATACGCCGAGTCCCAGTCGGCCAACTTCAACGCCCAGTGCCGCCCGGCGACGGTGCTGGTCTCGGGCGACAAGGCCGACATCATCACCGAGCGTGAGCGCCTTGAAGACGTGATGGGACGGTTTAGGGTGCCGCCCCATCTTCTGGCCCAATCCTTCGGCAAAAAAGAATAGGAACACAACGGATGACGCGATTGCCTCTCGGCGCCAGCACGTTTTCCTACATCTATACCCACACAGCCTTCGATGCCGTGATGCATCTGGCTGACCTCGGCTACAACGATGCCGAGGTTGTCATCTTCCCGCCCCATATCTGGCCTGCCGAACTTGATCCCGGTGAGCGTCGCGATATCCCCCGGCGCTTGGCCGATGAGGGCATTACCGTCCGCTCGTTTTGCTTTCCCTTCGACGACAACAACCTCAACAGCCTGCTGCCCGAGGTGCGCTCGCTGACCCTTGAGATGTACCGCCAGGTGATCGACCTGGCCGGGGAATGGGGGGTGCCCTATCTGTTGCTTCTGCCGGGCAAGGTGCATCCGTTCTTCCCGCCGCCTTTCGAACCGATGCTGGAGTGGATGATCGGTGCGATTCGCGAGTTGGCGCCCCGTGCGAAGGCAGCCGGCGTGCAGTTGTTGCTGGAAAACGTGCCGTCCACGTTTCTTCCCACCTCGAAGCACCTGATGATGGCACTGGACAAGGCGGGGGAGGATAGTGTCGGTATCAATCTCGATGTTTGCAATGCGTTCAGCGCCGGGGAGGACCCTTGTCAGGCGCTGCGCCAGGTCAAGGACCGGTTGGGGCTGGTCCACCTCGCCGATAGGGGGCCCGAACACCACGAGAAACAGCCCATAGGAAGCGGCATCGTGGATTTTGAGCCCGTGGCCGAGACCCTGCGCGATATTGGCTACCAGGGATATTCCATGCTGGAAGTCTTCACACCTGACGATCCCGATAGCGGCCTCAAGGAAAGCCGCCGCGTTCTCTCCCAATGGGGATGGGAAGCCACCGGCGGGTAAGCGGACTCACATGGACATCGAGACTGACGTCCTGATCGTCGGCGGCGGCATCGCCGGCTGCTCCGCTGCCTACTACCTGGCTCGGGACGGCGTGGAAGTGGCGCTGGTCGACCGGGGCGAGGTCGGCCGCGGGGCCTCGGGCCGCAATGCCGGAAGCCTGCATCAACAATTGATGCCCTTTACCTTTAGGGAAGGGAGCGCCCGGGAGCGCCAAGCGCGCGTCGACACCCTACCCCTCATGGTGGCGGCGTCCGGCGTCTGGCAGGAGCTGAGCCGAGAGCTGGATGGCGACATCGAATTGCGCATCATCGGCGGCCTGATGGTGGCGGAAACGGATGAACAGATGGCGTTCCTGGCCGACAAGGCGGCGCTGGAACAGGACCAAGGATTGGATGTCCACATGGTGTCGGGGAACGAACTTCGCACCCTGGCGCCCTATCTCTCGGAAGCCGTTATCGGCGCCGAGTACGCACCGGGCGAAGGTAAGCTCAATCCACTACGCGCTATCGCCGGCTTGGTCCAGGGTGCCAAGCGAAGCGGCGCGCGCTTCTTCGAGGGCCGTGAGTTGCTGGATTTGGAGCGCGGTCCTGCGGACTTTACCGCCCTCCTCACCGGTGGTCGCGTTCGTTGCCGAAGGGTGCTCAACGCGGCGGGACCGTGGGCCGCCCAAGTCGCAGCCAAGGTCGGGGTTTCTCTTGCGGTGGAACCCAATTGCGTGCAATCCAGCGTCACCGAGCGGACGACGCCATTGGTCGGACATTTGGTCTGCCACGCCGAGAAAATCCTGAGCCTGAAACAGGTTACCAACGGCGGCCTGATCATCGGCGGCGGGTGGCCGGCCAAGATCGATCCGGCGACCAGCGATTTGACGGTCCTGGCCGAAAATGTCCGAGCGAACGTGGCGCTGGCCTGTCAAATGGTGCCCGACCTGGAGAGGAAGCGGCTGCTGCGCAGTTGGGCCGGCGTCAACATTAGGTCCGACGGCAAGCCGTTCCTGGGCGAAGTCCCAGGGGTGCCGGGCTTCTACAACGCCGTTCCCCCTGACGCCGGCCTGACCATGGGACCGATCTGCGCCAAGCTGGTCGCCGAGCAGATGACCGGAAGGCCGACATCCTTGGATATAGGGATGTTTACCATTGAGCGCGCCGCGCCGTGAGACCGGGCGCCTGAGGGGAGTTTAGGCGGCTTTGTCCGCGTGCCAGACAACCGGGAAAAGATCGCAGTCCACGCGGCTGCCGTCCGTGAGGCCGGGGTCACGGATCATCTTGAGCATTTTTTTCTTACGCAGAAAACGGATATCGTCGCCCAGCCAGCGGGTCGCCAGGCCACGACGGCGACCCTCGGTGGGATTGCCGCTGGCGTAGTGGAGCGTCAACCCGGTAAAGACCAGCGCATCGCCGGGGTCGAGGTCCCACGATACGATGTCGAACTGGTCCCGGTTATTCTGAATGTCGGGCTGTTCGGGTGTGTCGTCTACCGGCCCGGCCCCCTCGTCGGTCACGTCTTGGGGCTTACCGTCGCGGTCGCCGAAAATGGTCGGCCGGGACATCGGACGGTCGTGCCAAAGGTGAGATCCAGGCACGAACTCAAGCACCCCGTTGTCACGTGTCGCTCGGTCCAGGGGCGCCCAAAGCGTCGCGATTTGAGAGCCCGAGAAGGGCCAGAAGTTTGAATCCTGGTGCCATTCCGTCGCAGAATCCGTGCCCGGCTCCTTGACCAGGAGATGATCGTAGAAAAAATTGAGCCGGCGCGTACCCATGAGCCGGCCAACAGCCGCGGCGACGGGCGATTCGAAGGCATAAGAGCGGAAGTCCTCGTCGACGGTCCACAAAAATTTTTCGCTGAAAAAGTCGCCAGGTCTGTCCGGGTAATAGCTTTCGCGCATAGGGCCCGGATTTTCGGTAATGCGGTCAACCGCACCCCGCATGCGGTCCACCCAATCGTCGTCGAGAACGCGGCGCAGGCAGACGACGCCGTCCTTGTTGAAGTCCTCGATATTCTGTTCG
The DNA here is from genome assembly GCA_030754885.1 of Rhodospirillales bacterium. Taxonomy (GTDB): domain Bacteria; phylum Pseudomonadota; class Alphaproteobacteria; order Rhodospirillales; family JASLLZ01; genus JASLLZ01. The sequence continues at coordinate 27,094 of JASLZL010000013.1, read as the reverse complement.
GTGATTGTCGTCTCACCCGCCTGGTTCATCACTCACCCATTCCAGCTGGCGCGCTCATTTTCGACGGAATTTTTTGCCGCAGATGCGCGCGTAGTAGTTTTCGACCTCGAGCTGAAAAAAGCCCGAGCTGCCCACCAGCACCTTTTGCTCGATGAGCGCCTTGGTGATCAGCCTCACCTTGGGGTTGACCTTCGACCGCCCGGCCTCGCACACCGATTCAAAACCGCCGCCGAAAGCCTTGTTGGCTTCTTCTATGATTCGCTTGGCATTATCGGTTAAAGCGGCAAAAATGGCCTCGTGCTTCGTTGCTCCGACATCGGTGGCAAACAGGGTAACGCCAAGAAATAAGGCGGCTGTTACCAGGTTGGCTACGAAATGTTTGGCGCGCCCCCGGGCCAAGGGTCTGGTATCTGTCATCGTGATACTCCCTGTTTTGCGGTTGTCTGGAACCGGACGTCGGATGTTAACACCGCCTATTTTAAAGGCGGGATGATAAGAGACCGTGCGTTCCGATACAATGGCTTGGATTTATGGGTTCGTTTTGGTCTCGGTGGCGCTATTCAGTTTGGTCAGGGCCTCGGCGTAGGCCCGCGCTGCCCGGTCCACGTCGCCATGGTCGGGTCCGAGGATGCTTTCTCGGACAAACAGGACGCGCTTCAGCAGGCCCTCGGCTTCACTCACCATTCCTTGGCGAAGGTAGTGTCCGGCGACCCGGAACAGGCCGTCGGCGTAGAGCAGTAAAAGATGGTCGAGGAGTTCCGTCGGGGCGATGCCGTCGGATACTCCAGAGATATCCTGGCGCAAAACAACGGCATACCTGCTGAGGGTTTCCGACATGGCTATAGGTTTGAGGTCCGCCGCCCGCTCGTCAAGCGCGACGGCCAGGCGAAGTCGTTGCCCCGGGGATCGGCCGGCCGCGGCGACGGCCGTTTCGAGATGGTGCTCCAGTTGCTCTTGGTTGCCGTTACGCAACGCCTGGTCCACGGCCGAAAGGTGCCGCCGCCAAGTGTCTTCCGTCGGCCCCAGGGTGGTGAACGCCGATATCAGGCCAGCGACTAGGAAAAGGGATACAATTCCCGTCAGCAGCGCCCGGTTTTTCAATGGCTCCTTCATGGACCGGGATTATATACCTGTTGAACCCCGGCGGAGCGATGCGCTCGGTCAGGCCGCTCGGTTTGTCTCGCGATCCTTGGAGCTGCGCACATAGGCGCGGGCGCAATGCTCTGCGCAATAGGGTTTGTCGGGGACGGACGGTTTGCCGCAAAAACGGAGGCTTGGCGTTCCTGGTTCGCCGTCGGGCCAACTGCACATGCCGGCCGTTAATTTATCGAGGGGGATCACCTCGGCCACGCGGGAGCGCTCGACAATGGGCGATTGGCGCTTCGAAAGTCCAAGACGATGTGCCTTTCCGACGACCGCGTTCTTGGTCACGCCGAGGCGCAGACCGATCTCGCGGGTCGAAAGACCTCCTCCCCACAGTTTTGTCAGGGTGGCGATGCGTTCGGTAGTCCAGTCCATGCTTGCTCCCTATTCTGATTTGCTTTCGAAGGCCCTTTCCGCCACCCTTCGCCACCCCACCTCAAGGGGATACGAAGTTCACCACAATTACAACATTTGGGTGGTCGCAGCAAGGATCAACCCTCTATTTTGTGTTTTTTCTGAGATTTGCCGGGTTGGGCGGGGCTGAGCTAGGAATAATCCCTCCCCCCACTTGAGAGGCTTGACTATACTCGGCGCCATGACGACTAAGGAGGCAGGTTTGAGCAAGATTCCAAGCAAGGGATTGGCGGACTGGCGAAAGGCCGCTACGAAAGAGGTCGGGGGTGGCTCCGTCGACGAGCTTGCATGGATGACGGTCGAGGGAATCGCGGTCAAGCCGCTCTATACGGCCCACGACCTGGACGCGTTGGAGCACATGGGCGGGCTGCCCGGTTTCGCGCCCTACGTGCGCGGCCCCAGGGCCACCATGTATGCCAACCGGCCGTGGACGGTGCGCCAATACGCCGGCTTTTCAACAGCCGAGGAATCCAACGCCTTTTTCCGCGACAACCTGGCGGCCGGGCAAAAGGGGCTGTCGGTGGCTTTCGACCTGGCCACACACCGGGGCTATGATTCCGATCATCCAAGGGTCATCGGCGATGTCGGTAAGGCGGGCGTCGCCATCGATTCGGTCGAGGACATGAAGATACTGTTCGATGGCATACCCTTGGGCGAGATCAGTGTTTCCATGACCATGAACGGTGCCGTGCTGCCGGTACTGGCCGGCTACATCGTTGCCGCCGAGGAACAAGGCGTCGAGGCGGCGCGGCTTTCGGGCACCATCCAGAACGACATCTTGAAGGAGTTCATGGTCCGCAACACTTACATTTATCCGCCCGAGCCCAGCATGCGTATTGTCGCCGATATCATCGAGCACACGACCCGGCACATGGGGCGCTACAATTCAATATCGGTGTCGGGCTATCATATGCACGAGGCTGGCGCGACCGCCGTCCAGGAGCTTGCCTTCACACTCGCCAACGCCATCGAATACGTGCGCCGGGCTCTCGACAAAGGGCTTCAAATCGACGAATTCGCGCCGCGCCTCAGTTTCTTCTTTGGCATCGGCATGAACCTTTTCATGGAGGTCGCCAAGTTACGCGCAGCACGCCTCTTGTGGGCCGAGATGATGGCACCGTTTGAGCCTCAAGACCCTCGATCGTCGATGCTGCGCACCCATTGCCAGACCTCGGGCGTCTCACTGGCCGAACGCGACGCCTTCAATAACGTTATCCGCACCACTGTTGAGGCCCTGGCGGCGGTCCTGGGCGGCACCCAGAGCCTGCACACCAATGCCTTGGACGAGGCGATCGCGTTGCCGACGCCCTTTTCGGCGCGCATCGCACGTAACACCCAGCTCATTTTGGCGGAAGAAACCGGCATCCCCCACGTCGTCGATCCCTTGGGCGGCAGTTACTACGTGGAAAGCCTGACCGCGTCGCTGGCCGGCGAGGCACGGCGGTTAATCGACGAAGTCGAGGAACTGGGTGGTATGACCAAGGCGGTCGAATCGGGCCTGCCCAAGCAACGTATCGAGGAAGCCGCGGCGCGCCGCCAAGCGCGCATAGACCGCGGCGAAGAAGTCATGGTCGGAGCCAACAAGTACCAGACCGATGACGAAGAAGAATTCGATATCTTGGAGGTTGACAACACGCGCGTACGGGAGTCCCAGGTGGCACGTCTCAAGATCCTGCGTAAAAATCGTGACGGGGCCGCCTGCCAGGCCACACTGGAGGCACTGACGGCGTCCGCCGGTTCGGGACGGGGCAACTTGCTGGCCCTGGCCATTGAGGCGATGCGTGCCCGTGCCACCGTGGGCGAGGTCAGCCAAGCTTTGGAGAAGGTGTTCACGCGCCACCGTGTCCAAGCGCGCACCGTCTCGGGCGTTTACGGCGGCGCCTTCGCCGGCGATCGTGATTTCGAAAAGATTTGCACAGAGGTGGCTGCTTTCGCCGAAGACGAAGGGCGCCGTCCCCGTCTTTTGGTTGTCAAAATGGGCCAGGACGGCCACGACCGGGGGGCCAGGGTGATCGCCACCGCCTTTGCCGATATCGGCTTCGACGTTGACGTGGGTCCCCTCTTTCAGACTCCCGACGAGGCGGCCCGCCAGGCCGCCGAAAACGACGTACATGCGATCGGGGTCTCGACCCAGGCGGGCGGCCACAAGACCCTGGTTCTGGCCTTGATCAAGGCCCTCGATGCCCTCAACGCCGGCGATATCGCGGTGATCTGTGGCGGCGTCATTCCGGCGCGCGACCACGATACCCTCGCCGCCGCTGGTGTTGCCGCCGTATTTGGACCCGGTACCCACATTCCGAGCGCCGCCGCCGAGGTCATGGACATTATCCGCCGCCGCACCACCGGTCGGCGTAAAGAATGAAGAAGTAATATTTTCCTAGTGCCACAGAGCCCGCTTTCTAAGACAATGTTCCCATGCTTAGGCATTCAGACATTTGGCGGGCCATCGACCGCCTGGCCGAGGAAAAAGGTCTTTCGGCTTCGGGACTGGCGCGGCGCGGCGGTCTTGACCCCACAACCTTCAACAAGAGCAAGCGCATCACGCGCGACGGCAAGCCGCGCTGGCCGAGCACCGAAAGCATTGCCAAGATCCTGCGGGCGACGGGTGCCAGCCTGGGCGAGTTCGTCACCTACCTGGACCGGGGTTCGGGCAGCGTCGTCTTCGGCACCGTGCCCCTGATCGGTTTCGCCCAGGCTGGAGAGCAAGGATTTTTTGACGACGCCGGCTATCCCGCCGGTGGCGCCTGGGACGAGATCCCCTTTCCCGACCTCGGCGATCCCCACGCCTATGCCCTGGAGATCAGCGGCGACAGCATGGAGCCCGTGTACCGCGACGGCGATGTCGTCATCGTTTCGCCCAACGCCGGCATCCGCCGTGGCGACCGGGTGGTGGTCAGAACCAAGACCGGAGAAGTGATGGTTAAGCAATTGCGCCGCCGTTCAGCGCGCCGCATCGACCTTGCTTCGTTCAACGCGGACCACGATGACCCGACGTTCCTCGTCGACGACATCGATTGGATCGCCCGCGTCATCTGGAGCACCCAGTAGGCGCGCCGCCGAAAGAGGGATTCGCAATGGCCAAGGATACGACAACGGCGAGACACACCGTGACATATGTCGATGGCACCTGGCAGGACGGCAACCCCCAGGTGCTGGGGCCCAGGAGCCATGCCGTGTGGCTGGGCTCCGCCGTGTTCGATGGTGCCCGGGCGATCCAGGGCCGGGCACCCGACCTGGACCGGCATTGCGCGCGGGTGGTGATTTCGGCCCGTCTGATGGGCCTGGAACCGATGCTCACCGGGACCGAAATCGAGGATCTGGCGCGCGATGGCATCGGTCGCTTTGCCGGCGACGCGGACCTCTACATTTGTCCCATGTTTTATCCCGAGGATGGCTTCATTGTGCCCGACCCGGCAAGCACGCACTTCATCCTCACCGTTCACGAATCACCCCTGCCGGAGCCCAGCGGGATCAGTGCGTGTCTGTCCAGCTTTCGCCGTCCGGCGCGTGACATGGCGCCGACCGAGGCCAAGGCGGCGTGTCTCTATCCCAACGTGGCGCGGTGTTTGCGCGAGGCCCAGGCCAAGGGCTTTGAGACCGCCGTGGTGCTTGATCCCAGTGGCAACGTTGCTGAGTTTGCTTATGCCAACCTGTTTATGGTCAAGGACGGCGTTGTGGCGACCCCGGTGTCAAACGGCACCTTCCTCAACGGCATTACCCGCCAGCGTGTCATAGAATTGTTGCGCAGCGACGGAGTCGAGGTGATAGAGCGTTCGATCGGTTTTTCCGAGGTATTGGCGGCCGACGAGCTGTTCGGCACCGGCAACTATGCCAAAGTGGTGCCCTATACACGCATCGAAGACCGCGAGCTTGAAGCCGGACAAATGACACGCCGGGCACGAGAGTTATATTTCCGGTTTGCCGGCCAGGCGGCAATGTAGGGCACGGCCTATGAACGACGGATCCCCCCGATGGCAACTCCGGTTTGCCGCGTTCACGGCCCAATAATTTTTTCAAAAATTTGATGTGTATTCAGGCGTCGGCTGAGGCAATGGAGTAAGATTGTCATCGTTGCCGATGTCGGGAGGTGGGGTTTCGGCCCTTGGTATCGGCCTTGTGGGCGGGGAGCGATGTTTTTATTCGGGTCCTCGCGCGTCACACGATACCTGGAGAAACCTCAATGAACATTCAGCAATCGGATAGCACGCAAACCTCCAACCAACCGATGAAATTGATGGTCGTCGAGACTGCGCGGGTCGTAGTCGAGGACCCGACCGCCAATCCGGCACCGCTTGGATTGCTCGCCTTCGGCCTGACGACGGTGCTTCTCAACCTGCACAACGCCGGATTTTTCGGTCTCGACGCCATGATCCTCAGCATGGGTATATTTTACGGGGGCGCGGCACAGGTCATCGCCGGAATTATGGAATGGCGGAAGGGCAACACTTTCGCCACCACCGCCTTTCTTTCCTATGGCTTTTTCTGGTTTACCCTGGCGGGCCTCCTGATCTTTCCCAAGGCTGGACTCGGCACCGCCCCGGGGCCCGAGGCCATGGCCGCCTACCTGGCCATATGGGGTGCCTTCACGGCTGTTATGTTCATCGGTACTCTGAGGCTCAATCGGGCGCTTCAGACGGTGTTTCTCTCGCTGGCGGTGCTGTTCTTTCTATTGGCCATCGGTGACATTACGGGGCTTGGGTGGATCACCACGGTGGCCGGGTACGAAGGTATTTTCTGTGGTGCCTCGGCGATCTATACGGGACTCGCCCAGGTGATGAACGAGGTCTACGGGCGTACCGTCGCCCCACTGGGCGTGATGGCTTAAGCTTCCACCTCCCGATCCGGTTGGCGGCTTGGGACTGGCCGCTAACCGAGACCCGGTCGGTTCGCGTTCAACGGCACCCGAACGTGACGACACGGTGGTAGACCCCGCACTCGTTTTAAAACCACAAACGCGATGGCAGATCCCCTTGCCGCACCTGAAAAAAGAATGCCCTACGATCCAGTGGCGTCCAGTGCCTGACCGATATCGGCCAAGATATCGTCGGGATGCTCGATGCCGATCGAAAGCCTGACATAACCATCGGTGACGCCGGTTGCCGCCAGGTCGTCGGCTGATAATTGAGAGTGCGTGGTGGTTGCCGGGTGAATGGCCAGGCTGCGGGCATCGCCAATATTGGCGACATGATAAAGCATCTTGAGCGAGTCGATGAACTGTCTGCCCGCGTCCTTGCCGCCTTTCAATTCGAACCCGACCAGGGCGCCGAAGCCGCCCTTCAGATAGGTCTTGGCACGTTGGCCTGACGGGCCATCCTTGTGACCGGCGAAAATAACCTTATCGACGGCGGGGTGGCCGTTTAGAAAGTCGGCCACGGTCTGGGCGTTGGAGCAATGTTGGCGCATCCGTAGCGGCAGTGTTTCCAGGCCCTGAATAAAACTATGGGCATTGAACGGACTCATGCACGAACCCAGGTCGCGCAAAAGCACGACACGGGCCCGGATTATATAGGCGATCGGCGCGCCAAGGGCCTCCGGGATCAGAGTGCCCCACACGGCGCCGTGATAACTTGGGTCCGGTTCATTCATCAACGGTTGGCGTTCGGGCTTGGTCGTCCAATCGAAGTTTCCGCCGTCAACGATCATGCCGCCGATGGAAGTGCCGTGCCCGCCGATATACTTGGTGGTCGAATAAACGATGACGGCCGCGCCATGATCGAACGGTTTGCACAGAACCGGGCACGCGGTGTTGTCCATGATAAGGGGAACGCCTAATTCACGGCCGATGTCCGATACTTCCTTGATAGGAAAGACGTCCAGTTTTGGGTTTGGCAAGGTTTCGGCGTAATACGCCCGGGTCTTGTCATCGGTTGCGCGGCGGAAGTTCTCCGGGTCGCTCGGATCGACGAAACGGACTTCAATTCCCATCATCTTGAACGTGTTGGCGAACAGGTTCCATGTGCCGCCGTACAGATCGGTCGAGCTGACGAAGTTATCGCCGGCCTGGGCCAGGTTCTGGATACTGAACGTGGATGCGGCCTGTCCGGAACTCAAGGCAAGGGCGGCCGCCCCGCCTTCCAGGGCGGCGATGCGCTTTTCAAGAACATCGCATGTCGGATTCATGATCCGCGTGTATATATTGCCAAGCTCCGACAGTGCGAAAAGATTGGCCGCGTGTTCGGCGCTGTTGAACTGATAGGACGTTGTTTGATAGATCGGCACCGCAACCGCCGTCGTCGCCGGGTCGCTGCGGTAATCGCCGCCATGGAGAACGACGGTCTCCGGATGGACGTAGTCTTCAGACATGGTTCTTCCTCCCGTTAAATTAATCTGAAATTGTCAGGAAATCCTTCTAAACGGCCGTGACGTTAGCCAATCTTCAACGTCATTAAAATGGGTTTTCGCGTCGAAGGTCCGGCGTGGATGGTCCCCTCACGCTTCCAGGTCCTCGCCGGCGATGGCGCGGCGGATCAACGTGATGGACTCGGCGCGTCCATAAAGGGCGATGAACGAGCCCATGCGCGGTCCCTGGGTCTGGCCCAGGAGGATCTCGTAAAGCGCCCTGAACCAGGCTTTGAGGTCGGGAAACGGATGGCGCTTGCCGACCTCGTAGACTTCCGTCTGGATGGCCTTGGCGTCGGCGTCGTCGGGCAGCGCCTCGATGGCTGATACCAGGTCTTCCAGCGCCGCCTTCTCCATGTCGGTGGGCGGCCGGGTTTGCTTGGCCGGTTTGACGAAGTCACGGTAATAATTGATAGCGCCCGCGACCAGTTGGTCCAGGATGGGGGCGTTCTCGGCCGTCGCGTCGGGATGGGTGCGCGAGATATAGTGCCACAGCACCGCCTTATCCTCGGTGTGACAGACCCCGGCCAGATTGAGGAGCACGTTGAAGCTCAGCCCGGCATCCTCGTGGGGCGGCTGTCCCCGGTGGATGTGCCATGCCGGGTTGTTCAGGCGCTTGGCCTCGTCTTCGTCGGGAAAGCGAACCAGATAGGCCAGGTAGTCGTCGACGGTACGCGGGATGACGTCGAAGAAGAGCCGCTTGGCCGCCTTCGGCTTTTGGTACATGAAAAGCGACAGGCTGTCGGGCGGCGCATAGCGCAGCCATTCCTCGGCCGTGAGACCGTTGCCGCGTGACTTGGAAATCTTCTCGCCGTTCTCGTCCAAGAACAGCTCATAAGTGAATCCGGCCGGCGGCGTGCCGCCGAGGATGCGGCAGATACGCCCTGAAAGGCGCACCGAATCGATCAGGTCCTTGCCCGACATCTCATAATCGACGCCCAGCGCCACCCAGCGCATGGCCCAGTCGGCCTTCCACTGCAACTTGCAATGGCCGCCGGTGACCGGGGTCTCGACGCGGCGCCCGTCTTCATCTTCGTAGGTTATGGTGCCGGCATCCACGTCGCGCCCAACCACCGGCACCTGCAATACCCGCCCGGTGCGGGGACAAACGGGCAGGAAGGGGCTGTAGGTGGCCCGGCGCTCGGGGCCAAGGGTCGGCAAGATGACCTCGGTGACGGCGTCATAGCGCTCCAACACTTGGCTGAGGACACTGTCGAAGCGTCCTTCGCGATAGCACTCGGTGGCGCTTTGGAACTCGTAGTCGAAGCCGAAGGCATCAAGAAACGCCTTGAGCCGGGCATTGTTGTGGTGGCCGAAGCTTTCGTGGGTGCCGAAGGGGTCGGGCACCGCGGTCAGGGGCTTGCCCAGGTGCTCGGCCATCTTGTCGCGATTGGGAATATTGTCCGGCACCTTGCGCAGGCCGTCCATGTCGTCGGAGAAGGCGAAAAACCGCGTCGGCAGATCGGAAAGAGCGGCAAACGCGTTGCGCACCATGGACGTGCGCGCCACTTCTCCGAAGGTGCCGATATGGGGCAGGCCCGAAGGGCCATAGCCGGTCTGGAACAGCACATGGCCATCGGCCGGTGCCGTGTTACCCAGGCGTTTAAGAAGCGCCCGCGCCTCGGCGAAGGGCCAGGCATTGGCGTCACGGGCAGCGGCGGCCAAAGAGGCGGGCTGTTCGGCGGTCATTGGCGGTAGTCCTATTTCCAGATTGGCTTGCCGGAACCGGGCAGGCCGTATTTTTCCCACTTCTTCGTCACTTCTTCGATGATGTCGTCTGTCATGCAGAGCTTGCGGCCCCAGTCGCGCTTGGTCTCGGGCGGCATTTTGGCGGTGGCGTCGATGCCAAGCTTGCCCCCAAGTCCTGATTCCGGCGAGGCGAAATCGAGATAATCGATGGGGGTATTCTCAATCACCGTGATGTCACGGCCGGGATCGACGTTGGTGGAAACCGCCCAGATCACGTCCTTCCAATCGCGCGCATCGATGTCGTCGTCAACGACGATGACGAACTTGGTATACATGAACTGGCGTAGATAGGACCACACACCCATCATGATGCGCTTGGCGTGACCGGGATAGGCTTTCTTCATCGATACGACGGCGACGCGGTACGAACATGCCTCGGGCGGCAGCCAGAAATCCACGACCTCGGGGAATTGCTGGATGAAAAGCGGGATGAACACCTCGTTCAGAGCCTCGCCGAGCACCGAGGGCTCATCGGGTGGCCGCCCGGTGAAGGTGGAGAGATAGATCGGATCGCGGCGCATGGTGATGGCGGAAATCGTGAACACGGGGAACTTCTCGACGGCGTTGTAATAGCCGGTGTGATCGCCGTAGGGGCCTTCGTCGGCGAAATCGTCAAGGGCGACGTGGCCTTCAAGGACGATCTCGGCCTGGGCCGGGACCTTGAGCGGGATGGTTTTGCAGTCCACCAGGTCGACCCGGCGTCCCCGTAGAAGGCCCGCGAACTGGTATTCCGAAAGGGTGTCGGGAACCGGCGTGACGGCGGCCAGGATGGTTCCCGGGTCGGCACCAATGACAGCCGCCACGGGCATCGGCTCGGCGCTCCGTTCTTTCCAACGCCGGGCATGCTGGGCGCCACCGCGATGCCTCAGCCAACGCATCAGCGTCGTGTTGCGCCCCGTTACCTGCATGCGATAGATGCCAAGGTTGTATGCGTCTTCCCCTTCTTCGCCCCCAACTTCGCGCGTCACCACCAAGGGCCAAGTGATGAGGGGCGCCGGCTCGCCCGGCCAGCAGGTCTGAACCGGCAAGCGGCCAAGGTCGACCGCGTCGCCCTCCACCACCACCTCGTGGCACGGCGCCCGGGTCGTGGTCTTGGGCTTTATCGACAGGGCCGTTTTGAGCATTGGCCACATGTCCATCGCCTGGCGCCATCCGCCCGGCGGCTCTGGTTGTTTAAGGAAGGCCAGCATATCGCCCAGTTGGCGCAAATCGCCCGGCTCACGGTTCATGCCCATGGCGACGCGCTCGACGGTGCCGAAAAGATTGACCAAGACGGGCGTGTCGAATTTCTGCCCCCCGGCCCCGATCACGGTCTCGAACAGGACGGCCGGGCCGCCCTCGGCCAAAAGCCGGGTCTGGATCTCGGTCATTTCAAGCTCGGGCGAGACCGCTTCGGCGACGCGCACCAGTTGGCCTGCTTTTTCCAAGCGTTCCATGAAGTCTCTGAGGCTTGCATAGGACATCGGTCCGCACCCTTTTCGTCGCCCGGTGCCCATAGACAGCGCAGCCGGCGGCCAGCGTCAAGGGCTGACTTAGGCAAACCTCCCGCGACACACGCCGTTGCCAGCGCCGCCGAAGGTGGATACCCTTTGGGAGCGTCAATTTGCAAGGCGCAGCAATCGTCAAGGGTGCGGTGCGAAGAAGAGGGGCCCGGAGGCAAGAATTCGTTCACCACTTCGGGAAAAAACACTCAAATAGGAAACACGTTTAACACGGCGCAACTAGCTTGCGGGCCTTAACATAGGAGCGGGTGATGGCCGCGAAACGACGAAATAGCGCGAAGGGCAAGGGGGCCGACGCTTACCTCAGGCTTATAGAGATCGGCATCGCTTTGTCGGCGGAGCGCGAAAACAACCGTCTCATGGAACGCATCTTGCTTGAGGCGAAGGACCTCTGCAACGCCGACGGTGGCACCCTTTACCTGGTCGCCGAGGACGAAGGCCTCAAGTTCGAGATCATGCGCACGGACTCACTCAATATCGCGCTTGGCGGCACCACCGGCAAGGAAATCACCTTTCCTCCGGTGCGCCTGTACGACTCTAAAACGGGCAAGCCCAACCACAAGAACGTCGCCACCCACGTCGCGTTGTCGGGCGACTCGATCAACATTCCCGACGCCTACAAAGCCAAAGATTTCGATTTTTCGGGCACCAAGAAGTTCGACAAAGGTACCGGCTATCGGTCCAGGTCCTTCCTTACGGTGCCGCTTAAAAACCACGATGGCGACGTCATCGGCGTCCTGCAATTGCTCAACGCCCAGGACACGGATACGGGCGAGGTAATTTCCTTTAGCGAGGACATTCAGCCTCTGGTCGAGGCCCTGACCTCCCAAGCAGCGGTGGCGCTCGACAACCAGTATCTCATCGACGCCCAGAAACAACTCCTCGATTCCTTCATCGAATTGATCGCCAGCGCGATTGACGCCAAGTCGCCCTATACCGGCGGCCACTGCCAGCGGGTGCCCGAGTTGACCAAGATGCTGGCCCGCGCCGCCTGCGATTCGCGCGCGCCGCTGTACCGCGACTTCGACCTCACCGAGGACGAATGGTACGAACTGCACATCTCGGCATGGCTGCACGATTGTGGCAAGGTCACGACGCCGGAATACGTGGTCGACAAGGCGACCAAGCTGGAAACCATCTACGACCGCATCCACGAGATCCGAACCCGTTTCGAAGTAGCGAAACGCGACGTCGAGATCGACTATCTCAAAGCAATGCTCGACGGCAAGGGGGACGCCAAGAAGCTGAAGAAGGAGCGGGACGAACGTCTGGCTCAGCTCGACGACGACTTCGCCTTCGTCGCCGAATGCAACATCGGCGGCGAGTTCATGGCACCGGAAAGAGTAGAACGTATCAAGGAGATCGCCGGGCGGACCTGGACCCGCACCCTCGACGACCGTCTCGGCATTTCCCGGGACGAAGCGAAGCGCAGGGCCCAGGTGCCCGAGAGGCCCGCGCCGGTGGAAGAAAGCCTGCTCGCCGACAAGGAAGAGCACGTCATCCGCCGCGATTCCCCCGATGCGATGACCGACGACAATCCCTTTGGCTTCCAGCTCGACGTACCGGCGCACAAATATAACCTGGGCGAAATATACAACCTCTGCATTCCACGCGGCACCCTAACCGCCGAGGAACGCTTCAAGATCAACGACCATATGGTGCAGACCATCGTGATGCTTGAGCAGCTGCCGTTTCCCAAACATTTGCGCCGGGTTCCGGAATATGCCGGCGGGCATCATGAAACCATGATCGGCACCGGCTATCCGCGCAAGTTGACCAAGGACGACATGTCGATCCCGGCGCGCATCATGGCCATCGCCGATATCTTCGAGGCGCTCACCGCCGCTGACCGCCCCTACAAGGCGCCCAAGACACTGAGCGAGAGCATCCGCATCATGTCGTTCATGAAGAAGGATCAGCACATCGATGAGGATCTCTTCCACCTGTTCCTCGAAACCGGCGTCTACAAGGAATATGCCGAACGCTTCCTCAAGCCCGAGCAGATAGACGAAGTAGACGTTTCGCAGTACCTGTGATGCGATTGCTCCTCCTCGTCCTTGTTCTCATCGTAGCGGGGCAGGTGTCGGCCGAGGACGTTACCGGCCCGGTTCACGTTTTCGATGGCGACACCGTCGAGATCGGCGGGCGGCGCATCCATCTTTTCGGCATTGATGCGCCGGAATTGGAGCAAACCTGCGAGTGGCCCGCCAAGACCTATCCCTGCGGAGAGGTGGCGCGCACCGGGCTCATGGACCTTCTTGCCGGCGCAAATGTCGTTTGTAAGACCCGTGATGAGGCCCCAGAAGGCGGTTGGACGGGGACGTGTCGGGCCGACGGCTTCGATGTCGGGCGCAACATGGTCCACACCGGCTGGACGCTGGCCATTCACCAACTGGGCACCGGCTATGAGGCGACAGAGGAGAAGGCCAAACAGGCCAAGCGCGGCCTGTGGCGCGGCACCTTCGTGACGCCGTGGGACTGGCGCCGGCGCAACTGACGTCAAGCGAACCCGCGTCGGCGCCTCATTGCGCCGGCATTATCGTCACGAGCCTTCGTCGCGGGGCTGGCGCAGGCGGCGTTTCTCGAAGGCTTGATAGGGATGGCGGGCCAAAGCCGCCTCATCGAGATCGATCCCCAATCCAGGACCCTTTGGCAGGCGGATTTTACCGTTTTCCAGCCCCAGGCCGTCCGGGCAAATCTCCTTGCCGATCGCCTCGAAGGGCACGAAATATTCGGTGATGATGAAGTTGGAAATCACGGCCGATGCCTGGACCGTCGCCGCCAGGCCGAGCGTGGTGGAGTTGAAGTTGTGGGGCGAGACGGCAACCAGATAGGGCTCGGCCATGGTGGCGATCTCCTTTAACTCCAAAATGCCGCCGACGCAGCACACGTCCGGATTGACGATGTCGGCGCAGCGTTTCTCCAAGAGCGGCGAAAATCCAGCCTTGGAGTATAGGGCTTCGCCGGTAACGACGGGGATGTGGGTGGCGGCGCGCACCTCGGCAATTGCGTCCAGGTTATCGACGGGGCCCGGTTCTTCCAGCCAATAAGGCCGGAATTCCTCCAACCGTTCGGCCAGCCTGATGACGTGCATGGGGGCCAGGCGGCGCTGGAATTCTAACAGCAGGTCGACATCGGGTCCCACCGCTTGGCGAACCGCCTCGACCACTGCCACCGCGTGGTCCTCGTGGGCGCTGGGAATGAAGGTCCGCCATGGGTTGGGGAAGGGGTCGAACTTGATGGCGTCGAATCCCAGGGCCACCATGCGGTGGGCTTCATCGGCGTATTCCTGGGCCGTCTCCAGGAAGGTGTACCAGCCGTTGGCGTAGACCCGGATCTCCTCGCGGCAAGGTCCGCCCAACAGGTTATAGATGGGCTGGTCCAAGGCGCGGCCAACGATATCCCACATGGCTATTTCGATGGCGCTCTGGGCCGAGGCGAGTTCCATAGAGGAACGCCGTCCGGCGAAGTCGTTATAGACCATCTGGGTGAAGTGCTTGATGTCGAAGGGCGAGCGGCCGACCGCGTAGCGGGCCAGTTCCTCGACTTGGACGGCGACGGTGCGTTCCCGGTCGACCTGGGTATACGCCTCGCCCCAGCCGGATACACCGGCGTCCGTCTCCACCTTGACGAAAAGAAAATTCTTGCGCCAGCCGGAATTGACCAAAATACCCGTGACGTCGGTGATCTGCATGGTATTGCCCCGCTTCAACCGTTCCCCCATCGGAGGCCCATTATGCGTCATGAGCGGTGGCAAAAAAAGAATGGCCCATCCGATTGCTCGAATGGGCCATCCCCAATTCAAAAATCCTTAAAACCCCGAAGGGCCCCTGGGAATTTCGAATTATGAGTCCAGAACTCCGATCGTTCCTTGCGGACCAACCAAGGCCCCGAACTCGATTAAAATTCTAACGAAGGAAGTTTGCGATAAAAACCCGAATTCGATCCACAGCCCTGTGGAACCCGGGGATAACTGAAAAATCGCGAAATTTTCTTTCGCGGATGGCGAAATGACGCTGTGCTAACATGGGTTCCACTCAGCGAATCAAGAGGGAATTAAGACATGCAGCCGGAGGTAAAAATCGAGCCCGAGCGCGGCTTTCCGCCGGGGGTCGCCTATATCGACGGCGACTTTTGCGACATTTCGGAGGCCCGCATCTCGATTCTCGATTTCGGTTTCCTGCATTCCGACGCCACCTACGACGTCGTGCACGTGTGGCGCCGTCGCTTCTTCCGCCTCGACCGTCACCTCGATCGTTTTCTCGACAACGTTGCCAAGCTAAACCTCGCGCTGCCGTTCGACCGCGAGACCCCGGCCGAAACCCTTAAGGAATGCGTCCGTCGGAGCGGCCATGACGACGCCTATGTCGAGATGATCTGCACCCGCGGCACCGCGCCCGGCTATAGCCGCGACCCGCGCGAGGCCGTTAACGGCTTCATCGCCTTCGCCATTCCGTTCAGTTGGGTGGCCAATGAGGAGCAACGCCGCCTGGGCCTCAACCTGTTCATCAGCACCGTCAACCGCATTCCCAGCCGGTCGGTCGATCCGACGATCAAGAACTATCACTGGCTGGATTTCATCAAGGGTACCTTCGAGGCTTACGAGCACCACGCCGAAACCGTGGTGTTGGTCGACGAGGACGCCAACATCACCGAAGGTCCCGGTTTTAACCTGTTCGCCGTTACAGGCGGGCGGGTGACAACCCCCGGGCAAGGAACCCTCAAGGGGATCACGCGCGCAACAACGTTGGAGCTGTGCGCCGAGCTTGGCATTGGGGCCGACGAGTGCCCGCTCGCGGCCGACCGGCTGGGTGCCGCTGACGAGGCCTTCATCATCTCGACGGCGGGCGGAATCATGGCGGTGACGCGGATTGACGGTATCCCGCTCGGCGACGGCAAGCCGGGCCCGGTCACGGCGCGGTTCACCGACCTTTATTGGCAAAAGCACGACGATCCCGACTGGACGACTCCCGTCGATTGAACGTCTTCTTTCGGTTGGTATCGCTGGCCGGCAATCGGGACGGTGGCAAAAAATACGGTTTTGCTCTATAATGAAACCTACCGAGCGGCATCCGAATTGCCGTTCAACAGATGTTTGGAGGTACGCATATCATGACAATCGCCCGCGTCACCATGGCCGCCGTCGTCGCCGTTTCACTTGGCGCCTGCCAGAGCATGCAGGACAATCCGAAACAGACTGGCGGCACCCTTATCGGCGCCGGCCTGGGTGCCTTGGCGGGGTCCCAGATGGGTAGCGGCAAGGGCCAGCTGGCGGCCGTTGCCATCGGCGCGCTCGGCGGCGCTTGGCTGGGCAGCGAGGCCGGCAAGTCCCTCGACAAGGCCGATCGCATGTACGCCGAGCGGACCGCCCAGAATGCCCTGGAAACCGGCAGGTCCGGTCAGACCTCGACGTGGAGAAACCCCGATTCCGGCCATGCGGGGACCGTCACGCCAACCCGCACCTACCAGACCGCGTCCAACCAGGATTGCCGCGAGTACGAGTCCACCGTCACCATCGACGGACGCCAGGAAAAGGCCATCGGCCGCGCCTGTCGGCAAGCGGACGGGACCTGGAAGATCGTCCAGTAGCGCGCTCGGGCGGCTGAGCGGGGGTGCGGTGAGCGTTGTCCATGGGGTCTCGCGACGTACCATCCATCCAGGCCGCCGTTCCATCGGTGGATCGCGTGCTGCGCCTGACCGCCGTCCGATCCCTGATTGAGACCCATGGGCGCCCGGTCGCCACCGAGGCAGTGCGCGCAGTCCTTGATGATGTACGCCGACGGCTCTCCGCCGAGGGCGAGGCGGCACGGCCCCTGAGCACCCAAAAGGCCATCGCGGCCAGGGTCCTGGCGACGATCGAGGAACGCTCGGCGCCGTCGCTCCGTCCGGTCTTCAACCTGACCGGAACCGTGCTGCACACTAACTTAGGCCGGGCAGTCCTGCCGCCTGAGGCCATCAAGGCCATGGTGGCGGTAGCCGGCGGGCCCAGCAATTTGGAATTCGATCTCGACGCCGGGCGCCGGGGCGAACGCGACGACCATGTCGAGGATTTTGTCTTGCGCTTGACCGGCGCCGAAGCGGCCTGCGTCGTCAATAACAACGCCGCCGCCGTACTGTTGACCCTCAATACATTGGCACTGCGCAAGGAGGTGGCGGTGTCGCGCGGCGAGCTGATTGAGATCGGCGGTTCATTCCGCATGCCCGACATCATGGCGCGGGCCGGCAGTCGGCTGCGTGAGGTGGGAACGACCAACCGCACCCACGCCAAGGATTATGCCGCCGCCGTCGGTTCCAGGACGGCGCTTTTCATGAAGGTACATACGTCCAATTACATCGTCGAGGGCTTCAGCACCGCCGTTCCGGTCGGCGAGTTGGCGGCGCTGGCCCGCGACCACGGCGTGGCGCTGGTCGTCGATCTGGGCAGCGGCACGCTGATTGACCTCGACCGCTACGGTCTCCCCCACGAGCCGACGGTGGCCGAGACCCTGGCCCAGGGCGCCGATCTGGTCACATTCAGCTGCGACAAACTGCTCGGCGGCCCGCAGGCGGGCATCATTGCCGGGCGCGCCGATCTGGTCGCCCGCATCCGCCGCAACCCCATGAAGCGCGCCATGCGTCTCGACAAGATGACCATCGCGGCACTGGCCCAGGTGCTGCGCCTCCACACCGATCCCGACAGATTGGCTGAGCGCCTGCCGACCTTGCGCCACCTCAGTCGGCCGGCCGAGGAGATCGAGGCCCAGGCGCGGCGACTGATGCCGATCCTCGCCGGGTGCCTGGCTGAAACGGCGACGGTGGACGTGTCGCCCTGCCAAAGTCAGATCGGCAGTGGCTCTCTACCCGTCGAACGGCTGCCCAGCGCCGCCCTGGTCATCCGCCCCGTAACCGGCAAGCGGGGTTCTGGCGCCGCGCTCAAGAGAATCGTCCGGGCGCTCAGGGGGCTGCCGGTTCCGGTTATCGGTCGGATGCACGACGGCGCCTGCATCCTCGACCTGCGCTGCCTGGAAGACGAAGCCGCCTTCGCCGACCAGCTCGTTCACCTGCGCCCCGCGTAATCTTCACCAGAGCGTCGCGCAGTCCCGGACGCTTCACCCAAAGGCGAGCATTTCTCCCGGATTGACACAACAAATCTGATTGATCTCCGCCGACGAAACGCCCTCCGTCTTCAACATGTCGATGAAGGTCTCCAGGATATACGTGTAGCCGACGCCTCCGTTCTCCTCATAGAGCTCCACTTGCCGGCAGCGATCGGTGCCGAGGAGGATTCTGTTCAGGTGTCCGCGGCGAATCATTTCCCGTGTCAGCTTCGCCCGGGTCAGGTCCAGCATATAGTGGGTCTTTTTCAGGACGTCGAACTGCACGTAACAGCCAAGCTCGGCAAGCTCCGAGAGGACTTCGATTTCAGGATGTTCGTCGGTGTGGCCGACCACCAGCCGGTCCAGCGATACCCCCTCTTCGCGCAGGATTCTCACATGCTGCATGCCGACATTGCCACCGGGGATCTCCTGGTGCCTGTTGCCCGCGGTATGGGTGGTGATCGCCGCTCCGGTGGCGATGGAAGCCCGCGCCACGGCGCGCAGGCATTTCTCCTCGACGCCGCCGATGCGGTCAAAATGGATCGCCGATTTCAATATCCCGGCGGTCGCCTCAGCGCCATCGGCGCCTTGGGTCAATTCGACGATTAGATCGTCGGCGAGTTGGGTGATCGGGTGCTCATCGACTTGGAGGGGAATGAAGGGCCACGTATAGAAGCCCGCCGTGGCAACGATGTGGACACCGCTGTCTTCGGAGATACGCTTCAAGATCTTGATGTCGCGGCCCCAGGCGGGCGTGGTCAATTCGACCATGCTGCCGCCGCCCAGATCTTTATATTTTTTCAACTCGCTCACGGCTCGCTCGTGATCGTCCAGCAACATGTAGGCGCCCCGCGTTGGCGGATCGGTTCGATGGGTCATCCGCGCGTCGCACAGAATGTGCTCGTGGGTGTGGGTAAAACCCATCTGGTCCGGATCGATGGGACCGCGAACCGTATGCACTTTCTTCATGGGCGGACTCCTTTGCGAAGCACCCTCGACCGCCGCGCCTGCTCCTTAAAGAACAGCCACGTCGTCATGTTTCAAGGCATCCAGGTTGTAACACAACTCGCGCCACGGCCGCACCTTGGCGACGCCGAAGCTCAAGACGTCCAGGCTCACATCCTTGCTCGCGTAGGTCATCGACGCACAACAGTCGCCGACAAGCAGCGGCCGGTATCCCAAATCCATGGCCTGGAGAATCGTGGCCTGAATTCCGAATTCGGTAATCACACCGCATACGATTAAGTTCTCGATGCGCCGTTCGGCCAGCGCCGTGCTTAGAGTGGGGGAGGAGAACGCGCCCATTCCCCCTTTGAGGAAGACATCCGTCTCGTCCGTCGGGGCCAGAGGCTCGACGATCTCCGCCGCCGCGTCATCGGCCTCGGGCAGGATGTCGAGCGCCCGCTGAAGGGGCGTCATCAACGCCGGGCGCTCCCGGACCCAACGGGTATGACACGAGGGAATGCCGAAACCCGCCAGTTGGTCTCGCAGGTTGGCGATGTTGTCGGTCGCCGACGCCACCTGTTCGTAGTACTCGTCGAACTCGGTTGACACCCCGCGGTGGCGGGCGACGTCCGCCATGCCGGCCTGGGAATCCGCCAAGAAGCGCTGCATGTCCTGGATCAAGAGGACAGTGTTCTCCGGCCTGACGCTCATGCGGGGAACAGACCGGGTGACCAGGGGGAATGGAGTTCGGATTCGCGCCAATTTCACCTTCCCCGCGTTATCGGGTTCAATGCGTCCGCAAGCCAGTTCGCCAACATGTTCAACCCCATGATCGTGACAAGAATAACCTGGGCCGGCATCAGGAAGCCCAAGCATTTAGTACAATAGACGCGTTTCCCCAAACCTGTCACGGTTCTTGGAACATATAACGATTGTCGATGTCGATAGCTCTCTCGATGCCAACGCCGTATCTCACAACGTGCTCCTTGCGCCGCGACGGCGCCTGCCTTGATCCGCTGCCGGCTTGGGGCTTAGGATCGTCACCGGAAGGGCAACGTCCCCGGTGGGGCGCCCGGACTTCAAATCCGGTGGGGGGCGCTAGGCGTCTCCGGTGGGTTCGACCCCCACCTCTTCCGCCAATTTCCCATGCAAGGGGCCGGTAATCATGGATTCCGATGCGATTCGCCTGACCGACCTGTCTCATGGTGGCGGCTGCGGCTGCAAGATCGCGCCGGCGCTGTTGTCCGAGATATTGTCGACATTGCCGCGGCCCACCGATGACGCCTTGATGGTGGGCGCCGAGGACAGCGACGACGCCGCAGTATACCGTATCGACGACCGCCAGGCTCTGGTCGCCACCACTGATTTCTTCATGCCCATCGTTGACGATCCCTTCGATTTTGGGCGTATCGCCGCGGTTAACGCGCTGTCCGATGTTTACGCCGTCGGCGGTCGGCCCGTTCTGGCCCTGGCCGTCGTTGGTATGCCGATCGACACGCTTCCCGTCGACGTCATTCGGCGCATCCTGGAGGGCGGTCAGGCGGCTTGCCGGACCGCTGGCGTCCCCGTCGCCGGCGGCCATTCCATCGACGCCCCGGAACCAATTTACGGCCTGGCCGCCGTCGGCCTCGTCGACCCCCGGCACGTCAAACGCAACGGTGATGCCCAGGCCGGTGACATCTTAATTCTGGGCAAGGCCCTTGGTGTCGGTGTGCTCAGCGCCGCCCTTAAGAAGGAACAGTTGGACAAGGACGGCTACGCCGAGATGCTGGCCACGACTACCCAGCTCAACGACATTGGCATGGAACTGGCCGAGGTCTCGGGCGTTCATGCCATGACCGACGTTACCGGCTTCGGCCTGCTGGGCCATCTCATGGAGGTATGCCGCGCCAGTCGCCTGGCGGCGCGCCTAATGGAGGCCCACCTGCCGGCCTTGCCGACTGCCAAGCGCTTGGCCAAGGGCGGCCTTTCCACCGGTGCCGCGGCGCGTAACTGGGCTAGTTACGGCACCGAGATCGACCTTTCCGCGGCACTGCCGGCGTGGCGCAAGGACCTGCTTTGCGATCCCCAGACCAGTGGCGGCCTGCTGGTTTCGTGTGCCCCTGGCGAGGCCGAGGCGGTGCTGGGCCTGTTCCATGAACGCGGCTACGGGGCGGCTGCCGTGATCGGTACCATGGTGGAGGGCTCGCCCAGGATAACCGTGGACTAAGGGCGGAAGGGGGCCGGGGAACGGCGTCGGCGCTAATCGGGGTTTGCCGATTGCGGTTGAGGCCACGGACATTAGAATGGTCCGCCAAGAAGACTCCGGGGGAAAGCGGAACATGTCCAATCGTTACGATGCCATCGTCATTGGCGGTGGCCATAACGGCATGGTGGCGGCCCATTACCTGGCGCGGAGTGGATTGAGCGTCTTGGTCGCGGAACGCCGCCACGTGGTTGGCGGCCCTTGCGGGCCGATAGAATTCTTTCCCGGCTATCGGGGTGCGATATGCAACTCGCCGGGTTCTCTGGAACCGAAAATCGTCCGCGACATGGAGCTGGAGCGCTTCGGCCTCTTTTTCGATAAGCCCGACCCGGCCATGGTGCATCCCTTTCCCGACGGCCGGGCTTTTGTCGGATGGCGGGACCGGTCGCGCGTCGAGGCGGAGTTGGGCAAGTTCTCGGAACGCGATATCGCGGCCTATCACAAAATCTTTGAATTTTTTACCAACTTCGGCAAGACGCTGGGCGTTTCTCTATTCGCGCCGCCGCCGAGCTTGGGTGGGATGGTGGCGCGCCTGAAATCCCCAAAAGACGAAGCCGACTTTGCCACCATCATGTTCGGCAATACCCGGGACTTTCTCGACGATCGCCTGGAGTCTGATGAGATCAAGGTCCTTATAGCCTTGATGAGCATGTTCGGTGGCAACTATGGACCGTCCTCGCCGGGATCGCTCCTGGCGCTCCTGCAACGTCCGATGTCGTTAAATTCCATGACCGTCGAGGCCCAGCATGATCCTCGTGTGCAACCTCTGCGCGGCTCCACCGGCTTGCCGCGCGGCGGCATGGGCAGCGTCGCCGAGGCCATGGCGTGTTCGATCACGGCCTCGGGCGCCGTCATCCGCACCGAGGCGGCCGTGATCAAGGTGAAGGTTGGCGCCGGCGACCAGGCCGAGGGTGTTGTGCTGGCCGACGGCGAGGAGATCGATGCTCCCCTTGTGTTGTCCAACCTCAACCCCAAGACGACGTTGCTCGATCTCGTAGACTCCCGGCACCTGGACGAAGACCTTCGCACCCGGCTTGAAGGGCGCCGTATGCGGGGCTGCGCATTCAAGGCGGTGTTGGCGCTTGGCGGCCTGCCCCGCTTTCGCGCCGCGCCGGTGGACGCGGTCGAGGCGTTCGCCGCGTGCCAGTTCCGCATTGCCCCCAGCGTCGATCACCTGGAACGGGGCTATGAGGACGCCAAGAATGGCCGGATGTCGCGCGAACCCCGCATCATGGGTCTGACGCCTTCGGTGATGGACCCCAACCTGGCCCCGCCCGGCAAACATCTGATGAGCCTCAACTGCTGGCACGCGCCTTATCACCTGGAAGACGGTGACTGGACGACAGAGAAAGACCGCTTCGGCCAGCGCATCATCGACACGGTGGCCGATTACGTGCCCAACCTGAAGGACATCATTGAGGATGCTTGTTTCTATAGCCCCAAAGACCTGGAGGACGAATTCGGCCTCGTCGAGGGCCATCAATTACACGGCGATATGACACTGGCGTCGATGTTCGCCAACCGGCCGGTACCCGGTTTGGCGGACTATCGTACGCCTGTTGGCGGCCTCTATCTTTGTGGTTCGGGGACATGGCCCGGAGGGTTCGTTTCGGGCATACCGGGCCACAACGGAAGCCACCAGGCGCTCGCCGACGGTGCCCGCGGCGACGGCTTTTCCATCGTGACGACCCATGGGACCTGAAAAACCTGATACCATTCAAGTTCGACAGCAGGAGATTGACCGATGAGCCGCGCCTTCGTCAAAGAGCCCGACGGAGATATGGCGGGTGACGACCAGCTCGATTTGCCTCAAAGTCCCCATCCCAACTACGTGACGGCGGCGGGGCAGGCGGAGCTTGGAACGCGACTCGCCGAACTGGAAGATAGGCGCCGGCATCTCTCGGCCTCCGAGGATCTGGCGGACAAGCTACCCCTGACCCAGGTGGATCGCGACATCCGGTACGTGAAAGGCAGAATCGAGAGCGCCATCCCAGTCGATGCCGCCGACCAGCCCGACGGGGAGGTTTGTTTCGGTGCCATTGTGGGTGTTGCGGACGAGACAGAAGCGGTGGCGGAATACACCATTGTCGGCGAGGACGAGGCGGATGCCGAACAGGGTAAAGTGAGCTGGGTCTCGCCCTTGGCGCAGGCGTTGCAGGGTGCCCAAGTCGGAGATGTCATCACCTGGAAGCGGCCGTCCGGCGACATCGAGCTGGAGGTTATATCCATTAACCATTCCGGGGATTGATCCGGTGGGCAGGGAAGGGCATAGCGGGTGGTCTGATTGGGCGATGGGGTGTCTTGGCACCTCGCGCCTTAAGCGAACAATGTTTCTGGCTGTCCTCGTGGCCCTCGTTTTCGGATGGTGGCCGGGAGCCGTGGCGATTGAGGTTGCAACATCCGTGCGGAGTGAAGGCCGCCCTATCCCGGTACCATCGCCCAAGGCGGCCAGGGCCACCACGGATCAGTTCGCGGCCCGCCGGGCCTTGGCGGCTCAAGCGACCTGCGACAAGAAGCTGAGTGAGTTCTGGCAGGCGAAGGACGTAAGCGTTGGGGGGACGGACTTTTGGTTGTCGCGGGTCTTCACCATCGACACGAACAATGACGGCCGAACGGACGACGTGGGTTTTATCCTCAAGGCGAAGGGGCGGACGGACCTCGTCGTTCGTTACATCAGGACCATCGGTGCGATTTCCGGGCGCGTTGTTCCCGCCTTGCGCCTCGACGATGAGACCGACATCCCCCGCCTCTGTTTTGGCCAGGTCACCTTTAAGCGGCCGACCCCGCGAATCGACAAGCCTTTCTCCGCGTTCAAGATTCCCGATCTGTCCAGCAAGAAGGGGGCGGAGGAACCTTCGCTCGAATCGCCGGAAACACCAGGAGATTGGTGGCCGGAAGCTCTGGGTGCATTGATCTTTCTCATTTTCGGCTTTGGCTCGGCGGGATTCCTGACCCGGTACTGTCGGTCCTCGCCTAGGCGTAAGGCCGGCGACCGTCGTGACAAGGACCGGCGCGGTTCGGGCGATAGAAGAGGGCGCGGAACGAAAGACGAGGGGGCCTCAGAGAAGCGTACCGGCGAACGCCGAAAAGGGGAGAAGAGGCAAGGGTCGGAGCGCCGAGCGAAGGCAGATCGGCGCAGCTCGTGAACCCGTCTTACGATTGGCGTGTCCCGCTTAACGCCTCGCGGCGCGCCGTGTAAAGCGTCGCCAAGAAAATGATCGTCGCGCCCGTCCAGGTCCAGAGGTCGGGCTGTTCGCCGAAAACCGCATAGCCGAGAATGGCAGCGAAGATCAGCTTTGAGTATTCGAAGGGCAGGACCGCGGTTGCATCGGCAACCCTAAGTGCGCGTGACAGAGTCAATTGCGAGAACGTCGCCACCAGACCAATCCCCGCCAGCCACGCCAGCGTTTCGAGCGACGGCAAGGTCCAGAAAAAGAGTGCTGGAATGAGAGACATCGGCGTCATCAGAATTCCGAGATAAATTACGATCGTGCCCGCGCTCTCGGTGCGCGACAACGACTTGATGGCTAACACGGAGATGGCGTAGAAGGCGGCCCCCGCCAAGACGAGCAGGGCCGGCAGGGTAATCACCTCGATCCCTGGCCTGAGGATGACCATGGCGCCGACAAAGCCGATGATAATGGCCGATACGCGGCGCGGCTCAACGACCTCACCCAGAAAAAAGACCGCGCCTATGGTGGCAAAAAGCGGGGCCGTGAAGGTGAGCGCGGTCGCCTCGGCGATGGGCATCACGGCGAAGGCAAGATACCAGCATATGAAGGAGCCAAGGGCGGTCAAGGCGCGAAGACCATGCAAGCCGAGGCGGCGGGTGCGTAAATTGGCGACGCCGGTACTTAGCGCCCATGGCAGCATGAAAAGAAGGCTGAAGGCACTGCGGAAGAAGACGATTTCGACCGGCGGTACGCTGGCCGACACGTGCCGTACCAGGGCGGTGAGCGACGCGAAAAGGCCAGCAGCCAAAATCATCCAAATCGCGCCGCGGACCGAGGCGGGTATCTTGCCGCACGCTCGGGAGAGACGCGATATCACGGTATATCCTTAAGGACTGTTGAAAAAGAAACATATCGTCGTACTGAGCGGCCCTTCGCGCTTGCCGTAGCACTTACCCACTTGCTAGGAAAGGTTTGCATTCGCTGGTGGTGGGGAACGACGATGATCAAAGCGGCAATCATTGGCCTTGGTCGGTGGGGCCAAATCCTGGTCGAATCAGTCCAGGGACAGAGCGAGCATATCCAGTTCACCGCCGGCGTCACCCGAACGCCGGCCAAAGCTGTCGATTTCACCAAGCTTCATGGCATCCCGCTCCTTGACGATTACACCCAGGTCTTGGACGATCCGGCCATCGACGCGGTGGTGTTGGCGACGCCCCATTCCCAGCACGTCGATCAGGTGGTCGCCGCCGCCGCTGCCGGCAAGCACATATTCGTCGAAAAGCCATTCACCCTGACTGAGACCGATGCCAAGAAGGCGGTGGCAGCGGCGGACAGGGCCTCCATGGTGCTGGCGCTTGGCCACAACCGGCGCTTTCTGCCCGCCATTGCCGAGGTGCGCCGTCTTCTGGCCGACGGAGAGCTGGGCCAGGCGCTTCATGTCGAGGCCAACTTTTCGGGGGCTTCGGGATTTGACTACAAGGGCGACCAGTGGCGGGCCAGTGCGGCCGAAACGCCGTCCGGCGGCATGGCCGGCTCGGGAATTCATATGGTCGATGCGATGATCGGCCTCTTCGGCCCCATTGAGCGGATCCACGCCCTAAGCCTGCGCCAAGTGCTCGTCGATGAAATCGACGACACCACTTCCATGTTGTTCGGGTTCGAGAACGGCATGTCCGGTTACCTGGCGGCCTTGTCGGCAACCGCCTCTTTATGGCGGCTTCAGGTGTTCGGTTCCAAGGGGTGGGCCGAGATCCGCGATGAAAGGCGCCTTGAGGTCCGCCTCATCGGCGTCGAGTCCAAAGTCGTCGACTATCCCTTCTTCGATACCCGACGCGCCGAGCTAGAGGCCTTCGCCGTCGCCGCCAGGGGCGGCCCGGCCTATCCCCTGCCGGTGGATCAAGCGATTCACGGTGTCGCGGTGTTCGAAGCCATCACCCGCTCGGCGATGTCGGGTCAGACCGAGACCACAGGGTAATCACGCCACTTCCGTCTTCATGAAATTGGCGCTGTCTCCCTTCCATCGGGAACCAAGGCGGAGACCGTAACCGCCTTGGGATCGACGATGCAGGCCTCGCGGCACAATGCGCATCCGGTGCAGAGCTCGTCGTTGATGACGGGCCTGACCCCGCCTTCCCATTCAAGAGCACCCGGGACCGGGCACGAATCGGCGCACGCGCCGCATTCCGGACCCGAATATGGAAGGCAGGTGTCGGTATTGATCCGCACCCGGGCCAGCTTGGCCAAGACGTTGCCCTGATCGGGGAGTTTCAATGCCCTCGGTTCGCAAGCTCCGACGCAGGGCCAGTCCAAGCACAAGTGGCAGCCCCGGTTGAGCAGGTCCATGGCGGGCGTGCCGGCCACCGTCGTTCCCATGTTTGCCGGCAACTTGAACAGGACATTGAATTCGCAAGCCTCGACGCACTTGTCGCATCGGGTACAGGCAAGGAGGAAATCCAGCTCGTCTTGGGCGAAAGGCGGGCGCAGCCACGATTCGGATTGCCATGCCAG